>NZ_CP015987.1:0-300000 GCF_001658005.1 Sphingobium sp. EP60837 | reverse complement strand
CCTTTGCCGTAAGCGTGAGCATGGCGCTGCCAGCATATTCCAAGCCGTGCAGCGTCTCGCGCGCACAAAGGGCTGTCGTGGGACCCAACCCCTGCTCAGTTCCCACGATCACGAACTGCCCAACCGTAAACGCCTTGATCTCAGCCATGACGTCGAATAGCCGGCCCGATATCGGCTATCCGCTAATTTGGAGACGATCCCCTCGAGCCCGAGTTGCTCAGCTTTGTGGAAAAACTCGGCTCCGTGCCCCACGATATGGTCGCTGAACTGGATCGGAAAGGCAGCGTCATGCTCACCGATCATATCGCGCAGCCGCGCGCGTCTATCGGTCAGCGGCTCCCGACGGATGTCTTGGCTCTCCAACATCATCAGGTCGAAAGCATAGAAGACGAGGCGTTCGGGATGTGACGTGATGGTCCGGCGAACGGCATGGAAGTCGGACAAGCCTGCTTCGCCCTGGACGATCACCTCGCCATCGAGCAGCGCCGGGCTCCCGCGCAGGCTCTGCGCCGCTTCTAGGATCAAGCGGTACTTGTCGCTCCAGTCGTGGCCGTTGCGGGTGTAAGCCCGGCCGTTATTGCCATCGAGCAACAACTCAGTCCGGTAGCCATCATATTTGATCTCGTGGAGCCACTGATCCCCCTCCGGCGCGTCGTGAACAAGCGTCGGCTGCATAGTCGGGACAAAGCCCAGATGGGGAACCATCGTCTGCAGCATAAGTCCGCGACTCCTGCCGTTCGAGTCGGGTTCCTGAACGCTGGTAGATTTACTGAGGAAACTTGCGGTGCCTCAGCGGGGGGGGGGGGGGGCGAGGCACCGCAAGCACGGCACCAAAGGCCCCTCTCCATGAGGAGACGGGGCGAGTTTGGGTCGCAATGCAGGTGAAACCTGCAAGGGAATAAACATCTCGCCGAGCGAATGTTGCGGCATAATCCCATTGCGCAGCCCTGGGCGAATAGGGGTTATAGGCCAAGTCGGATGTGAGAAGTCCCAGAGTTGCGGTGGGTGAAGGCCCCAACATTACAATCGGTTAATGAAACTGTTTGCTGATCGAGCCGTTGCTTTGCGCATATGAGAAATTTCGAGGTGAACCTATGCGGACGGCAGCATTCAATGAAGAAGGGACCCGATTCCGGTTAGCCTACATCCCGCTCTACAGAGATGAAGAAATAAATCATTGCTCGGGATGTGGAAGGGATAATTGGATCATCGGCCGCATGACTGCAGAATGTGGTTTCTGCGGGACCGCCGCGCTCCTCGAGCGGTTCAACACTTGGAGCGCGGCGCCTCGCTTCGAATGCCGTGACTACCAGGCCAGTGAATTGCCGGAGCATCTCAGGCCTGTCGTTTGATGATCGGCCCGTCGGAAGGCAGCCGCGCTAGCATGGCCATCGTAGCACTTGGGCCAGGGCCTTTTCCGTCTGGCACCATCATTTCAGGAAAGGGAACGATAGCGAAAATCGCGGCCGCTACTTAGAAGGAGAAAACATAAATGGCAGACAATAAAAGCAAACGGGATGGCGCTGATCGAAGCCGGGTTGCCGGAGGTGAAGGCTACGAGGTAAGCTATTTCGCCCGTAAGCACGGCATCACGTCCGATCAGGCGCGTGATATCATCAGAAAGGTCGGTAATGACCGGGGAAAACTGAATGCAGCGGCAGAAAAGCTGAAGGGTAAATGACTGTGCATCCTTCGATCGATGCGCTCCTCTAAAAGGGCGTGCGGTAGCCCCTGCTATCCAGTTCGACGGCACCTGTGGCAAGCGCGGTCTCGACACAGGGCTAAATCTGACGGCTAGCAGGTGATGCACCTGATTGCCGAGCTGGGGTTGATGCCGGCGGGCTGAGTCGGAATTGAAGGGGACGGAAGTCGATATTGTGACGTGCTGCTGGTCGGGAAGAACGGCGAAGACGTAATTTCCTCGGCCGTGAACACGTTAACAAGCTGACCAGGCGTGATGACCGCAGAGCGTCCGGTGATGATGGCCGCGCCAAGAAGTGCGCCAGTGGTGTTTCCGCGGCCCTCCTGACGAACTGAACCCCGTAGCTTCCACTCCCGGCCACCAGACCTGACGGAATTGAAGCTAAGCTCGAACTTGGCTGACTTCCCCACAATTCCCTTGCCAGTACGCCAAGTGACAGTGGCCTTCACGGGTGACCCGCGCCTGATCATTACAGCACCATCCTCGATGACGTCGTTCACGACCATGAAGTTGCGCACCTCACCGACCTTCATATCTATTGAGGTGATTTCTTCTGTCGGCGTTACGACGACCAAAGTGTTGATGGGGATGACGACGGCTGAGGCGCCACTGACCTGCATGGGGGATAGCTGGGCAGCAAGCGGGAAGCTAAAGATGAAGAGCCCGACTGCTAATGTGTTTCGCAGAATGTGCATCTGAAAGATTCCCCTGCCGAAAATGACTCGTTTGCTATCACTGGCAAAGGTGACGGATGAATGTGGATGCGCGCAATATACCTCAAGTGATACTCCATGATGCAATTTTGGATTTTATGCTGTGGCTGACGCATCCCGACAGAAGCAGGATAACAATTGGGTGAGAAATAAACGATAGTACCGCCAGCGGAAGGACATCCATGCGGTACACGGTTTTATCATCAATAATCTTCAGCGGATTGACCGGCCTTGGAGCTGCTGAGGCCCATCCTGGCGGCTTGAACGCTGAAGGATGTCATAACAACCGGAAGACGGGCGAGTATCATTGTCACAGGGGAACAACGGCCTCATCTTCAACCAGACAACGCAGCTTCCTCACTGGGAGTGGGGGGGTGCTTTTCGGAATTGCGCTGCCGCACGTGCGGCCGGCGCCGCGCCAATCATGGCTGGGCAACCTGGTTACGGGGCTCACCTGGATCGGGATGGAGATGGAGTTGCTTGTGAACCGTACTGCGGGCGGTGAAAAATTTTGTCGCGTGACAGCGCGGTCCAATACGTCAATATCAATGGCATGGGGATGATTTCGACTTCCGCACGACCATGCGTAACCGGCCGGTACGGCGGTGGCGCAACAAGGTTGTGCAGTTTCGGCGTCTAACACGGCGGCACCAGCCGCAGTTTCGTAAGATCAGCTTGCTTCCGCTGGTCGTATGCGGCCTCATCATCGGCAGCGCCATCGGATGGGCAGCACTCCAGCATGGCGACAGGCTGCTAAGTTGGCCGGCAGCAGCTTGAGAAAACGACGATCAAGGCGTCGGTTGCGTTAGTCCAAGGGTAGTAGATGGCGATACTCTGCGCTGCGGCTCGACCCGCATCCGGCTATCATCGATCGACACGCCGAAGATGCCGGGTCATTGCCGACCCGGCCGCGAGTGCACACCCGGTGACCCTTATGCCAGCACAGGCAGTTTGCGGTCGCTTGTTAGCGGTCACGCAGTGGAATGTCGGCAGGTCGACACGGACCATTAGTCCGCACGGTTGCCCGATGTTCGGTGCAGGGCGAGGATTTGTCGTGCGCGCAGGTTGAGGTGGCTCTGCCGTGGAGCGGTATGGTCTCTTAGTTTGCTGAGATTAGCGCGCAACCGCGGGTTAATCTGACGGGCGCATCGGCTCTCCACGTGGCGGTGGCGCGCCCTCGGGCGTCCGGGACGCTGGATCGGGCGCCTCAATGCTCGAGTAAACGACAAAGCCGAGAATTGTGATCATACACAGAATTATAGCCACCAGCAGTAGCCAGAAGCTGGCACGCCGCCGAACGTCGTTCATGACGTGCAACTGTACGGATAACCCCGCTGAGGTGGTATGTGTTTCAGCTTTTGAAGCAGGTCATCAAATGCGCCGTCTGCCGTCACAGGAAACTGCCGCCTCAATGAACGACGCAGTACATCGATTACGCGATTGCTGAGCATGTCAGTGGTAGCCGGTCGACCAGTCATTTCCATTCTCCTCAACAGCGAACCGTCATCGTCGTCGGAAGTGCCCAGGATTCCACCTGCGACATAAGTTTTGCGACGAATGTCCTCATTGGGCCGTGCCACATCCTGTCAATTTAGTTCGCTTATGTGGAACGCCGTGGCCACCCCTTCCGTTTTCCACGCTCCACACTCATGCCAGGAGAATAGAATGACGAAGATCGCATCAGCCATTTTCGATAGCCATACCGAGGCCGAGCGCGCCGTCTCTGAACTGCGGTCAGCTGGCGTGAGTGACAGCGCGCTTTCTGTTATCGCTCAACATAACGGCGAAATTACCACACGCGGCGGCGACGGCGACGTCACGGACGATGACCACCGTAATTTGCTCCGCGGCATCTTAGGCGGTGGTGCATTAGGTGCCGGTCTAGGCGTTGCAGCTCTGGCGATCCCTGGAGTGGGACCCCTTGTAGCAGCTGGCGCCATCGCCGCATCCGCTGTCCCAGGAGCAATGGCGATCGGGGCTGCCGCAGGAGCCGCCGCGGGTACCCTAAATGAGACGCTTAAGCAGCACGGCGTCGATGATGAAGACGCGACCTACTACGATGAGCGCATCAAGAGCGGCAGTGTATTTGTCTCTGTCGATTCAGCAGGGTCATCAATTGCCTCAGACACTGCACGCGAGATCCTGTACCGCAACGGTGGCCATAGTTCGTCGAGCGGCAGGACCACGGGCCCAATCTGAGTATTTTCCGGGAACATCGGTTCTATCCAGCCGATCTTGTCGCGCCGGATATTTCTACCCGCCCCCAAGCACGCGTCCGGCACGACGAGGCCCGCTCCTGCTCAATGGGGCGGGCCTTTCGCTCAGGCTGCCTTATCGGGCGGGATCGGCTACACGGACAGATATTTGAGATAGCGAATAGAACATCAGGGACATAGTAGCCGACCGCCTCTTACGGACGCTGGCGAAGCGGCACAAAATCGGCCTGACCGAGGCCGTAAAGCTTGCCGTCCGCCATGAACTTGCGCGGGAGGACGAAGCGATCCCGCTGGACGTTCGTATCAAGGCGCTACGCACCGAGGTGCTTCGGCGGCCGTCGACTGGGCATGCCGCGGACAAGGCTCTTTGACGAAATGTCCGGGGACCTTTGATGTTTCTCGACGCTTCGGCCATCGTTGCAATGCTCACCGAAGAGGGATGGCGACAGGCTCGCGCGCAAGATCGCCGCGTCGTCGGCGCGATGCACGTCTGCGATCGCCATATTCCAGACCGTCGCGGCGGTCGCGCGCAAGAACAGCTACAGCGTCGATGAAGCAAGGGCGATTGTTGCCCGTTTCTTGTCGCTTGCGGAGGTGACGCTGGTTCCGGTCGACGAGCCGGTCGGCCAAGCCGCTCGCCTTGCGTTCGAACGCTACGGAAAAGGGCGGCATCCCGCTAGTCTCAATATGGGCGATTGATCGAAGCGGGACGTCTGCCCAATGGCGAACCCGATCTCTTCTTCCGGGGCTTCCTGGCGCGGGTTGTCCGAAGGACACCCGAGGTGCTGGTCAAAGTCACCGGACGCAATGAGGGCGCCGAGCATCTAGGTGCTCATCTCGCCTATATCGGGCGGCACGGCGAGGTTTCTGTCGAGACGCGGGATGAGGAGGGATCGCCGACAAGCTCGAACTTGAAGGTTCGATCCGGGCCGGGAAGATCCTCGCCCCCCGATCAAAGGCGATAGCGGAACGCAGCTTAGGATTGCCGCATTGCGCCGGCGGTCATCAGGCGGCATATGCCGCCAGCGATGGATGAGAATATGACCGCGATGATTCTGCGCGTTATCGAGCGCGCCCCGCAATGGCTGCGCCATGATCTAGAATCGAAAGATGACAGCGTGCGCCGGCGCGCTGAAGAGACCTTGGCAGCTATGATCGCTGACGCGCTTGATAACGGCTCTGCCGCAGAAGCTGACTGAAACGCATGTTTGCGCACGTACTAAGAGCATCGACATGAAAAACGGCCCGACTATCCGGGGACAGTCGGGCCAGTAGAAGTCTCTCAGCATTTAGCCGGAGCCTTCGGGTCGCGCGACTCCTATAGCGGAACTGAGCGGCGAGCCGAACAGGATTAACTATCGTTCAGGTTAAGTTTCTCGGAGCGTGAGGGGTAAAGGGCAGCGGTTGGTGCTGCGTTGAGGATCGCTATATCGATATGGGGCGCACGCTGCCGGCGCTGGACTGCGGTGCAATCCTGACCGGTTCGGGCCGTGGTGGAACCTGTTCGATGCCAAGGACATGTATATACGCCAGTGGCGCATATACACCTCAGGCAGGGCCAACTTGCAGACCGTCGTAGAACTGGCGAATTTCTGCGGCAGGCCAAAGCGATCATGTCTGATGAGGATCGCTCTGCGCTCGTGGATTATATCGCCGCCAACCCTGAGGCGGGTATCTCGTTGGACGGTGGCCTTCGCAAGGTGCGCATCGCTCGCGAGGGCGGCGGCAAAAGCGGCAGCTGGGTTTGAGTGAAGCGCTCGCGTTTGCGGAAGGTAAGGAAGCCGAAGCGCGCATCCATCAGCTGGAAGTGCCCGCCGTCGGTGTCGCGCGATCCGCGCCAGCACCGGCCTCTCACGAGGCGCGTTCGCGCGCAGCTTTGGCGTTGCCAAGGGCACGCTGCTCAACTGGGAGCATGGCCGCCGACGTCCCAGGGGCCCGGCACAGGTGCTACTCGCGATGATCGCCAAGAAGCCTTCGCTGGTGAGAGAGTAGCTGCGTTAGTCACCCGCGTTCCGGCGACAAAGACGACATCTACGGTCCGGACACCGATCCCCGAAATCTGCCCGACGTTGAGCTATTTCTGGAAATGAACCGACCGGCCAGCTTTGGAACTAAGCTGTCCATCAGGAACAGTCCGCCTTCCAGAATGTTTAGATCTCGTAACTGTGATTGGAGATGGGTGATGTTGTGGACACTGCTGCTCATTCTGCTCGTTCTTTGGGTGCTTGGTGCCTTCGTGGTGCCCGTTGGCGGCGGGTTGATCCATCTGCTCCTGGTTGTGGCGGCTATCGTGCTCATTTATCAATTGGTCGCGGGGCGTCGGGTCTAAAGACGATAGGGGCAAAGTCAGCCCGGAACGATAGCGACTGGCATTGGGACATGTACGAACATGACGTAATCGGGAGCACCGGCCGCGGGCCAGGGACACGAGATTACTGGAAGGTTGGTGCCCCCGATAAGATGAAGATCGGGCTCAGGATTTAGGACCGGGCCCAGCATCAGACGGAGGACAACCATGGATCAGTATATCTGACTGGACGTTTCTCTGAAAGACACTTCGATATCGCTTCGTCAGGATGGGAGGCGCGTTTGGCGCGGCAAGTGCGCGTCCGATCCCAAACTGCTTGCCGAAGCGATCCGCAAACGCGCGCCGAATGCAAAGCGTGGTACTTGAGACCGGACCGTTGTCGGTTTGGTTTTATCATGCGCTTACTGCAGAGGGCTTACCTGCCATCTGTATAGACGCGCGCCATGCAAAGGCCGCCCTCGATATGACCACCAACAAGACCGATGCAAATGACGCCGATGGCCTGGCGCATTTGGCTGAGGTGGGCTTTTATCGGGAGGTGCGCGTCAAAGGCTTCGACAGCTCGACCAGCGGGAGGCAGGGCTTGGCGGGCCGACATTGAACAGTGTCGTCTCGGCGCTGTGGTTCTACTACCCGCATTACGATCGATCGTCCGGACCTGACCCGCAAGCTCTTCCGGGTAAAGCATCCCCGGTCATTGGACGGCGAACTTTGCCGACCGGGCGCATGTTCGCCAACCTTTATCGTGATCTACTTGTCGTTCTGCTACGCTGGCGTCCAATGTCCGGGAAGGAACCGTTGCCTCAACACTTTGCTGCTTTGCCCTTGCACCAAGGAGTGGGGACGGTAGCCCAGCAAAGAACGCCGATTCAGGCACACCTCAATATCATCAGCTAGAGAAACCCCCATCGTTGCGCCGTCCGCGCAGCCGGGATCAAAATGTGGCGAATCAGCACCTCATATTTGCGGTTGAACGACACTGGCTCGGGCCGCTCGACCGGGAAGGGCAGGCTCGCTATGTCGTCGCGCGCCAGTCCGCTGGCAAGAATCTTGCCCATCAGGGGCGCCATGACATTGCCCCAGGCGTTGAAATACATCAGCCCGAAAATGCCTTTGCCAAGCTCAAACACGCCGGGGAACTGCGCCTTCCGCAAGGCAACCCGGCCCGTCCAATAATCCTCCATCTCGATCCTCATGCCGCGCGTTCCCGGCCAGATGCGATGCAGCCAGCGCAACTGTGACTGAAAATGCCATGACGCATCATGCGCGCCGCCGACCCGCGGGATCGATGAGAGGATGAGCCGGCCATGGCGATCACGAACCATCGGATTGAGATCGATCGGCGCCTGCGCGAAAGTGCCGCCGCCCGGGAGAATATGGTCAAGCGCCCCTGCCGGTAGCGGCCTGGTGGTGAGGGCATAGGCGGTCAGCGGATAAAAAGCTTTTCGGAACGTGGGTTCGACCCCTGTTGGATAGGCATTGGTGCAGAACACGATGCGCTCCGCCAGCACGCTGCCGGTCCGCGTGCGGATGCGCCAGCGCTCGCCGGCCCGCTCCAGCGCCAGCGCCTCGCTATCGCCATGAATACGCGCCCCGAGCCGCGCGGCTACTGCAACCATGCCATTGGTGAAGAGATAGGGATTGATACGGCCGCCATCTTCGAACAGCACGCCGTAAGGATAGGCGGCCGATCCGATACGGGCCTTCATGTCATTCCCTGACATGCGGACCAGCTTTTGCAGGCCATAGTCTTCCAGATAGGAAAATTCCCGCAGAAATCCTTTAAAGGTCCGCCGGGTCTTCATCCCGTTGATATATCCGGAGCGGACGGCATCGCAGTCGATCGCGTAGCGGGTAGCCAGATCGAAGGGGATGGTGTGATGTTCGCGGAATAGGTCCAGAAATCGCCGGCCCTCGTCCGAAAAACGACGGAACACGCGCATGTCGCGCAGGATCGGAAGGACGTGCCCTGCGTTGCGGCCCGATGCTCCCCAGCCGGGCTGGCGTGCCTCCAGCACGGTGACTGAAATACCCGCTTCCGCCAGATGCAGCGCGAGGGATGACCCTGCAAGGCCAGCGCCGATGACAGCGACATCGGTGGAAACCGTTTCCGTCAGCGCGGGCCAGTTGGGCGCGAGACCTTGCGGCTTGGTCCAGCCACTGGCGGATATCGGAATCTCGCCCCGTTCGAAGACGGCTCTGTTCTGCATCTACTCAATCTCCAGCGAAAATTCTGTCAGTTGGCGCGTGCTGCCTTGGCGCCACGAACAGGTCACTGCGGCAGAAAAGCGAGGCGAAGCCCGCGAGCAGGGTCAGCAAGCCAAAGCAGAAGACCGGTAAGGCATAGCTCCCGCTCGCCTCAAAGGCCCACCCGACCGCTACCGGCGCCAGTGCGCCGACAAAGCCGTTAATGGTGAAGATGATCCCCAACATCGCGGGATAGGCGCGCTGGCCGATCATTTCGGTCAGCAGCATGGATCCCGCCTGTGCCGGCAAACCGGCCACGCTACCCCAGAGCATGATGAAAAGCGCGATCGCAGTCCGGCCCTGCCACAGAGGATCGCCGCCGGCCCCCAGCAAGGCTAGCGTGCCTGCTGCCTGCAAGGCGAGGATGACGGGCAGGAGGATGCGGGCGCTGATCCGGTCGGAGGCCATCCCGCCGATCAGGAGTCCCGGCAGGCTCATGAAATTGGCGACGCTATAGACGGTGACCGCGTCCGCATGATCGAAGCCGCTGTGCCGAAGATAGGCGATCAGGTTGAAAAGAATGGCATTCAAGGACAATTGGCTGATCGTGAGAACGATGGCCAGCAACCAGTAGCCGGGCTTCCTCAGGGCCTGTTCTCTTGTCAGGCCGAGGTCCTCCGCACCGTCTCCATCGGAGGGGCCGCATCGGGTGCACGGAAGGACATACACTAGCCCTGTACATATCAAGCCCGCCGCCGCGCCGATGGTCCAGAATGTCTCGCGCCAGCCCAATGCCGCGATCAGCCGCCCGCTGATCATCGGCATGGTTGCACTGGCAAGCGCACAACCGCCTATGAAGAGCGCAATGGCCAGCCCCCTGTGCCGGTGGAAGCTCTGCGAGATGACCGCGATGCCGGGGACGATCGTGGCCATGCCGACGCCCAAGCCCGCCAGCGCCATCGCCGCCATGAAGGACGCCAAAGTCCAGGTGAAGCCTGCCGTGACCCAGCCGCAAACCGCCATGCCAACCCCAAAGGCGAACAGCCTCCTGACGCCGACTGCCCGCATCGTCCGGCCAGCGCAAAGATTGCCCGCGCTCATGCCGAGCAGCAGCGCCACCGGCCCGGCGCCCATTTCAGCTTCGCCCCAGAGGAAAAGGGGCTGCATGACGGACATATAGACGGTGAGCGACGTCAGCATGCCACCAATCAGGAGGAAGGCGATGACGGACAGAACCACCATCACCCCCCACGGATCGGAGCCAAGGGAGGCATTGCCTTTGCCGTACTTCACCATGTATTTCCTTCATTCCGATTGCTTGTGGCATCGGGCGATTTGCTCTTGAATCTGCTGGCCGCGGCTCGATATGAGGGCGCATGACGCGCGGCAGCATTCGCCCTGGTGGGCGCACGGAAAGGGTCAGGCAGACGGTTGCCGCCACCGTCTTGCAGTTCATCAAGAACGGCGAGACCGAGTTCACGATGCAGGACGTCGCGGAGCAGGCGGGCATTGCGCGCTCGACCCTTTACGCCCGCTGGCCGACGCGCGAAGCGTTGATCGTCGAAGCGCTGACGGCGCATAATGCGACCTTCCGGGTGAAGCCGCGTGCCGACTGGCGCGAGCATCTGCATGTCATTGCCATCGCCTTTCGCGACTTTTCGGTGCGCCCTGACGAAATCGCCATCAATGGCTTGATCGCCCATCTCGGCTCCGGCTTCGTGAATGAGGAAACGCTGCGCCAGTGGCGCGCGATCTCCGAAGAGATGGTCGGCCCGCTCGATGTCGCCCAACAAGAGGGAAAGATCCGTGCGGAAGTGAACACGCTGATGGTTATCACGACCCTGTTCACTTCGATCGCGGGCCTGATCGTGATCGCCAAGGACCAGCCGTCCGATGCCTATGTGCGTCAACTTGTCGACCTGCTGATTGCCGGTTGCGAAGCACGAGGGGACCGCGATGAGCGCGGCCCCATCCCGGTTAGCGTCAATAGCTGAGCTTTGCGTCTACGCCGAAAGTGCGCTTCTTCTTAAAGGAGGCGCTGCCATAGCCAAGACTGCCGAAGTCGATACCGAAATCGATATTGCGGTCGTTGGTCAGATTGTCGCCCCAGAAGCCCAGGTCCAGCTTGCCGCCGCCGACTGCGACATCGCTCAGCGAGATGCGGGCGCGCAGATTATGGTCCGGGCGTGAGCGGATATCGCGATTGAAGGGATTGATCCGGTCCAGCGTGAACCAATAGACGGTGCTGCGATAGGAATAGTCGGCGCGCAGCGACAAGGTACCGATGGCCAATTCATGTTCATATTGCGCGCCCGCATGCGTGTTCAATTTGGCGGTCTGCGACATGCGTGCTTCAGACGCGACATTGATCACCGCGTCCGAAACGGGATTACGGTAGAGATAGCTCTTATATTTGGGTGAGGTATAGCCAACCGAACCGTCGATCGTCAGGCCAGGGACAGGGATGGCGGTGAGTTCGGCTTCCACCCCGCGATAGGCGACTCGGCCTGCATTGGCGATAGTCGATGTCGCCCCGCCGGTGCCCGCCAGAAATTGCGGGATCTGCAGATTTTTATAATCCACATAGAAGGCCGAAAGATTGGTGCGCAGGCGGCGATCAAACCATTCGGCCTTCACGCCGGCTTCATAGGATATGGCCTTTTCCGGCGCGAAGATGTTGATCTCCGAGGCGGACGGATTGATGCCCCCAGCGCGGTAACCGCTCGACACGCGGGCATAGGTCATCAAGTCCTGACGCAGCTTGTAATTGGCGGAAATCAACCAAGAGAAGTTGTTATAGGATACCTGTCCGTCGAGGTTGGGTTGCACATCACCGGCAAGCATCAGCCATTTCCTGTCCTTTGTATAACGGGCGCCGCCGGTCAGTTCCAAATTGCTGCTTGGCGAATAGCTGAGCTGGCCGAAAACGGCATAGGAACGTGCCTTGCCATGAAAGGCCTGTAGTGGCGAAAGATTTACACCCGCATCGCCACCGGGAAGCACGAAGGTCAACTGTTGATAATTGGCTTCGGACGACTTTTCATGAAAATAAAAGGCGCCACCGACATATTTGAACGCCCCCGATTCACCCAGCAACTGCACTTCCTGAGAAAACTGACGCTGACGCTGCGTAGTGTAGCCGTCATAGGGCGTCACCGGCTGGACCCCGGTAGGCAGGATGGTGCCGTCGATGAACAGCAGCGGGCTTAAGGTGAAGCCCAGCAACTGCCCGGTGCCCGACAGGCCGTTGGCGCCATCCTGGCGATAGGCGCGATGGGCCGTGATCGATTTGATCGCGAGCGCGGGGATAAGCTGATAATTGAGCGTCAGGGCATGGCCGTAAACCCTCGCCTTGACGCTGAAGCTCGGGTTGCCGTTTAGGTCGATGGCCGGTTGTTGTTCACCCCGGCGCAGTCCTTTTCGACCGATCTGAAATGCTGAGCCGCCAAGAGCCTGCGAATTTCCATAATAGGTACGAAGATCATCCGTTGCGTTGATGACCTGGAAGAACGTCGGAGCACCTTCACGGACATTATAGTCGAAACCGTAGTTGACGGTTAGCTTGCCGAAATCACCCTGGACAGCAGCGGTGACGGCATCACTGTTGAGTGCGCCGGGATCTTTGCTTGAGGGAGCCAGACTATTGTCGAAATAGCCGTTTTTCTGCCGATGCATGTAGGAGACCGTAGCTTTGATCGGCATGTTGCCGATTAGGCCGGTATCGAACCGCGCGCGGGCGAACCAGTCGTCGAACGTGCCATAACTCGCTTTCCCCTCGAAGCCCGGATCGTCGGTGGGCTTGCGGCTGACGAGTTGGATCGCGCCGCCCACACTGTTGCGCCCGAACAGCGTGCCCTGGGGGCCGCGCAGCACTTCGATGCGCTCCAGATCGACCAGGTCAAAGATCGCCCCGGCCGATCGCGCAATATAGACGCCATCAAGATAGATGCCGACGCCCTGTTCCGACACTGCACTGGGCGATGCGTTGCCGATGCCGCGAATAAATATCGACGCGGCGGTAATCGACGCGGGCTGCGCACTGATGCCGAGATTCGGGGTGAATTGTGCCGTCGCCACCACATCGCGGATATTAAGCTTGTCTAGCATTTCGCCGGTCAGGGCGGTCACGGCCACCGGTGTTTCCTGAAGATTTTCGCGTGTCCGGCGGGCAGTCACGACAATGGTGCCGAGTTGAGCATCGGCCTGAACCACCGGCTTTTCCGCCTGCGCTTCCGCCGCCCGGGCCGCGCCGCAAATCGCGCTCAACGCCGCGCCAGAAAGCAACAGATTGCGTGATAAACGCCGTAACATCATGACATTCCCCTCTCTTTGCGTAGCCGATGCGGCTTATCACTCCTGATTCTTTGCATGCTGGCACAGAGCTCACGTGCAAACAAGACATTGTGTAGTGTTTGTATCCCGGCTATCATGATCGCTCTGCCACCGCTGATCGCGCCCGGCGCCCGTAAGTCATGGAAAAAAGGAGAGGGAAAACATGTCCGATACCGATGCCGCCGCCAGCTATGGTTATTGCGAGGCACGCATCGCTGACCGCATCTTATTTTGCTCAGGCCAGATCGGGATAGAGGCCGATGGCAGCGTCGCACCCGATCCATCCCGCCAGTATGAGCTGGCCTTCGCCGCGCTGGGGGAGGTTCTGCGCCGCCACGGATGCGGCGCTAGCGATATCGTGGATCTCACCTCTTTCCATGTCGGCTATCCTGCGCACATGGACGGTTTCATAGCCGCGAAGTCCGCGTTCATGCAGGGCGGGAGCACCTGCTGGACCGCGATCGGCGTTAGCGCGCTGGGCCATCCCCGCTCGATCGTCGAGATCAAGGCCGTCGCCCTGCTGCCCCATGCCGTATAGCGCCGACTTTCTCGGCATTTCCATTCCTCTCCTCTTGGAGCGACTGCATGAAATTAGGCACGGAATTCGACTATATCATCGTGGGCGCGGGCTCGGCGGGATGCGTTCTTGCGAACCGGCTTTCGGCGGACGCGGCCGTTCGGGTCCTTCTCCTCGAAGCGGGTGGGCGCGATCGCAACCCACTGATCCATATTCCCGCCGGTTTCTTCCCTATGTTGCAAGGTGGGATGGCAAGCTGGCACTATCAGACCACGCCGCAGCGGCATCTCGACAATCGCATCCTGGCTGATGCACGGGGCAAGGTGCTTGGCGGCAGCAGTTCCATCAACGGTATGTGCTACAGCCGTGGCAGTCCCGAGGTTTTTAACGGTTGGGCGAACCTCGGGAACAGCGGCTGGTCCTATGAAGAGGTGCTGCCCTATTTCAGGCGCGCCGAGTGCAGTGCCCATGGCGAAGACCATTTCCACGGCGGCAGCGGCCCGTTACCGGTGACGCGCGCAGAGATCCGCAACCCCGGCCAACATGCGTGGATCGAAGCCGCGCAGCAGGCTGGTTATCCCTATAGCGATGATCAGAATGGCGCGGCGCCAGAAGGTTTTGGGCCCTCTGAACATACCATCCGCAACGGCCGCCGGATGAGCACCGCCGTCGCGTATCTGCATCCGGTGCGAGGACGGCGCAACCTCATCGTCCGCACGAGGGCGCATGTGACCCGGCTGCTGCTGCACGGCCAGCGCGCTGTCGGCGTCGAATATCGGCAGGGCAGGGAGACCCGCCAGGTCCGCGCCGCGCGCGAGGTGATCGTGAGCGGGGGCACGTTCCAGTCGGCCCAGTTGTTGATGCTTTCCGGCATTGGTGATGGCGATCATCTGAATTCGCTCGGGATCAACACCGTCATCGACCTCAAAGGCGTCGGCCAGAATCTTCATGACCATATTGGAACGCAAGTTCAGATCGGCTGTCCAGAGCCCATCTCCGACTATAAATTAGCGGCCAGTCCTATCAGGATGGCCGCCGCCGCCTTGCGCTACATGATCACGCGCGGCGGCCCGCTCTCCGGCAGCGGCACCGATGCGGTCGCTTATCTGCGCTCGGGTGCGCCGGGGCATGACGAACTCGATCTGAAATATTATTACCTCCCGATGCTGCTTGGCGCGGGTGGCAGGCCGATGCGCGAACATGGCTTCACCAAGCTGGTGATCCTCACCCGGCCGGAGAGCCGGGGGGAATTGAAGCTGCGCTCTGCAGATCCCATGGACAAGCCGCTTATCAATGCTAATTATCTTGCAGAGGAACGGGATCGGGATGCGCTCCGCCGGGGCATCCGGATCGCGCGCGAGATTTTCGCGCAACCCGCCTATGCCCACTTGCGGGGGCAGGAATATGTGCCGGGCGCGTCCTGCACGAGCGACGCTGACCTGGACGCCTTTTTCCGCAGCACCTGCAACGTCAATTATGAAGCGGTCGGAACCTGCCGCATGGGACAGGACGCGCTTGCCGTCGTGGATGCGCGACTGCAAGTCCATGGAATCGAGGGGCTGCGGGTCGTCGACGGATCAATCATGCCACGTATCACCACCGGCGATCCCAACGCGACAATCATCATGATCGCGGAAAAGGCTGCAGATATGATATTCACCGGGCGTTGAGGAATGAAGGAAAGAACATATGCATAGGCGGTGCAGGTAGACCTCCGACATGGCGAATACCGGTTGCCGAATGCGTCCTTATGCGCACGAGGGGCGAATGGCGCCATTCGAATTCCGGTTGGCTTGCGTCCGGACAGGCCGCGTATCTCATATCGTCTGCTCTTAAAAAAACTTGCGTATCTTCTTGATCGCCCAATTTTTTTGGCGCGGAGCCGACGCGACATAGGTCCTGGCTCCTCGCGACGGTTGCGACTGTCCAATCCAGGGATAGACCGTTAGCGACGGTGGACTGGGCGCAGCTGCCCTCGAACAATCAGGCTAGCCTGTTGCGCGCCAGACCCTTGCACCGGATGATGAGGATGCTAGACGTGGGATCAGCCCGTCTGACGATTGCCTAGGCGTGATCGCCATCCGAGGATCAAAGCTATCTCCAACAGCCGCCTCCCAGTTGCCGATGTTGGCACATTGCAGTCCCGCGAAACGCTGCTGAACACACTATACGCGAGTGCCTCGGAGGTCCCCGCATGGGTCAGCTTCACGCATGCTGCGCGCGCGGTTTTCGGCTGTGACCATGCAGCGGTGATGGTGGGTGCATCCCACGATGGAGTCGTCGTGGGCGCCTATTCAGATGACGCGATGGCAGCGGAGATCGAAGCTTTCTTCGCCAGCGCAGCGTTCGAACGGAACAGCGGCGTCCACAAGTTCGCATTGGCTGGCGGCGCGCATGTGACGCTCCTGCCCGTCGCCGATAGCCAGAAACGCAGTGCAGCGATCATATTGTGGGAGCAGAGTAAAAGTGCGCCCCTTTCTGCGCCGCAGGAAGAGCTGCTTGGGTCCCTGTCCGAACCATTGTGCCGCAGCTTGCAGATTTACTACCGCATCATGGATCTGGCACGGCGCGGCATGTTAAGTGATCTTGCGCTCAACACCAGCCGCATCGGCGCTGCTCTTGTCAGCAGTGATGCGGAGTTGATGATGGCCAACGATGTTGCCGACCACCTGCTTGCGACCGGCGGCGGCTTGCGCGTCGTGGGCAGCCGATTGCAAGCTGAAAGCGCGGAGGAGACGCGCACGCTCCTGGCCGAGATAAAACGCTGCGCACTTGCCCAGGCGCCGGAGCCGGATCTGCAAAATTATGTGCCGATGGCTTTCTCTCGCCGCGATCATGCCTTGCCGCTTACGATCATCGTTCGGCCGGGCCCCGGCTATTTCCCGCTGCGTCAGCCCAACCGGCGGACGGCGATCCTGGTGCTCCGCGACCCTGCGGCTCAGGCGGCGTGGCCGGCAGAGACGCTCGCCCGCCTTTTTGGCTTAAGTGCGGCCGAGGCGCTGCTTGCAAGCAAGCTGGCAAAAGGCGCAAGCCTTGAGGAAGCGGCAACCGAACTCGGCATCAGCCGCAACACAGTGCGATCGCAGCTTCAAAGCATCTTCCTCAAGACCGGAATCAATCGTCAAAGCGATCTTATCCGGGCGCTACTGAACTCAGCTGCCACCTCCGCATAGGCCGTCCTGTCATCGGAAAGATGTGAGCCTCATCCCCTTTGCAGGTCCGCATCCGCCTTGCGCTCCGCAGGATCTGGACGAAGGCCGCGCACCAGGCGTCCCGGAAGCGCCCCGGTAGGCTGCCCGTCCCGCAACACGATCTCCCCGGCCAATATGGTGACATGATAGCCATCGGCCCGCTGCGTCAGCCGCCGTCCACCGGCCGGAAGGTCGAACGTGACCTCGGGAGCATGCAGCCGAAGCGATTTCAGGTCGATGACGTTGATGTCCGCGCGGTATCCGGGCGCGAGCAGGCCGCGATCGTTGAGGCCGATGAGCGAAGCTGGACCGCGTGTTAGGGCAACGACAGCGCGCTCGAGTGGCACGCGCCCATAAGCGCGATCCCGCACCCAATGGGTCAGCAGATGGGTCGAGTAGCTTGCATCGCAAATCGCCCCATAATGCGCACCTCCGTCGCCCAACCCCATCACGGCATCGGGGTGCATCATTATCTTTCGCATGCCGTCCAGATTGCCTTCGGCATAGTTGGAGATGGTCAGGTACAGCTGCCGCTTGCCATCCCGTTCCAGCAGCAGATCGTAGGCAAGCTTGGCGGGCGTGGTGCCCAGCGCCTCTGCCCGGCCCGCCAGGCTCTCGGCCAGCGGCGGTTCGTAATTGGGTGTGTCGGCGAGAGGGAAGATGCGGCCGAAATCATGAACGAAGTTGGTCAGGGCATTCCCTGGATCGGGCGTCAACGGCTCTGAAAGGATCGCGGCCCGGATTTCCGGCCGCCGTAGCTCCGCGATCTTTTCTTCAAGCGACAGCGTCGCGAGAGAGCGGTAGGTCGGGCTAGTGCAGAAGGGGTGCAGCGTAAGCTGATGCCCCATCACAGCGCCCGTCGCACGGCCCAGAACCTGTACGCCGATGCGGCAACCGACTGCGTTGGCGGCGCTGATCCGCGATAACAGGTTGCTCCGGTCCGGGTCTTCGGCAGTGCCGCTCACGGGGAATGTGATCGGTCGACCCGACTGCCCGGCAATGCGGGTCAGCATGTCGAATTCGGCATCCTCGTCAGAGAAATCGCTCACGAACTGGAATGTGCCCCCGCCTGCAGCGGTCATCGCGTCCGCAAGCGCCTGGAGTTCGACTTCTTCGGCCGTCAGCGTAGGGATGAGGTTACCGTCTATGGAGCGGTGGAACATCGTGCGGGACGTACCGATGCCCATCGCGCCCGCCGCAATTCCCTCCTTCACCAACGCCGCCATGCGAGAGCGGTCTTCCGCCGTCGCGGGCTCGCGCGCTTCGCCTCGCTCGCCCATGACATAGACGCGCAGCGCCGCGTGCGGGATGAGCGCCGCGACATCCGCGTCGAAAGCCTTGTTACCGATGCTGTCGAGATATTCCGGAAAGGTTTCCCAGTTCCACGGCAGGCCTTCGGTCAAAACCGGGTTAGGAATATCCTCCACGCCCTCCATCAGCCGGACGAGGCCCTCCCGCTGCTGCGCGCGGCAGGGAGCAAAGCCGACGCCGCAATTGCCCATCAGCACCGTGGTCACACCATGCTCGGTCGATGGGCGCAGCCGCGAATCCCACGTCACTTGCCCATCATAATGTGTGTGAATATCGACGAAACCCGGCGTCACGATCATGTCCGTAGCATCGATCTCTTCGACACCATCGCCGAGATTGCTGCCCACCGCAGCGATGCACTCGCCGATAACCCCGATATCGGCCCGCCGAGCCGTGCCGCCGGTGCCGTCAACTACCAAGCCATTGCGTATAAGGATGTCGAAGCGGCTCATTCCATTGCTCCTCGCCATCGCCGCCTTTGCGGCGAGAACATTGCTGCTTGTTCTACGCGTTGACGGTAGCAACAGACGGCCTGCCTGCCTTCATCCAAACGGATGATCGCAGCCATGAGCCTAAGTTTCTCGTCTCCCTCCCGATCATTCATTTGCATGATGACACTCGTGAAGCGGCTCATGACAATGGGTGCCGCAACAACGAGGTCGCCCGTCACGGGGTGGATCAAGCAGTCAATCATTTTAGGATTGGGCTGAGCCAAATGAGGTATGTGCGATGATCGAAACAAGGAAGCTCGGCGCGATCGGGTTGGAAGTCATCGGCGTCGATGCTTCAAAGACAATCGATGAAGATACAGCGCGGCAGCTCGTTTCTCTGTGGCAGGAGGAGGGCGTGCTGCTGTTCCGGCGCGTCGGCATTGACCCTGAACTTTTGCTCAATCTCAGCCGATGCTTCGGCGAACTGGATCCGCACCCTATTCCCGACCTGCGCGTGCCGGAACATCCCGAATTGATCCTCCTTACCAACAAGGGCGGGCCGCGTGGACCAGTCTATGCGTTTGACGGCGTGCCGACCTATGGCCGGATACCCTGGCATACCGATCTTGCCTTCCAGGAAGTGCCTAATGCCGGGGCCTTGCTCAACATGGTTGAGAAGGCGACGATCGGCGGGCGCACCGCCTGGCTCGACACCGCAGCGGCCTATGACGCGCTCGATGAGTCGCTCCAGCGCCGTATCGAGGGGCTCGAAGTGCGTTTCGAATTTTGCACTGACCTCAGCCGCGTCCGCTTCGGCAAGGAAAATGGCACGCGCGTTAGCGAGATGAAGATGAACTTCCCGGATTATCCACCGCAGGCGAGGCCGCTCGTCTGGAGGCATCCGCAAACCGGCCGCACGATCATGAATATCTGCCCGTTGAACCTGCAAGGCATAGTTGGCATGGATCAGGGGGATAGTGACGAACTGCTCCAGACCTTGATCGACAAGCTCTGCCAGCCGCAGTTTATTTATGAACATGACTGGGAGGAGGGCGACACCGTCCTGTGGGATAATTACCGGATAATGCACCGCGCCGAAGGGCATCCGCTTGACGTGATCCGGGTCGTGCACCGGACGACATTGCGCGGATCGGCGAAGGTCGGGCGGGCCATCTCTCCGCACGCCGCGCTCGTCGCTTGATGCGGTGCCCTCCGTCAGCGCCAATCACATCGATTTGAGGCTGTAAATCGAGGAGGGGTAGGGCTTCGTCGCAGGTCTGGACCGCGCGGAGATTTCCAGTGGCTTTGTATATGATGGACGCCTTGCTTCGCCGCAGAGAATGGGTGCCGTAATCCTCCCTCGCCAGGCCAATTCCTGTGACCCAATCATTAACAAGGCGATGATATTGCCGTGTGCTGATGTGAGGCGCGTGGTCGGCGCGGCTCGGAAGGGCGAAATCCTCAAGTGATCCACCCCACAACTCAAGCTATTTAAGAAGGCTGGCTCAAGCATCGTCCATCAGCTCAAGCTGGACTGGCCTTCCGGTCTTCTTCTGAACCACGGCGGTTCGCGTCCGGATGCTTAAGCTAAGGGCGCTCAAGTGCCAGTTTTCCAATGGGGCGCGGCCACTGCCTTCGATTCTGGAGATTCCCGTTGTCTGAGAAAAATCGACAACAACACAAGAACGGCAGTGGACAAAAACTCACTTTGCCAGTTCTGAAAAGATTCAAACCAGAGCTGTGGGTCGCCCAGATAGGTCAGAGTGCTGAGAGGTGTCTCGCCATGTTGGACTGCGTTCTCGGCTGCTGCTTTAGCACTTTGCGTCCAATGGATGATGAAAGATATGAGGAAGAGCAGCGCCAACGCTGATCCTAATGAACGGGCGTAGATTGCTTGCCACACAGAACCCCACCGGAGGATGTGAGGGGCGCCTGGCCTTTGCGCCTGCCTTTCTAAATCCGCGTCGCGCGCTGAATCATCGGGATCCTTCGACTCTGCCGATCCCCGCTGAAATAAAATAGCTGTGAGGACAACATATGCGGACATCTGCAGGAATTCGCTTTCCCAATTTTCGAAGACGGAGGATAGGAAATCCGGGCTCACGGTGTAGGCAGCTAACGACAGCGCAGGCTGGTGATGACGGGACGCTTCTTCAAGCGCCACATGCCAGCCGGTTAACCATTGCCCCAGAATACTGGCCGCAAACAACGCCAATAGGGTGATCGTTAGACCATTGTCCCGCAACAGTCTCATAAGACGCGCTCCTTCATCATCGTTGAAGGAGAACGCATGTGAAACGGCTTTGGTCCGACAGGCCACCCTTTTAACCAGAGTTGATTTTTTGCCGATCTGTAGGGAGAGCCGCGGCTTTCGAGACATGCCAGCAAGCCGCTCCAAGCCTGATCGCCAAGGCAGATCGTTCTGGCTCTCGCTGACATGATCAGCGCCAGGTGTTGCGATCGCTTTTATCCTGTGGAAGGCACGTGCCCATGAAAGGGTCAAAGCTCTCAACTAAGAAGCTGGCTTCCGGTCCTGCTGCTCGATCTCGTCCAGCACCGCTTCGGGCGCCACATCTCTGGTAATGTCGGCGATGACCGGGTCATCAGCCTTTCGCAGTCCGAGATGCTGCGCCAGTTCCAGATTCAACTGGACCAATTTGGTGATCTCATGTTCGGCCAACAAGCTGATCTGAAGATCGAGATCAGCCCTCTTATCCGCCGCGGCCGCCGCTCGATTCTGGCTGATCAGAACGAATGTGGACAGGAAGATCGCCTCGACCGACGCCCAGGTTGCCAAAATGACGAAGGTTGGATCAAATGGGGCAATTTCAGGGATGAGGTTCAAATTGCTTGCGACCCATGCGCCGAACAAAACTAAATGAAGGTATACGAACCGCAAGCTGCCGGTAAACCGGTAAACTGGGTTATCGCTTCGGCGATCTTCTCCTGCGCACTCGCCTTTCCCTCTTCGCTGCGACGCCGGTCCTCAAGCGCCGCGATATTTCGTTTCAAAGCCTCAGACAGGTCGGGCGGCCCAGGAGGCGCTATTGTGACCGCTGATTCAGGTCTGGGAGGTTTGGGCTTGCTCATGACGGATCATTTTACCTGGACTTTGTTGCATCGCTTCATGTGGATCTTTCCTCAAGCGCTTGCTTTGACGTCAACCGGCGTTGAAGAAAGGAAAGTACGAGAGTTTCTTCCGGCGTTAGGTGCACCAATTCTTCACGCAGCTCCTTTTCCACTTCCACCCGGGCTTCTAGGATGAGGGTGTCACTCAAATAACTGTCGAATATCTCCGGATGAATGTAGCATTTCCTGCACACGGTCGGCGTATTCCCGAGCCGTGCGGCAACCTTCTCGATGGCTGATCGAATGTTGCGCTTTGCTGCGGCCTGGCTATCGACCTTCTCCAGTTCTGCTAGCGCAAGCGCCGCGAGCACCGTGCCGCTCCAGGTTCGAAAATCCTTCGCCGTGACCTCGCGGCCGGAGATCTCCTTCAGATATCCATTGATATCTCCGGACGTCACCTCGCGCCGTTCCCCGCCCTCATCGAGATACTGAAAGAGGTGCTGTCCGGGAAGATCCTGGCTGGCTTTCACGATCTTCGCTATTCTGCGGTCCCGAAGCGTGAGCCGCCATTGCTTTCCACTCTTGCCTTTGAATTGAAGCCGCAGTTCCGAGCCGCTCACGTCCACATGACGGTCACGCAGTGTCGTCAGCCCATAGCTCTTGTTCTGCTTGGCGTAATCAGCATTCCCGACGCGGATCATCGTTGTTTCCAGTAGGCGAACGACGGCTGCGAGCACCTTCTCGCGAGGCAGGCCTTTGAGCGCGAGATGTTCATCAACCCTCGCGCGTATACTGGGTAGAGCAGCAGCAAAATCGAGCAGATGCTCGTATTTTGTACTGTCGCGTATCTCCCGGAATTTTTCATGATACCGATATTGCTTGCGGCCTTTTGCATCCCGGCCCGTTGCCTGAAGATGGCCGTTGGCGTCCGGGCAGACCCAAACATCCTTATAAGCCGGTGGGATGGCTAGCTTGCGAATGCGCGAAAGCGTTTCAGCATCCTTGACCGGCGTCCCGTGAGGCGAAAGATACTGAAAACCTTTTCCGCGCTTGAGACGCCTGATCCCCGCGTCTTCGTCACTCGTGTAAACGAGTCCCGCCACCTCTGCAGCTTCCCGCGCGTCGACAATCGTCCCGTTCTCTTGATCGCCAGCTACGTGAGTTGAGGTTCCGAGCACCATGCTGAGAAATCACTCGGGGCTGCTGTCAGTTCCATAGCAATGCTCTGGTTGTTGGCCTCGAAGTCTGCGGCGAATGAACGACTGGGGACAGGCGAACCTTTCAAGCCAAAGCGCCCAGGCCTCTCAACTGCAACACTGATGCGCATCCTGGCTCCGACCACGATGGCCCTCGCTTCCCGTTGCAATTAGATGGGAGTTTCCTGCGTCGGATCCCGCTGTCTTTTACGATGATGAGCAGCAAGCGAGAGCGTGGCAGCTTTTGCTGAACCATTTCGCACTGGTTGCGTTTGCATCGGACACGTAGGGAGGAATTTATGCACATCAAAGGCTTAGCAGTCGTTGCAAGCGGCTTGTTGCTAGTCGCTTGCAACGGGGGAGGCTCTGGAGTCAGTTCGGCCGGATCGATGGCTGGAGGGCTAGCAGGGAAGGTGCCATCGCTCGTTAACGTGGATCTCCGTAACGTCCTCAATGATCTTGCTGTGCGCTTAAACCTCGACAAGGCAAATGTTCCTATCAACGCTCAGATCCCGATTTCGCTCGCCGTGAACGTGTGCGGGGTGTCGATCAACGTGCTGTCAGCCTCAACAGGCGGACAGGCAAATTGCACCGCGAATACCGCGTCACCCGAACTCGCGCAGGTTGTTCAGCAGCAGATGGCGGCCGGGGGCTCGGTGGGGGGCGGTGCCCAGGGCGGGTCTCAGGCAACGAACGGCGCCCAAACAGGCCTTACAGCGCCCAGCGGCGCAACACCGACGAGCGAAGCGACAGCTCCGGCAGGTGTCACGTCTCAACCTTCCAACACCCAACCATAAGTTATAAAAAGGAGTACCGGATGCGTCAGAAACTTTATCGGACCATCGCCCCTTGCGCCTTGGTGTTTGCGATGACTGCTTGCAATGGCGACGATGGCGGAACGGCCAGCGCAGGTAGTACCGCCCCGCCAGCGGCATCGGGAACAACGAACGAAACGGGCACAGCTGCGGGTACTGGCAGCGTGGCTAGCGGTGCTTCCAGCCCGTCGGGGGGTACTAGCAGCGGCATTCCTGCCCTTGTTAACGTGAATCTTCAGAACGTTCTCAACGACCTATCGGTCAGGCTTCAGGTCGATCGTGCGAATATCCCGGTCAACGCGCAGATTCCAATTGAGGTAGCCGCTAATGTGTGCGGCGTGTCTGTCAACGTGTTATCGGTTTCGACTGGCGGCCAGGCGGCCTGTACTGCAAAGGTTGCAAGCTCGGAACTAGCGCAAGTGGTTCAGCAGCAGGTTGCGGCAGGAGGCTCGGTCGGTGGTGGGGCGCAGGGAGGCTCGACCGCCGCGACAGGTGGGGCTACGACCACCGGTGGTAGCTCGACATCGGGAGCTAGCGGCACCTCAGCAACATCCTCAGGAACAAGCGAGACAACCACCCGCACCCCTTGAGGCTCCGATCTTGGAGGGCGCCGCGCCGAACCCTGCGCCCTCACTCATGCGCCAGAATGGCCCCGGGGCACAAACAAAATGGTGCGAAACGCGGCACCCGGCAATCTGGTCAGACGCGCCTCTTATTTGCACGCGGACCAATTTTCGATCTCCAGGACCCTATGGAGAAAAGCGGTGAGGTGGATGGCTCCCGCTCACGGCATCTAAGTGCCAAGATGGGTTTGCTGTCATGCAAACCCGAGCAAGGAGCCAACGCCAGGGAGATTAGCACGATCGGCCTGGATTTGGCCAAGAACGTTTTTCAGATTCACGGTATCAGCGCGACCGGCGAGGTCGTACTTCGTAAGGGGCTGCGGCGCTCGCAGATGCTGCCGTTCTTCGCCATCAAGAGCCGTGACTGCGCCACATGGCAGGGGTTAGATAGGGACCCTGTTCATCATCGCCAAGGTCGTGGAATAATAATCGCCATCGTTCCGCGCCGGGGGCTCAGGGCGGCCGAGCAAGCGTGCGGCAATGGTGCTGCCGCCGCTAGAGAGAGGATAAGGCGCAGTCTCTCCGGTCACGACATTGATCCAAGCCGGCAGCGGTTTGCCGCTCCGATTGAGCGAGAGCCAATAGCGCGCGATTGCATCGCACAGGCTGCGGCGGCCGCTCATCTGGCAATAAAGCGGAATACGAATGCCTTCAAACCCGAAGACGGGATCGCGGCCTTCAGCCGGCTCCACAATGCCCTCGCCCTTGATGTCAAGCCAGTCGGTCGGCAGGGCGTTCGTGCCGAATCGAGCGACTTTCATGATCCTCACCCCATCAGCGCTGACCCGCTTCCACGGGCGCGGGTCCTGCCGCGAGAGGGCGTCGATGGCGGGCCAGACATAGTAAGAGGGGTTGATGACTACCCGATCGCTTTTTGCAAAGCCCTCCAGCCCCGGAAGCAGCAGCGTGAAGCCGTGCCGTGAAACGATCAGTTTTTGCGTAATCGCGCTGCTGATGTCGGCGGATTGCTGGAGGTAATCAGCCTTCCCCCAACGGTGGCCCGCCAATAGCAGCGCCCATGCGATCAGCAGGTCACCGTCGGTAGCATTGTTGAGATCAGCGACCGGGTTAGCCTGACCCGGAACAAAGCGCCAGCTGTGGAGCGCGACATCCTTCCGCATCAGAGCGCCGCGGGTCCAGCGCGCCATTGCGTCGAACGCCGTGGCATCGTTCGCCGCCTGTGCCAGCAGCATGCCATAGCCCTGTCCTTCGCTATGGCTGACGCCGCCATTGCCAGTGTCGACGATCCGACCCTCCGGGAGGAGGAAGCGGCGCTTATAATCCAGCCAACGCGCCGTGTCAGGTATCGACCTTGCGGGCGACTTGGCGCGCGCGCACCCGGTGGTGAGCGCAAAGGCGAGGGCGGTCAGGACAGTGCGCCGTTCAAATCCCATGGCGCAGTTCAACACGCCCGGCTTCACGACGCTGAATGCTGGTCGAGAGCCGACCGCCGCCACCGACCTGGCGAAACCAGGCGTCATAAGCCCCCTTTAGGATCAGGGGGGCGGCGCGGCTCCATAGGCCCTGCGCGTCCCCCTCCAGGCTCCTCGGCAGATCCTCATGGAAGATGTCGATCCCCTCATCGTCCATGTCGAAGCGCACATGTCCCCAGTTAAAGGCCTGCCAAACGAGATTGGCGTGCTGCGTCAGCCTTTCCAGTTCTCGCACATTACCCGTCGGGTAGCTGGCGGCCAGCCGCTTGCCGATTGACAAGAAAAAGCCGCTCATCTGTTCGTCCGTCGCGGTGGCGGCAATCTCCGTCAGCAGCAGGCTGGCGAAGCGGGCAATCGCCTCGCGGTCATGGCCGAGCAGGGCCATATCCTGCCCCTCCGCGACGGGGAAAGATTTGACGAACAGCATCAATTATCTCCGATGGTCTGTCTCAGCCCAATGAGCGATTTGAACTCCTTATATGGACCAAAAGTATTGATATTCAGTTCTCCGCCCAGCCTTGTGTTCGGGCTGACCTGATAGAAAAGTGAGCCGCCCGCCTGCAGCCCGAAGCCTGTCCGGCTGAGGCTGTCGTAGCGGGCGCGCACGTCACTGTTCACGCTCTTGAGATAATCGAGCACGCCCTGAGCGTCCGCTTCTGTGGGATAGAGAGCCTCGCCCTGCTGGTCGTAGCTTTGATAGCCCGGCGCCACGCTAGCCTGAATGCTGAGCGGTCCATTGATCGAGGAATAACGGATCGGGAAATTGACACTCAGGAAGCTCTGCGGACTGAAATAGCCGCCATGGCCATAGGTAAAGTAGTTCTGGTTATTGTCGTAATTCTGATAATTAACGTTGAAGCCGACAGTTATGTTGGAACGCGTATCCTGCCAGGCGCGAAGATAGCCCCCCGCGTTGATTTCCATGCTCTGATTGTCACGGACGGCTGTGCCGTCATAATGATAATAGGAGCCGTCGGCATAGACACCGTTGCCGTTCCGGTCGTACGAGAGTGACAGACCGCCCCCGCTTTTCATCACCGCACCCCAAAAGGCGCCGCTACGCGGATCTTTGGTGCCGGCATAGGCGACCAGGCTGTCGGTGACCGGCTTGCGATCGGCCCAGAGGCGGGCAGAGGCGTTGGCAAACAGGCGCGGCGTGACCTCGATCTTCCCGGTCAGATGCTCCTTGGGGAAGCCTAGCGGAGTGGTGCCAGCCTCTACCGTGAGCAGCTTGCTGACATAGCTGGCGGTGATGCCGACGCCGCTCTCATGCTGAGTGTCGGCGTTGGTGAGCTGGGAAGGCTGCTCATCCACTATACCCTGCGCTTCAGGCGTGGCGTTGGTACCGAAGCGGGCGAGGCCCGATCCGGCCGGCCGGCCGGAATCCAGGACCACGGCAGTCGCCTTGACGCCGATCCTGCCTGCCGCGACATGGGTCGACAACTGCGCGCTGCCGGTCATTTCACGTAACTTGCTGAGGCCGGTTTCGCCTGAACGGGAGCGGTAGCCGGTGTCGACGTCGACGCGCGGACCGCTGTCGCCGGCGCTCTCCTGCAACTGCTGGTCGATTTCCGAAAGGACGGGATCTGCCGGCACGCTCCCGACGCTCCCATAGGCCGCATAGCCGTAAGGCTGAGCGGGTAGGGGGGCTAAGGCCGAGGACGCGGCGAAGCCCTCCGGGGGCGGTGGCGCGTACGCCGGAGCCGGCATTCCGCCGCCGCTGGCGTAGGCGGCAGCCCCATAGCCAGTTGGATAAGAGGGTGCGCTTGGCCCTTGTGGCACGAAGCTCATGGGTGCAGCGATGGGTGCGCTGTTGCCGCTCAAGGTGAAAGGATTGACCGGCTGCGGCGCCGCCATTGCCCGGAAGGGGTTGGCAGACTGGGGCGCCGCCGCGAACGGATTGCCGTTCGCCATGACGGCGCCAGGTGCCATGCCGGTTTCGCGCATGTAGAGTGCGCGCGCAGTCTTGAGATAGCGCGACGCCTCGCTGTCATTGCCGCGGGCGCGCGCCATGCGGCCCGCGGCCATATAGACGCGATAGTCGGCCGGGTGCGCCTGTATCGCCTGCTGAACGGTGGCACGTGCGCTGTCGTAGTCGCCTGCGGCCGTCGCCGTGTCGATCAGTCCGACCATCGCATCACGATCATTGGGCTTTTGCGCCAGCACCATGCGGAAGGTCTGGGCCGCCTGCGCGTTCAGACCGCCCGATTGATAGAGCCGTCCGAGAGCGGAGAGGATTTCCACATTGCCCGGAGCTTCGTTCCACACGCCCTGCAACAGATCGAAGGCCGGCGCATACTGCCCCGCCTGCCGCATCCGGTCGGCCTGAGAGGCGGCCAGCGTCGCCTTGAGATTGCCCAACGCTCGCTGCCCGGACATGGCAGGTCCGGCTAGCGTTGCGGCCTTTTGTACTGCGCTCATGGCAAGTCCGTCCTGCCCCGTGCTGGCCAGTACGCGCACGGCATTGTCAAAGGCGCCCGGATAATTGGCGGGCGCATCCAGCGCCTGGATGGCAAGCTGCGATGCGCCTCGCGCGTCGCCCAGATCCAGAGCCGCCTGCGCCAGCGCGCCGAGCCGGTCGGCCGGAAGCCCCCGCGTCTCCGAAGCCTGCCGCAGCATCGCCAGCCCCTGTCCCTGCGCGCCCCGCGAGGCGCTGGCCCTTGCCTGGGCGATCGTCGCCGCGACGCCCAAGCCGGCGGCGAAATCGCGCATCTCGGCCGTACGCTGCCCTTCAGGGATGCGAGCGACCACAGCTTGGGCGTCGCCGGTCCGGCCCGCCCGGTCGAGGATCAGCGCCGCCGCGTAAAGCGACTCCGCCTTGCTTGAATAGGCCAGCTGACGCACCAACGCGTCCTGTTCCGCTGCCCGGCCCTGCTGCTGGAGCAGCCCAGCCAGATCATAAGCGATCCAGGGATCGTCGGGAGAGTTGCCCATTGCCGCCCGGAGCAACTGTTCCGCCCGGCCCGTATCGCCCGCGTCCAGCGCGGCGCGCGCCTCGTTGCGGATCGCGCTCGCCTGAGCAGTGGCGGCGCTTGCACCTCCCTTGCCTAGTTGCCGGTATAGGTCGGCCGCCTCGTTATACCGGCCCTGCCGTTCATAGACACTGGCCAGCATCGATATCGCGGGGCCCTTGTCACGGATATCGGATTGGACCAGCGACGCCGCCAGTCGCTCAGCCTGTGGCAGGTCGCCCTTGTCGCGGGCCGCGCGCGCTGAGTCGAGATCGGCATAGAAGCGCGCCGACGCAAGCGCTTCCGCCCATTTGCCGGCGGATCCAGCGCGCGACGCGCGGGAGAGCAGGTCTCGTGCCTGCGCGAATTCCGATTTGCGCAGGCGTACGATTCCCATGCCGCCGAGCGCATCGGCGTCATTGGGATTGGCCGCAAGCGCGGTGCGAAAGCGCGCGGCCGCATCACCGAGCTGCCCTGCCTCTAAAGCACGGAAGCCCGCCGCGCGGGCGTCGCCGCCCCGGTTTGCGCGTGCTGCACGGACAGCCGTGGTGCGTCCAGCCGAGGGGAGGCCCGATTGCGCGGCCGGGCGGGCTGCGGCCTTGGGCGTGGGTGACGGCGTGGGTACCTGGGGCTTTGGCGCCGCGGCGGGCCTGGCCCCGGCCAGGCCGCGCCTTGCTTCGGTATTGGCGGGGTCGATGGTCAGCACACGATTATAGGCCTGCCGCGCCAGATCTCCCCGTCCCTTGGACTGCCAATACCGCGCCTGCTTGAGCAGCGGGGCGACGCCGGGCACTTCGGCATGCGCCGCAACGGGAGCGAGCACCAGGGCCAACAGCGGCAGCGCCAGATTGTTCAACTTCTTCATGACTGTTTCACCGCTTCCAGGCGCTTTTCTTCCTGCCGCTTGAACAGCAGGTAGACAGGCGCGGAGACAAGGAAGGCAACCAGCAGGCCGCCCAGCGCCATTAGGATGGGCCGCTGGCTCATCCAATAGGCAATCTTCATCCAGATGGGCAGGGATCCGACCCAGTAGCCGTTGCCGACCGCGAAGCTGGTCATACCCTCCCCGTCGACGACTGAAAGGTCGCCCTGCACCTGGGCGTTGATCTTCGTGTCGTTAAGGCCGCCAACCAGGGCCGGCAGCGCTTCGGGGTCGCTCGCCAGCAGCGCCACGACGCTGCGGCCGGCGTCGAAGGGGGACTGGAAACCGACAATGCCGTTGAAGCTGTCCGATCCGGAAAAGAACCCGTCGACCGTCCCCGCATCGCTGCGGTCATAGGGGGAGAAGAAGTCGAACAGGCGTTCGACCGGGGTGCGCTCCGTAACGCGGAGCCGGCCGTCCTGATAAAAGACCGGTGCTCCCGAAAAGAGCGACTCCGACTGAGCCATCTGCACCGGGCCGATGACGAGAATATCCTTCCCCTCCAGCTCCGCGGCGTTAATCGACCGGGTGACGGTCAATCGGATGGCGGGCGCACCGGTCGCATCACCAAAGCGACCCATGACGTTCAGGAAGGTTTCGACCACCGCTGGCGTTGGGTCAGCAGGTAGCAACGCGACGGTTTCCGCCATGTCTGGCCGCACGGTGAAGGGATATCCCCCGCCCGCAAAAGTGGCAAGATCCGGCATGTGCAGCGCATGATAGGCATGGGTGAGGTCGATCGTGCTTTGCGGCAGGATCGCGACGCGAACATTGTCCGGTAGCATGCCTTCGCACCGCTGTTTCGACTGCACCAGAAGATTATAGTCGAACACGAGCGAGTTCTGTCCGAACAGGTCGTAGCGAGGCAGGATCACGTCGGCATTGGACGTATATGCGGTGGGCCGGCCCGCGCCAATCCACTTATCCCACCAATGCTCGCCGCTCAGCGGCAGGGTCGTCAGATATTGCCCGTTCATCGACAGGTCGAGGCGCGACCTTTGTTTGTCGAGCCAAGGCGCGGAGGGATAGCGATAGCGCAGGTCGAGCTTGGCTCCCTGCCGCGGCCAGAAGAACAGATCGGGCGCGACATGGAAGCCGGCGCTGAGCGGCCCCGGCGGAAGGCCGGTGCCCTGAAGCGAATAGCGTGGCGCGATTTCGCCCAGCCGCACCGGGCGGTCGGTCCGCAGCCAGCGCGGCGCCGAATAGGCGGGATAGGACGGCAGGCGCACTCCCTCGAGTGAGGCACTCGCCCCGCCTAGCAGTCCGCGCCCGATGGCAAGGGCGGCGGCAGCCTGCTTCAATTCCTTTTCATTACTGCCGCTGACGATCAGCAACTGGCCTTCGCTATCCACCGGATTGGTGACGATAGTGACGGCCGGTCCCGATGGCGTTGTTATGCCCGCGATCCGGCGGCCCGGCGTCGTGAACAGTACGGCATTGCCCGCGGGGATCTGTCCGTAAATCGGTTTGAAGGCATAACCGCGGTAGCTTGCCATGCCCCCGAACCAGGAGGCCGTGCTCGCCGCCGCCTGCAGCTCGCCATTGGTCGGCTTGGCGGCGAAGACGAAGGGCAGTTTCAGCGCCAGATTGTCATTACGGTCAAAGAAGGGAGCAGGCAGCCGGGCCAGGTCCGGCCGCAACGGTAGCGTTTGCGTCGTGATATTCAGGGCCGAGCGCGTGTTGCTGACATTGGCCCAGAGCGAGCTGTGGAAGGGGTCCTCGCAGTCGCGGGTATAATGGCCCACGAAGCGCAGGTTGAGCGAATTGTCGCCTGGCAAGAAGAGGGCCGGGTTGATCGGGATAGTGATGTTCTGGCCTGTTCCGTCGGACGGACGCAGCGGTAGCGCGCTCACCACTTCTCCGTTCAACAGAACGACGATCTGACTGAGATCTCCGAGCAAGGCCGGCGAGAAGTTGAAGGCAAGTGTCAGCGACGCGTTGGTCACCACCTGATTACTACGCAAGCCGAACGGGATGCCATATTCGCCGCGGGTGCCGGCCAGGCGGATCGGGTTCCTGACCTGTAGGTCCTTGAGCAGCAACCGCTGCTGCCGGCCGCCCACGCTGGACACCGGTGCCGTTTTAGCTGGCGCACTGAGGGACACGGGAGCAGGCGCCGCATTGGCGGACGTCGGTGCGAGCGCACCCGCCACCGCGGCGGCGGCCATTGCGCGCATTGCCTTCTTTCGGCGGCGCGGCAGGCGCCATATGTCGATGATGGTATCGATGTCCACGCTGAAAATATCCTTGATCGATTTAAAGCCGGGCACAGGCGCGAGCGATTCGGCCGGCTGCCAAGCGTCGGCGCGGCCCATGACGGCGCGGACCAGATGGCGGGCGCGCACCATGTCGAGCGGCTGGAAGCGCAGCTTGGCGTGGCCGCCGGCCATGCGCACAGTGTCGACCGGGATGGTCAGAGTCTCGTCCCCCATCGGCAACGAGACATCGGTCACCGAGCGACCAGCGAGGGCGAACGCCTCCGGCAGTTCAGCCGCCAGCCCACCGAGGGAAATGTCAACGGTGGTGCCATCGACGACATAGCCATCCTCGAAATAAAGGGTGACCGGCATGCGCGCGGCGATGCGGATATTCTCGCGCACCTGCCGCTGCTCACGTGCCACCGAGATGGCGGAAATAAGGATGAGCAGGCTGAAAACGGCCCAGGCGGTATTGAGCAGCACAGTGTCGAACTGGACATCGAACAGATGCGGGTAGAGCAGTTTCACGAAGCCAAACACCACCCCGAAGACAAGCAGGCCGGCGATAATCAGGTGCGGCCGCACGGTCGTCGCATCGAAATAGGTCTGGTCGAGCAGACTGCCCTTATCGGTCACGTTGAACTTGCCCTTGCGCGGACTGAATAGTGTGACGACGGTCGGCCTCACAAGATGGAAGGCAAGCAGCGTCTCGTAAATCTCACCCCAGAACGGCCGCCGGTCGCCCCCCTGGATGCGCTCGCTCGACATGGTCGAGATGAAGAGGTGCGGTAGCGCGTAGGCGAAGATCAGTGCGGCGGAGGCGTGGATGATGTTTTGCCCTGCGATCAGATAGGCGAGCGGCGAGGTCAGGAAGACGATGCGCGGCAGCGGAAACTGGAAATGCAGCATCGCATTCAGATAACAAAGCCGCTGGTGCCAGTTGAGGCCGGGGCCGAATAGCGGATTGTCGATTCGCATGATCTGCGTCATGCCGCGTGCCCAGCGGATACGCTGGCCGACATGCAGGACAAGCCGTTCAGTGGCGAGGCCCGCCGACAGACGGATGCCGATATAGGCCGTGTTCCAGCCCATGCGCTGGAGTTTGAGCGCGGTATGGGCGTCCTCGGTCACGGTCTCACCGGCAAAACCGTTGGTCTGTTCCAGGGCGGAACGGCGGATGATGGCGCAGGAGCCGCAGAAAAAGGTCGCGTTCCAAAGGTCGTTGCCCTTTTGCACCGCGCCGTAGAACAGGTCACCTTCGCCTGGCAGTTCCTTGACATTGCCGAGGTTGCGCTGGACCGGATCGGGCGAATAGAAATGGTGCGGCGTCTGTAACATGGCGAGCCGCGCATCCTTCTGGAACCAGCCCACCGTCATTTGCAGGAAGGCACGGGTCGGCACGTGATCGCAATCGAAGATGGCGATCAGTTGCCCATCTGTCTTCTTCATCGCGGCATTAAGATTGCCCGCCTTCGCATGAAGATTGTCGGCCCGCGTTAAATAACCGCAGCCCGCCTGCCGTGCGAATGCGCGAAACTCCGGGCGGCGGCCGTCGTCCAGAATATAGACATGAAAGCGGTCTTTGGGATAATCCATGTCCATGGCCGCAAAGACCGTGTTCTGGACGATCGCCAGGCTTTCATTATAGGTCGGTATATAGACGTCTATGACCGGCCAGCTTTCGGGATCGCCCTCGATTTCCACCACCGGCCGGTCGAGCGGCCAGCTGGTTTGCAGCAGTCCCAGCACCAGGATGATCCAGGCATATAGCTCCGCCAGATATAGGCCCGACCCGAGCAGCGCGGCAGATAGGCTGTCAAATTCCAGCGTGTGGGTGGTGCGCCAGAACAGATAGCGGGTCGATACCAGGAGCGAGAGCATACCAATGGCGATTGTCGCCCGCTGATTTCGCGATCGATTGAACAGCAGGACGCCCGCCATGGTCGTGAGGGCAAACATCCACTGGGAACCAAGGTCGAGCGGCACCGTCACCACTACCAGAATGACGGCGGCCACGAAGAGCCCCACCGCAAACCTCAGCAGGGCTTGCGGGGCTAAGAAAGGGAGAAGGCGCATTAGACGTCTCCAGATACAGTGACGTTTGCCTCTCCCAAGGCATGCGCAAGGCCGATGCGTTCCTCGACTGCGGAGGCGAAGAAGCGTAGATCCTGCAAGGCGGCGCTCGTTGGCGCATTTTTGCTTATCGGTTCGAACCGCGCGAGCGCTTCATTGATGGCCTCGTCGCGGCGAATGGTGGCGAGCAGCTGGTCGCCAAAGAGATCGCGGATGAAGCTATGGCTGTGCCGCGACAGCTTCTGGCGATCATCCAGCTGATTCAGCACGAAAACGGTGCGGTCCAGCTTCATGGCGGGCGCGGTTTCGCTCAGCCGATTCAGCGTGGCGAGCGAGGCTGCTGTCGGCAGGAGCGCGCACACATGCAGCGCGCAGCGGGGCGTAAGCAGCTCGAGCAACTGCCGGTCTTCCGATGCGACGTCCACAACCCAGACGTGACCCGGATCGAACAGCCGGTCCAACTCCCGCGCCGCGTCCCGCAGAAATGCCGGTGATCGCGTATATTGATGACCTTGAAGCAGCTTGACGCCAAAGGCGACGAGCGGCTCGCTTGCCGCGCCGTCCAGTTCGGGCACCTGGTGCGGCGGCATGAAACCAAAATGCATTTTGAGCGCATTCTGATAGGTACAATCGAGGGCATTTACCTCATGCCCCTTGCCCGCCAGGTGAAGTGCCAACTGGGCCGCCAGAAACGTCGAACCGGTCCCGCCCTTGGGGGACTGAAAAAGGATGACCGCCATCAGTCGAGATCCGAAAATCGGTTAAAGAAATCGTGCAAGTCGACACCCTTTTTCGTCCCGCCTTTGAGTGGTGTCACACCATAATTGGCGAAGATCTGATCTGGCAGTGATGGCTGCTCCCGCGTCCATGCGGGGGCGGTGGCCGCCTGCGCCTTCCCCGTGCGAGCGGAGGGCAGGGTCGCTGCCGCATCGCCCACGACGCTATGATCGCCTAATACAGCGGCGAAAATCGGCCATAATTCGGTTTCGGAAAAGGAATCCTCGAACTCGCGATAGGCAAAGTCCGTTCGGTTCAGCTTCTCCAGAAGCTTACGAGCATCTCGACGCATGGGCCCCCATTAGGCTTAATCAGAAGTTGATCGCACCATATATCGTTTCTACTATAACTTTATTAACAGGAGTCCAGTCGAAAGAACCAGGCCGCATTCTTGATCTTGATCAAATAATCCTTGGCTAAAAATTCGAACGCGACTGGTAATCCACAGGAACGCGGCGTCCAGAAAGGCTGCCGTTAGCGCGGACGGTTGGGCCGCAACCTACAGGCTGTCCGTGAGCGAAGTCGTCGGGGCTTAACTTTGGTCAGTTCGATCCGTTCACGCCCGCCCCGATGGAGGGGGTTGGACGGATTGACCTGCGGTGCGATGAGCCGGTTACGGCCGAAGTTGGCCTAAGCCCGGGGCAGGGGAGCTTCGCCGAATGCCGGCGTCGCAGTAGCAGGCGCACTGGTCCACAACCTGTTCACCAATGCACAGCTCACCATGGTCTGGGGTGACGGCGCCGGGACCACTGCGACGGTTACCCTTTCAGGGAGCAGTGCGGTCATCCCCCTCTATGGCATCGTCGCCCCGCGGCAGAATGTCTCCGCAGGGATCTACCAGGACATCATCGTGGTCAGCATCGTTCATTAGCGCGGTCAGGGCAGTGATCTCGACATTGAGCCCACGAACCGCTCAGGGTCGCCATCGCGGCCGGACACCGCCCTGCCCATCCCCAAAACCCAGCGAACAGTGTCGTCGGCGCCCACCGTGCGGTAGCAGATGCGATAGGTCTCACCCGAAGCGATGTAGTCCTTGAGCTTCGCCACCACCTGCTCGCGGTCGGCGTCGTGGACAGAACTTGACCAGATCTCTCCGGTAAGTTCGAGCGGGCAGTCCGGGCCCAGCCCGTGCATGGCCCGTTTGGATCTGGCGCGAGCCAATCTCATGTCTGCGTCAGAAGCAGGAGGAAACCGCGTCAAAGGTTAGCACATGGTCCGCCCGTCGGTGCGAGAGGGTAATCTTTTGCAGCTTGCCACTCGCAATCGATGTTGGCCAAACAAGGCATCCCGCGCTACCCATTTCAGCCTTTCGCGTCGCCGGCCGCAGTAGGCTGCCGTGCCGTTTCTTCGAGAAGGTGGAGTGATCGGGCACGTCTCCCCTCCAGGTCCAGCCGGCAGAACCACCGATACGCCAGGTTGAGATGGACCTCCTCGCATAGGCGCCGCTCGGAACGGATGCCCATGCAGTAGCCGATGATCAGCATCCGGATCATCAACTCCGGGTCGATCGAGGGCCGACCCGTCTCGCTGTAATAGGGGCGCAGATGCTCACGGATTGCCGAGAGATCCACGAGCCGGTCGATCGAACGCAACATATGCTCTGCCGGCACATGACGCTCGAGACTGAAGCTGTAGAACAGCGCTTCCTGCGCCACCGTGCGTTCACCCATCGTCGGCCGTCTCCGCTCGCCCGCGATGATGGAACCAGGACTCTCCCGCTACTTCAAGCCCGTCTTTTTCAACACAATCGGCGCTTCGCGGACGCACAGCTGCAAATCTTCCTCTTCCAGGTGCGACCGGCAGCTCAGGCAAATAGGCCGCTATCCGCGGACGCGAAGCAATGGAATACGGGCGATCATGACAAGGCAGCACAGGCCAGGTCGAAGGTATCGCATTCGTACCGCGCAATCCGGCGACCTTGAGATCAGTGAGGTTTTTTGCTAATGGCTTTCGGTTCAACGCTAAGCGTGTCTCGCCTTTGTAGCACGCGGAGCGCCATCGATATTGAATGTTCAAGGATGACCATTGCCTTCCTATAAAGCTCCCTCGTTCCAAGACCGTATCGCCGCCGCAGGATCGGCCAAACAAAAGGCCTTAGATGCACTGAGAGCCAAGCCGCCCGTCGACGAGGCACTTATGGCGGAACGACGCAAGGCGCGCGAAGCGCAGGATCAAGCAATTGCAATCGAGCGGGCGGCTAAGGCTGAGGCCGTTGCTTTAGCCAAAGCTCAAAAGGCAGAACGCAAAGCGGCCGGACAGGCGGCAGAGGCCGAAAAACAAGCCGCCGCTGATGCCGCTGCGGCACTGAAGGCCGCTAGGCTCACGCCTGCCAGCGCCGCGGAAATGAAGGCTGCGCGGGACGCTCGCTACGCTGCGCGCAAAGCTCGAAATAAATAACGCCTTCTGCGGGACGGCCGATGACCTGGTGCGATCCCCAAATTGGAGATGCCGGTGTGGAGATCTCGGCCTCATCACTGCGATAGTTGGGCAGCGTAATTTTTTGAGGCAATTCAGGTAAGCGCATGGCCCGCAAGCATTTGAAACATGACTCCTACGAAGACCTGCATCGCGAGAACGAGGCTCCGGCGGCTGTAGTATGCTGCTGGCTATGTGATCGGCCTACCGGCAAGACCATCGTTTGGCACCACCCAGTGCCCAAGAGCAGGGGCGGGCGTGATGTTGTGCCCATGCATCCCATTTGCCAGCAGACGCTGACCGCCCATTTCACCAACAGCGAACTGCAGCGCTATGGGATGGATGTGGAGGGACTGCTGGCCAATCCTACCGTGCGCAAATTTGTCGATTGGGTGTCGAACAAGGCCCCAGATTTCAACGCTGCCACGGCCAAGAAACAGCGCTGATCAAATGAGCCTTGGCGTTCAGGGCAACGTATCAACACTGAGCATCCACCCGAATTCTGGAGAAAGCATGGCCGATTTGTATCAGAAAGCATTGGAGTCGGAACGCCGAAGTCTATGGGCCGAATGCAGGCTGAAAGGTCTTGCAAAGGATACCCCGGAGCGCATCCGAATAGCGGAATTGGACGAATTGCTTGCTAAGCATAAAGCCAAGAAAGGCGCCGCATCTCACCCGTCCCGCTCCGAGGGGAAAACGCCATGAACGGATACGTGAAATTCGAAACGCCCGATGGCGATGTCCTCACCATCAATGCGGACCGTGTCAGCTTCGTTCGGCGTTACAGAGGAACGGATCAAGCCAGTGCCGTTAATTTCGAGAAGGGACACTACATCGTCGTCAAGGGCGACCTTGAATCGGTAATGGAAGCGCTCGCTGAGGCGTAGTCCGCGGAGTTCGACCAATATCGGCCGCGCCATTACCACTTCTCGGGAGTGGACTGTCCGCTCGTTGCCAACCGATCGTAAATTCGTCGAACTCTGCACTTCTAATCATGTCAGCAACTGCGCCGCCAATTGTTCTCTAACCTTATTCATCAAAACATGAGGACATTGCAGTTCGATTGGACCTTCGTCTTAAATATATTCTATTGCTAACCAGCTGGATCAAATGCCGTTGTGCGGTCTTATAAGTTTAATGTGATCATCGCAGAAGAGTCACAGATCATTCGCGCAACTGCAACATCGCTTCCCTAATGGCGCTGCAAGGCCGGTCCGGAGAGACGGGTCGATCCAAGGGGGAAATCATGATCAGCATGCGCAGCCGGATGGCCTTGACGGCCTCCAGCCTCATTTTCGTCGCCATGAGCTCAGTGCCGGCATCCGCGGTGGACGCCGTCACGGCCGATGCCGCCGCAGCCGCGGCATTGGCGGAGGACAGCGGCCTAACCGTGGTCACCGTCACCGCCCAGAAGCGCCCGGAGAGCCTCCAGTCCACGCCGATCTCCATGTCCGTGATGCGCGCCGAGGACCTCGTCAGCCGCCATGTCACATCGCTTGTCGACCTCGGCGATGGCTCCATTCCATCCCTGAAGATCGCGCCCTTCTATTCTCGCAGTTCGGCGCTGGTCGTGAACATCCGCGGCATTGGCGTGCTGTCGGACGCCAACCAGCCAGCGCGCGATCAGGGCGTCGGCGTCTATATCGACGGCGTCTATCTGGGGCGCGCCCAGGGCCTTGGCACCGCCCTGTTCGATATCGAGAATGTCGAGGTGCTCAAGGGTCCGCAGGGCACCCTGTTCGGACGCAACACCGAAGGCGGCGCTGTCAATATCGTCACGAAAAAGCCGAGCGGCGAACTGCATGTGAACGCAACCGGCGGTATCGGCAATTTCGGCGCCTACAAGGGCGAGATGCATCTGGACCTCCCGTCGTTCAACGACTTCGCGGTTAAGATCGACGGCGTCGTCGCCCATCGCGACCCGCTGGTGAAAAACCCGCTCTCCGGCGCCGACGGCTTCAATCAATATGACAAGCGCGGCCTGCATGTCGAAGCGCTGTGGACGCCGTCGCCTGATTTTACCGCCGACTATTCCTTCGACATTTCGAAGGATGAATCGACCTCGCTCTACCTCAATCTCGTCGCGCCCGGCACCAACGCGCGCGCGGCGATCGCCACGGTCCAGCCCGATCGCGTGCGCACCGCCAATGTCGGCGTGCCGCTGCAGCCCAGCGTCGGCAATGTGCACGGCCACCGCCTGACGCTTGAATGGGAGGCGTCGCCCGAGCTCACCCTGAAGTCTATTAGTTCCTACCGCAAGCTGCGCCAGAGCCAGTTCGACAATGCCTCGGCCGCGACCTCTATGTCCTCACCCGCAGCGTCACTGGCCGCCAATGCCGCTGGCGGCTTCACCAACTTCCAGTTTGCCCGCTACAGCCTCGCCCATTTCTGGCAGAACCAGCGGAGCCAGGAGTTGCAGGCCATTGGCGACATCGGCCGCGTGAAGTTTGTCGCCGGCGCGCTCTACTATCGCGAGCATGTGTCGGACAATGCGCAGGCGTACAACACCAACATGTTCACCAACGCAGCCGGATCGACCTACACGGTCCTTTCGCTCGATCCCGCCGCGCAGCGGATCGACCGCGCCAGCCATGTCACGACCAAGAGCATCGGGGCCTTCGGCCAGGCGACCTGGACGCCCGATATGCTGGGCGACGCCGTGCACCTGACCGGCGGCCTGCGCTGGACCAGGGACAGCAAGCATGGCGCGCTGGCGATCGTCAACGGCGCGCTGCCAGTGAACCGCAACGGCTTGGCCGGTGAGATCGGGCTGGACGCCAGCTGGTCGCGGGTCGATCCGATGGTCAATCTTGCGATTGACCTCAGCCAGGACATGCACGTCTACGGCAAATGGTCCACCGGCTATAAATCCGGCGGCGCCAATTCGCGTTCGCAGGAATATGACCCGTTCAACCCGGAATCGGTGTCGATCTTCGAAATCGGCGCGAAGACCGAGTTTTTCGACAATCGCGCGCGCTTCAACATCGCGGCCTATGCCGGAACTTACAAGAATATCCAGGTCGACTTCAGCCGCCCCTATGAAATCGGCGGCGTGCGCCAGACGCGCACCACGTTGTCCACGGTGAACGCGCCGGGCAAGGGCGGCGTGCACGGGATCGAGGCGGACCTGACGGTCAATCCGCTCGAAGGCCTGACCCTGTCGGCCTCCTACGCCTATCAATATGTCCGCATCCCCTCGACGGTGAATCCCTATCCGAACGCCGCGGGCGTGATCAGCCCCATCGCCGTGCCGATCTACCAGACCTACACCCCTAAATATTCGGCGAGCGGCGCGATCGATTACGAGCTGCCGATGGACGGCTTCACCATCCGCGCACATCTGGACGGCAATTATGACTCGGGCTTCTATGTCAATGCCAACGACCCGGTCTATGTCGGTCCCGGTAGCGCCTCGAACGTCTACCAACCGATCGGCGAAAAGGCCTTCATCGTGAACGGTCGCCTCGCCATTTCGGACGTGCAGACGGGCACGGATGCCAAGGTCAGCTTTGCGCTGTGGGCGCGCAACCTCTTCAACGAACAGCATCTCTTCTACAAAGCGCTGAGCCCGACTTCGGGCCTCAATGGCTTCTTCAACGAGCCGCGCACCTTCGGCGGCGAGATCAATCTTCGCTTCTGACGACGGCAGGGAACGATGGGCTGAGCGCCCGTCGTTCGCCTCTGCCATCTGAATTTCACATTATTTCGGCAAGGCCGCCGATACAAACGCCGCGAGAGGAACGCCCCATGAAGCTTCAAACCGTCTTGCCCCTGATCGCGCTGCTGTTGGCCGGCACGGCCCATGCCGAGGCTGTCCAGACGCCGCTGGTGACGCGAACGGCGCTAGACGCACTGACGGTCAGCTGGTCCGGTCGGGAACCTGTCGACATTTTTCTCTCCGACGATCCCGCCGCAAAGCCGGACGATGCGAAACTGGTGTCGAAGGAGGATCGCGACGGCACGGAGACAGTGAAGGTCGCAGCCGGCGAACGCGCCTATTTCCTGCTGAGGGGCCACAAGTCCGGCGATTTGGTGCGCGTGGCGGAGCGAGTGCTGCCCTTGCGGCAGGGATCAAACTTCCGCGACATTGGCGGCTATCCGGCCGCCGACGGCAAGCATGTCCGCTGGGGCCTGATCTATCGCTCCGGTGGCCAGCCCCTCCTGACCGACGCCGACGTGAAGCAGATCCAGGCGCTCCAGCTCGCGAACCTAGTCGATTTGCGCTCGAGCGAGGAACGGGTGATCGCGCCCACCCGAATAGAAGGCGTACCCTACCAGGCTGTCGGCTATTCGATGTCGGCGCTGACCGGCGGGAGCGTCCCCAAAAATGGGCAGGGTGTCTATCGGAACCTGCCGACGATGATGGCGCCGCAGTTGCGTCTGATATTTCAGGACCTGCTCGCTCGAAAGGGAGCGATCGCATATAATTGCTCCGCGGGGCAGGACCGAACCGGCTTTGTCACGGCCATGATCTTGTCCGCGCTGGTCGTCCCGCGCGCCACGATCATCGCCGACTATCATCTCTCCACCACCTACAGGCGGCCCCAATGGGAAATGCCCAAGATCGACACGGTGGCTCAGGTCAACAATCCGGTTGCGATGTTCTTCGCCAAATATCAGCAGGACCCGGCAGCGGCCAAACCGCAGCCTCTAAAGGAGGCAGATGGCACCCCCTTCCTCAGCCATGCATTTGACGAGGTCGACAGCCGATGGGGCTCGGTGGAAAACTATCTCGATCAGGAGATCGGCGTAACGAAGCTTGACCTGGCAGCCCTGCGAGCTGGTTACCTCGAATAATGTGCGACACCTTCCGCAAAGGCCATGCAGTCGCAGCCGACCCTTCTCCTTTGCCGTTCAGCGGCCAATTTACTATCCCTAGGTGTGGACCGTCTGCTAAGCTCACTCGCTCCTTCAGGCCCCCCGGACCGAGCGTCTCGCGGAGAGGTGCTGCCGGACATGTTTGACCGCTGTCCGCCTCTAAAGCGGCATGTTGGCGCCAGATGGGCAGCTGAGAACGCGATATCATGAAAAAGCGGAGCACAATCGTGCTCCGCCAAGTGCCCAGAGGCTAGGGAGAATTTAGCCTTTGGTCTGTTCAATCATGCTGTAGTCGATATATCCGCGTGGACCTGGAGTATAGAGAGTTGACGCATCGAACTGCGCCAGAGCGGCATTAGACTTGAGGCGGAAAGGCAGATCCGGATTGGCGATGAACGGCCGGCCGAAGGAAAAGGCGCTAGCCACCCCTTTCGCAAGCAGTTGCTCGGCAAGGGCGCGCGTCAGCCCTTCGTTCAGGATGAGGTTACCCCGCCATTTGCGTCTTACCAACACGAGACTATCCAGCTGTGGATTGGCCACATCAATTAGATGGCAATAAGCAAGGTTCAAAGACGAAAGCCTCTCAAGCAATGCCCCATAGGTCTCCGTCGGATTGTCGTCCCAAATATCATTAAAGGGATTGCCTGGGCAGATGCGGAAGCCCACTCGACCCTCCCCGACAGCAGCTACCATCGCCTCAATTGTTTCAGCGGCGAATCGGATCCGATTAGCCGCGGAACCACCATAGTCATCGGTCCGTCGGTTACTGCCGGACGAGAGGAACTGTGCCGGCAGATAGCCGCTGGTGCAATGCAGTTCGACCCCATCGAAGCCGGCGGCTATCGCGTTCCGCGCGGCCTGCGCAAATTCTTCGATTAGCTTGGGGATCTCGCTAAGCTCGATCGCGCGCGGCTCGTCAAAGGGTATCATCCCCTTATCGGTAACGATTTCTCCCTTTGCGCGGATTGCAGATGGTGCGATCGTCTCCGTTCCGGGGGCCTTGTTCAGAAGGCTGCCGACACGCCCGCAATGCATGATCTGGAGCACGATCTGCCCGCCCTCCGCATGAACAGCATCGGTCACCCTGCGCCAGCCGGCAATCTGCGCCTCGCTATGAATTCCGGGCGTACGTATATAGCCCTTGCCTGATGCGCTCGGTTGCGTGCCCTCGGTGATGATGAGGCCGGCACCGGCGCGTTGCCGATAATATTCCATCATCAGTTCGGTCGGGACATCACCATCCCCCGCCCGGCTGCGGGTCATGGGCGCCATGACAATGCGGTTTGCGAGCTCAAGGTCGCCCAACCGGATGGGATCGAAAAGCGTCGCTGTGGTCATGCCACTGCCTCTTTGGTCCAGGGGGCCTCGGCGGTAACCGCGCGTCACCGTGGCGCCCTTCACGCGCATCTGATATTCCCCTGCACGGGCCCTCGGATTGAAAAACTGCCTGTACCAGATGCGCACTTTGCCGAAGGGGCCGTCCCCCTGAACTACCATGGGATTGAGGCAGGCCCTTTTGTGCCGCCAGATTTGGATATCCTGTGAAAGCGCCGCGCAGCTCGCCTCCTGGTAGGGCCGAACAGCGGCGATCGTTTCCGCGCTGGCCACCGCCTCAGCTGATTTCACTGTCAGCCCATGCCAGAGTTTAACACAGCCTTCGTCAACAGGAGTGTGACAGAAGAGCATGATCGATGGATATTCGCCTGCCATCCACGATTGAAGGATGCCTGGCCCGGTATAAGAAGTGTCATTCACCATATACTCGCCCTCGCGCCCCGCAAGCGTGCGGTGACCAGCGCGTAGATGTTGCCAAACGACATGAGCGTCGAAGACATTCTCAAAGCGCTGCATGTCAATGCTTCCGTGAATCGGCTCGAGATGGGCTTTGTCTCCAATATTGTCGATGATTTCCACTGGATGGCAGGGTAGCTCACCGAGCGGATCGATTGTCCAGTTGACCCATCGGGGATCGTCCCACTCGGCGAAGGAAGGCAGATCATAGTCAGGCTCCCCTCCCTCGGGATCGTACCAGACGAACACGCAGCCCGCGCGTTCGACAACCGGCCACGTACGGATGCACGCCGCCTTGGGAATGGGCGCGGGCGAGTAAGGAATGTCATCGCACTTGCCGTCCGGTCCAAAACGCCAGCCATGATAGGGACAGCGGATGGAATCACCCTCAATCTGCATCCCATCGCGTACGATGTAAGAGGAGCTGCCATGCGCCAAATGCGTGCCCATGTGCGGACAATATGCGTCCATCAACATGACGCGCCCGCTCTGCCCGCGATAGATCACCATGTCCTGGCCGAAATAACGAACTGCCAGCGGAGCGCTTCTCAGTTCAGCTGACGCCGCGACCATGAACCAGCCGCGGGGATAGCTAAATTCACCCAGGCCATAGTCCGCCGTATTTGCCATTATCATTTTCCCAATTGGAGCTCGCCCGTGCCCAGCACGCCATGCGCGCACGAGCGAGCTAATTTCTTAAAATTCGACGGTCAGGTCCAAACCATAGGTGCGAGGGGCACCAAAAATTGCGCTCGGGACGCCAGCCGGGAAAGAGGTCGCGTAATAATTCTCATTGGTGAGATTGCGGCCCCAAGCCGCGATTTTGACGCCGTCGAGGCCAGGAATTTTCGACAGGCTGATGCGGGCACCGAGTAGGCCGTTCGAACCGACAATATATCGGGGATCGTTGGCGATAGCGGTATAGCGATCTTGCCAGGCGTAATTAACGTTGACGTCAAATTTCCCGATGCCCGTTTCCGGCGAGCTATAGTCGGCGGCTACCGTGAAGCTGTTCTTTGGTGCATTTGTAAAGTGGAAGCCACTAGTGACATCATTTCCTGTAAAGTCGATCACCTTTTTGTACTTGGGATTGACACGACCATAGGAGGCCGAAAAAGTCATACCTTTGAAAATGCGCGCCGAGAGATCGACTTCCAAGCCAGTGATTTTTGCCTTTCCTGCATTCAGCACATCATTGACGCGCGGATTAACCGGATCGAGGACGTTGAGCTGAATGTCCTTATAGTCATTGTAAAAGGCTGCAACGTTCAGGCGAACACGCCGGTCGAAAAACTCGGACTTGAGGCCTAGTTCATAGGAGATGAGCGTTTCGGGACCAAATCCACGTGCAAAGGTCGCGGCCGAGGAGGCAGCCGGATTAAACCCGCCGGTCTTATAGCCTTTTGAGAGCTTAGCGTAGACGTTCACGTCTCGATTGATGTCGAACGCGATTGTGCCCGTAGGACTAAAATCCTGAAAACTCCTGCGCCCATGCTCATTGATAGCGACGACGCCTGGCGCCACCCCTGCGAAATTGGTTTTCACGAGCGTGGCATCACGCTTATCCTTAGACCAGCGGGCGCCTACAGTAATATGTAGTCGATCATCAAGCAGCGCGGGTGTGAAGGTTGCCTGACCGAAAACCGCGTAGGCCGAGTTCTTAAAATCCACTGCGCTCGTCGAGCGCCCACCAGGCGTCACCGATGTGTTGAAGCCATCACCATTCTCCGTGAAATAATAGATGCCGGCGACATATTTGAGCCGCTGGTCAATCGCGCTACCGATCAGTTGCAGCTCCTGCGTGAACTGCTCCTGATTGACGGTGTCACTGACCGTGAAGATCGGGAACAGCCCCAAAACACCGCTATGGTAGTCCTGATATTCAAAGGAATTGAGCCGACGATAGCCTGTGATGGACTTCACGGTGAGGGTGTCCGAGGCATCCCATGAAATCGTCAGATTATGTCCCTGCACCTGTGTGTCATTAGGCTGAAAATTGCGGACGGCGGCATTGCTTTGTGTCGCCCGCTTTGCTTCTGCCGGATAAAAGGGAACCTGCTGAATGAAGGGAGATGTGTCCTTGATCCACGCGGAGTCGTAAGTGTAGCGCAGTTCGACGTTGTCCATAGCTTTCCACAATGCGGCGGCGCGGATCGCATGACGATCAACGTCACCGAAACGTGGTGCCCCCGTCCCGAGGTTCTTTACGAATCCGTCTTGGCTGTTCCTCAGATAAGAAAGCTGGAAAGCCACGGTATCGCCGAACGCGAGGTTGACAAGTGTGCGCGCTCGGAACGCGTCATAGTTGCCGATGCCGATGTCTTGTTTTACCCAGGTTTCACCCAGCTCAGGCGCCCTGGTAATGAAACTGATCGCGCCGCCCGTGGCATTGCGGCCATATAGAGTGCCCTGCGGACCGCGCAGCACTTCGATACGCTCTAGTTCGGCCAAATCGGTGCCAAGACCCTGTGTACGACCAACATAGACCCCATCTACATAGATGGCATTGGGAGAGTCGCGCGTGATGTTGTTGGAAAGCTCACCGACACCACGGATGATCGGTCTGACCGACACTGCGCTGTTGGGATGCGGTGAAAGCTGAAGATTGGGCACCCCTCCAGCAATATCGGTGAGAGAGGCTATGCGCCTTGACTCCAGCGCGGCACTGTCAATTGCGGCAATCGAGATAGGTGTATCTTGAAGAGATTCCGACCGCTTCTGAGCAGTAACAATGATTTCCTGAAGACTGCCATCTTCGACTTGGCTATCCTGTGCCAGCGCATTTGATGAATATGCTGCCGAAGCGAGCAAAATCGCGACTGAGTATTTCATTTTCCCTCTCCCCATTTGTATTCAGAACCAGTGAAAGCGGCGATATAGGCCGTTTCTCTTGCGCTCCAACTGAGCGCGCCGGCCCTCGGCCGTGATCGTCTTGACCGACTTCGGCAGATATTTGCGCAATGTTGACTGATCGACGAGCATCGTTTCAATCGAAGTCGCGGTGTCGGCAAACATCCAGCGCCGCCCGATCATTCCCTCAGTATGTCCCGACGGATCGAACCAGTTGGGTAATCCGGGATCGTCGTGTGCGACAACCGCAATTAATTCGCCATTTTCTTCGAGCACGCCGGTGTGGTCGTTGATGCCAGTATGGCGGTAGCGGTAGTCATTCGTTTCCCACCAGGGATTTGTGAACTCGATATTCCAGAATTCGCACTGGGGCGGTTTAGTACGCAGAATGAGCGCCTTGCCCTTTGGCACCTTCCAGAAGCAGCAGGCCGGATCACCTCCGGGGGTAGCATTCATTTTGTCGCCGGTGATCTTGCGCCAGTCGATGAACTGGTTTGGCGTCTTACGAAAGAGATCGATCATATTTTGCCAGAACACGACGGTATTCTCGAGCCAGCCGATCGTCTCGTCGAGCGCTGCCATGATCCGGTCCGCAGACATGTCGGGTGGCGGGGCTGGGGGGCCAAGCCGCTCAATCCTTGCTACCATCGGACGTTCATTTTCCCAGTCCGCGAAGAACTGACGGATCGTCAGCCGGAAAACGTCTGGGCCAAGCTTGAGCCAGTTTCCGGAATGCTCACGGGCGCTGAGCATGAGTTCAAAGTTGCCATCAGGATCTGCCTTCATGTCCCGCCCAAACAGTGCGGCGCCCATTCCACCGCCCCAAGGAGTGGGTCCGCGGTTCACGGTGGTGAAAGAAATATGCTTCGCCGACCCACGATTACCACGAACGCGATATTCCTGACGGCCATCAATCGGCGCGCCAAGATAGAGTGCATCGGAATTGTCTCCGCCCTGCTTTCGCGACGGATCGAAGTAGTGGAATAGGTCGGGATTCATCGGATCGTCGTTGTGCAAATTCATCGACAGCCCGAGGGATATGTTGTTGAGTATATGTAGCAGACCTGCAGCGCGGGCGTTAGGATATTGCGCCGTACTCCGCGCAAAAGCAGTTTCCGCAACCCTGGAAATCCGCGCCATCATTGCTTCAAACACCTTCAACATCGCAGCATCGCTTTTAACGTCGGCAGCGTGCGCCGGTGTGATCGCCAACTCTATCGCCGACAAAAGGCTCAGTGTGCCGCTTCCTGCCAGCATGCCCCGCCGTGACAGCCCGGTGTTCAGGCCTGCCGTCTCCATGTCCATTTCAGCTATCCTTCCTGGTTCAGCGCAGCGCGGATCACTTCGGCAGACATCCCTGGCGTGCGACTCCGCTCTCATTGGCGATAAGCCTACATGATCCGATTTAAACTTACTCGCAAGTAGTTTTTACGGTGCCGCCTTTCTCCGTTTCATCCGCCGTGGGGTAGCGCATTTTTCTGTCATCCTCTGCGCAGCTGAGCCAGCGGATTATGGAAACCGCCGCTCCAGCATCCTGGAGTTTAAATCGACTTGCTCGAAAGTTAATTTGACATTTTCTGAAGCGGCTGCCACATATTCGCTGATGACAACTCTGAAACCTGACATGAAGCTCAACAAGGGCGAACTCACCCGGCAGAGCATTCTGGAGAATGCGGAAAAGGCATTCGCTGAGCTGGGCTATGAGGCAACTCGGCTAGAAGCGGTTGGGGACACAATCGGCATTAAGCGAGCAGCGATTTTCTATTACTTTCGCAACAAAAAGGAGCTGTACGCCGCGATTTTCGCCGACATTCACAGCAGCCTGATCCGTTTAACCTATGAGAGGCTCGACGGAGCCGAAGATCCTTGGGAACGTCTCATGCTGCTGGTCGATGGGTGGGTCGATTATATGGTATCGCGCCCTACAGCTGCTCGGCTTATTCTGCGCAATTGCGCCAATGCTGCGCATCCCGAAGAACATTCACCAGATTATTCGGCAGGCGCGCTACAGCTCTTCCGCGATATCATTCAGGAAGGCATCGCGGCTGGGAAATTCGCGGAGGCGAGCTCAATGCATCTAGTCAATCTGCTGAGCGGTAGCATCCTTCACTACGTTTGCAATCCCGAGCAATTGGGCGACCAGAGGCCTTACCGCCCCGAAGATCCAGCGGAAGTCGCGAACTTCAAGCTTGTGCTGCGGCGTACTGCGCGTGCAATCGTAGATATACGAGAGAATAATTGATCGGCTTCGCGCGCCATGCCATCACCGCCCGTCATTGATCAGGCTTCCAAGGCGCACTAGGGTGAGTGAGCGCTTATGGCGATTGGCGTTCATTGATGGTCATGCCTGCGTAGGATTGTGCTTCTGCCATAAGAACAATCTGCCGTCTGCTTCCAAGCGACACAAGCGTTCCCTGAGATGTCCACAAATTACGGATGCTGCCGATCGCGCTGGTCGAAGCGGAAGATCGGCAATGCGCCCTAGTCGCGGTCGTTGAAACTCCGTCACCGATCGCCTGAAAGCGGACAGAAGCGATATCATTTCCGTCAACAGAAATGGTGGTTCAAAGCGATTCCCCTCGAACCAAAATAAGATTTTCGTTCCAACGCATTTATTGGTCCCTTTCCCGCGGCCGAGGGGTTAGTTCGATACCTGTCGGCGCTCCGCCCCCAGCCAAATGATCGGAAAATGACCATGCGCGCACTTTGCTGGCACGGGAAAGGCGACGTGCGCGTCGACACCGTCGCGGACCCTGAGATCAAGCATCCGCGGGATGCAATCATCAAGATCAGCGCGTGCGCGATCTGCGGCTCCGACCTCCATCTGCTCGACGGCTACCAGCCGACAATGGAGGCAGGCGACATCCTGGGCCACGAGAACATGGGTGAAGTCGTGGCGCTCGGGTCCGAAGTGACCAATCTGAAGATCGGCGACAGGGTGGTCGTGCCCTTTACTATCTCTTGCGGAGAGTGTTGGTTCTGCAAGAAGGGGCTCTTCTCGGCATGTTGCACAACCAATCCCAACGCCGAGATCGCCATAAAGGCTATGGGCCACTCGCCCGCCGGCCTGTTTGGCTTCAGCCACATGCTTGGCGGCTATTGTGGTGGCCAGGCCGAGTATTTGCGTGTGCCCATGGCGGATGTCGGACCGATCATCGTCCCCGACAGCGTCACCGACGAACAGGCGCTGTTCCTGTCGGACATTTTCCCCACCGGCTACATGGCGGCCGAGAACGCGCAGATCGAGCCCGGTGATACCGTCGCGATCTGGGGCTGCGGTCCGGTCGGTCAGTTTGCGATCCGGTCAGCCCTGATGATGGGCGCCGGTCGGGTGATAGCAATCGACGAGGTGCCCGAGCGGCTGTCGATGGCGGAGGCCGGCGGCGCCGAGACAATCAACTTCAGTGAAGTCGACGTTTACGACGAGCTGCAGTATCGCACCAAAGGCCGCGGCCCTGACAGTTGCATCGATGCAGTCGGCTGTGAAGCTTCGGGCCATGGTTCGGCCGATGCGGTCCTTGACCGCGTGAAAGCTGCGACCTTTCTAGCGACCGATCGCGTCCACGTGCTGCGAGAGGCGATCATGAGCTGCCGGATGGGCGGAACGGTATCAATCCCGGGCGTGTACGTCGGCATGGGGGACAAAATCCCGATCGGCGCGATGATGAACAAGGGGCTGACGATCAAGACCGGCCAGACCCACGTCCAAGCCTATACCAAACCGCTGCTTGCGCGGATCGAGGCCGGCGACATCGACCCGAGCTTTGTTATCACTCACCCGGCGAGCCTCGAGGACGCTCCCGAGATGTACAAGAAGTTCCGCGACAAAGAGGATGGGGTGATCAAGGTCGTGCTGCGGCCTTAGGCTTCGCTGGAATACGCCCCGCTCTCAATCAGTCGCAGGGCTGGTGAATGGGCAAGCCGGATGGTGGCTTCGCGCGTTGGGCTGCGTCAGCCGCCTCGCTTTAGGGAGATGACCAATGGACGACCAACAAAGAGTTGGGTGGTGATTCAAGCAGTTAACCCGAGGACTACGCCATGACCATCACGCAAGAATCCGTATCGCTCGAAGACGCTCAGCGCGTGATCGCCGGCGGTCAGGCCAAGGCCGACGAGATTGGGTCGCCGAGCAACGTCGCCGTGGTCGACGCGGGCGGCAACCTCGTCTCTCACATCCGCATGGACCATGCGTGGGTGGGCAGCGTCGACATCTCGATGAACAAGGCCGTCACGGCGCGCGCCTTCGACATCGCCACCAAGGACCTGGCCGAGAACGCTCAGCCCGGCGAGCAGTTCTACGGCATCCAGAACTCCAACCATGCCCGGGTGATGATCTTCGCCGGCGGCATCCCGCTTCGCCAGGACGGCCAGGTCGTCGGGGCGGTGGGAGTGAGCGGAGGCAGCGGCGAGCAGGACCAGACGGTCGCCGAGGCGGCCGCAGCCACGTTCTGATCATCGCGACAACACGAACTAAGCAAATGGGAGATGCAAGATGGCAACGCGGGTCAGCAAAGCGGTTCTGGTACGCTTCAAAGCACTACCCGGCAGGGAGGACGACGTCTGCGCCTTCTTGAACCAGGGGCTGTCGATCGTCGAAGGCGAGCCCAAGACCGTCAGGTGGTTCGCAGTCCAATTCGGACCGTCGTCGTTCGGGATCTTCGACGCCTTTCCCGACGAAGACGGGCGCCAGGCGCACCTATCGGGTGAGGTCGGGAAAGCGCTTGGTGAGAATACGGGTTTGCTTTTCGAGAAGCCCACGATCGAACAGCTTGATGTCGTCGCGGAGAAGCAGCCGGCCTAGGACGGACGGCGCCGCGAGTGCGGTGCGGATCAAGCCAGAGCCTGCACGACGGCGAGTTTGAGTAGGGGGGGGTACGGTCCCCGTCGCCGTTCGAACGAGAGCGTGCCGCGGGGCGGACAATTAGCGGGTTGAAGCGTTCGCGGTAGATGAAGCGAATTTCGATGGGACGTCTTGTTGTAGGAGTTGGAGAGATGGCGAACGAGACTCTCATTGGCTTGCGGGTTGAGCAGGTGTCTTCGCAGGCGGTGACCACATGAGACTCGCCGCCGCGCAGCGGGGCCCGTCTTCACCGGGACCGGAGATCATGGAGCGACGCCCATTCGGCCCTGTGCCGCACGAGGTTGCGGTGATCGGTCAGGGAACCTGGTACATCGACGACGCGGACAGGCCCAGCGCAGTGGCCGCCCTGCGCCGAGGTCTCGACCTCGGCATGACTCACATCGACACCGCCGAGATGTACGGCGACGCCGAAATCGTGGTCGGCGAGGCGGTAGCCGGGCGCCGTGAGGAGGTCTTCCTCGTCTCCAAGGTTCTGCCGAGCAACGCCTCGCGTGCCGGGACGGTGGCGGCCTGCGAGCGCTCGCTCGCGCGTCTGCGGACCGACAGGCTGGACTGCTACCTTCTGCATTGGCGGGGCCAGCACCCGCTGGAGGAAACCTTCGCCGCCTTCGAGCGCCTCCGCGAACAGGGCAAAATTCTGTCCTGGGGCGTCAGCAACTTCGACGTGCCCGATCTCGATGCTGCCTGGAAAGCCGGCGGCGAGGGCCGGATAGCCTGCAATCAGGTTCTCTACAACCTAGGAGAGCGCGCGATCGAGCACGCCGTACTGCCTTGGTGCGACAATCACAGCGTCACCGTGGTTGCCTATAGCCCGTTCGGCCATGGCGACTTCCCCGACCCACGAACGGCGGGCGGCCTCGTGCTGGAAGAAATCGCAGCAGCCCATGGCGCGACCCCGCGCCAGGTGGCGCTCGGCTTCCTCGTGCGGGAACCAGCGTTGCTGGCAATCCCCAAGGCTTCCAGCACCAAGCATGCCGAAGACAATGCCGGCGCGGGCGTGTTACGGCTGACGACCGCCGACCTAGCACGGATTGACGAAGCATTCCCGCTCGGCCCGAGACCGTCTCGCCTCCCGATGTTGTAGGCGTTTGCAACCGAGCCGAGCGCCCAAGCGTCTCAGCAATCCAGGAGGTTCGCATGCGGGATACCAAGGCCCCCGGTTTCGTCCGCGTACGCGGCGCGCGCGAGCACAATCTCAAGAACGTAGATGTCGATATACCGCGCGACGCTCTGGTCGTGTTCACCGGCGTATCGGGATCGGGCAAGTCGTCGCTCGCTTTCTCCACCCTCTATGCCGAGGCGCAGCGCCGCTATTTGGAATCGGTCTCGCCTTATGCGCGCCGCCTGTTCCACCAGATGGAGGTACCCGAGGTGGACCAGATAGAGGGCCTACCGCCCGCGGTAGCGTTGCAGCAGCAGCGCGGATCGCCGACGACCCGATCGTCGGTCGGCAGCGTTACCACCCTCTCCAACCTGCTGCGAATGCTCTACTCGCGCGCTGGCGACTATCCGCGGGGTCAAGCCCATCTCGAGGCCGAAGCCTTCTCGCCCAACACGCTTGAAGGCGCATGCCCGCGTTGCCACGGCCTCGGCCGGATCCACGAGGTCACCGAGGCCTCGATGGTGCCCGATCCTTCGAAGTCGATCCGCGAGCGAGCGGTTGCCGCCTGGCCGATGGCATGGGGCGGCCAGAATCTGCGCGACATCCTGATCAGCCTCGGCGTCGATGTCGACACGCCGTGGCGGGACCTGCCGAAGAAGGTGCGCAACTGGATCCTGTTCACCGAGGAGCAGCCCCAGGTCCCGGTCTATCCCGGGTGGAGCCATGACCAGATCCAGCGCGCGATCCGGCGCAAAACCGAACCGGCCTATATGGGCACCTTCTCGAGCGCGAAACGCCATGTCACCCATAGCTATGCCACCACACAGAGCTCGATGATGAAGAAGCGCGCCGCGCGCTTCATGATCGCTCGGCTCTGCCCGGTTTGCGACGGCAAGAGGCTGCGGCGGGAGTCCTTGTCGGTCCGCTTCGAGGGCCTAGACCTCGCCGAGATGAGCCACTTGCCGATGGCTCGCTTCTCGAAAATCTTTGCACCTTATGCCGAGGCGAAGGCCGGCAAGCTCAGCGCGCTGCGCAAGACGCATCCGGAGAAGGCCCTGGTCGTCGAGCATATTGCGAGCGATCTGTGCCGCCGGCTGTCGGTTCTGCTAGACCTCGGCCTCGGCTATTTGACGCTGGAGCGCAGCACGCCGACCCTGTCGCCGGGTGAGCTGCAACGGCTGCGCCTTGCTACCCAGGTCGTCTCGAACCTGTTCGGGGTCGTCTATGTAATGGACGAGCCGTCCGCCGGGCTCCACCCGGCTGATACGGAGGCGCTGCTCCGCGCGCTCGAAGGCTTGAAGGCGGTCGGAAATTCGCTGTTCGTGGTCGAGCACGAAATGGACGTCGTCCGCCGCGCCGACTGGATCGTCGATGTTGGTCCTGCCGCCGGTGAGCACGGCGGGGAGATTCTCTACAGTGGCCCGATCGAGGGCCTGCGCGCGGTCGCGGCGTCGGAGACACGGCGCCATTTGTTCGACGAAGGCAGCGGGATGCCGAGCCGGGCGCGCGAGCCTGCCGGCTGGCTGCGGATGGAGGGTGTCTCGCGCAATAATCTGAAGCAGGTCGACTGCGCGATCCCGCTCGGCGTGATGACCACGGTCACCGGTATCTCGGGGTCGGGCAAATCAAGCCTGGTCAGCCAGGCGCTGGTCGAGCTCATCGCCGCTGCCCTCGGCGCCCCGGGCGCGGCCGCGGACGATGCCGAAGCCGCGCTCGAGGAGCGGCCCGCCGGCGCCACCGAGGGCCGCATCGTCGGCGGGCTCGAAGGGATCAGGCGGCTGATCGAGGTCGACCAGAAGCCGATCGGCCGCACCCCGCGCTCCAACCTCGCAACCTATACCGGCCTGTTCGACCATGTCCGCGCCCTGTTCGCCGCGACGCCCGAAGCCAGGAAGCGCCGTTACGATGCCGGCCGCTTCTCGTTCAACGTCGCGAAGGGCCGCTGCCCGCGCTGCGAGGGAGAGGGCTTCGTGATGGTGGAATTGCTCTTCCTGCCGAGCGTCTATGCCCCGTGCCCGACCTGTCACGGGACCCGCTACGACCCCAAGACGCTCGAGATACGCTATCGCGGCAAGACCGTCGCCGAGATACTCGCGCTCACGGTCGAGGGGGCTTGGGAGTTCTTCGACGACGCGCCCAATGTCTGCCGGTCGCTCAAGGTGCTTCGCGAGGTCGGGCTTAACTATCTCCGCCTCGGACAGCCCGCCACCGAGTTCTCGGGCGGTGAGGCGCAACGGGTGAAGCTCGCAACCGAGTTGCAGCGCGCGCAGCGCGGCGGCGCGCTCTATGTGCTCGATGAACCGACCACCGGCCTCCACCCGACCGATGTCGAGCGTCCGCTCGGCCAGCTCCAAGCCCTGGTCGACGCCGGCAACAGCGTCGTCCTAGTCGATCACGACATGAAGGTGGCGGCGGCGAGCGACTGGGTGATCGACATCGGGCCCGGCGCCGGCGATGAGGGCGGGCGGATCGTCGCCAGCGGCCCGCCGACGAATGTCTCCGCCTGCCCCGAAAGCCGCACCGCGCCCTATCTCTATCGCGCGCTCGGCGAACGACCGGTCGCCGTGGCCACCTGAGCCTCGGCACCTCGACCTCGCCCCGGTTAATCGTCCGCCATCTCTTCAGCGACCGGCTCCTGGCCGGGTGTGTAGCGCGGTTTGGGCTGGGGAAGCAGGAAGAAGGCGAGACACAGCATGGCGATGGCCACCCCGACGCGCGGCGCCGAGACCGTCACCGGGATCGCGGCGATCTGAACCAGGGTCGCAAGGCCGTAGCGGCGCGTCATCTGCCGGATGAAATCGGGCGAGAGCCGTTCGTCCATCAGCCGGCGACCCGACATTCCGTAGAACCACTTGCCCATCCAGGTGCAGGACGTGAGGGTAAGGCCGGCGACCAGGGCTATCGCCGCGCAGGGTTCGAGCGGCGTGCCGATGTGAAAGCACCACGCGCGGACCGGATAAGGAATGACGATGATCGCCAGCAGAAAAAGGAGATTGAGCGCGCCGAACCAGTGATCGCTCCTGGCGTAGATGCGTCCGGAATAATGATGCTGCATGCAGTAAACGCCGATCACGCCATAGCAGACGAGCAGCGCGAGGTGTTCGCGCCATTGCTCAGCCATGGCGCTTGCCAGATTGCTGTAGTTATTCGGGCCGTCTGGAGACCCTGGGACCTTGATTTCAACAATCAGCAAGGTCAAAGCGATCGCGAAAACCGCGTCGCTGAATCCCTCGAAGCGCTTGAGCCCACGCTCGGCGCCGTGCGTCGCGTGGTTGCGCATGACCATGTGCTCCCAGCGCCAGGCTCCTCGCAAGGTTGCCATCGGCCCTGCACCGAGCCCTATTTAGCGTCTGCTTGTTGAATTAAGCTTGTCGAAAGCGGCTGGTTCGCTTTCCACTTTCTGTCGTTATCTCGGCCAGTCGCGCAGACGCCGGATGTCCGCTCCTGACAACAGGATCCGACGTTCGGTAGATCGCCGGCGAAGGGCAGGAATGTCCCAAGTGTCGCCGCCACGATCGACCCTTCCCGGTCGTTCAACGTTGAATTTTGCGTACCCAGAACCTGACCTGCGGCTATTCCGTTCTGGATACTCCAGCGTGACAGTCATGTGACATATCTCCGGGGTGCGCTAATTCTCGTATGGATCGTCGAGCCAAGCCGGAATGTCACGGCGCGCATCAATCACGCGCCATACGTCGATATGGTCGTCTCGTTCGACGTAGAAGACGAGCCATGGAAAACGGGCGAGCCGGCGATGTCGCAGACCCGGCAGGTTCAGCTCATGCGCGTAGCGCGGCGAGCCGATGCCGGGATGCTCCGCTATCGCACGGTAGATCGCTTCGAGACCTTCAACAAGGCCGAGCGCAATGTCCGGTCCGGCCTCGCTCACATAATGGTCGATGGCGCCTGTGACATCGCGATGAGCCTGGTTGCGCGGAACGACCCGCTTCACAGTCATGCCGTGCGACGAGCCCGCGCGCGTAGCCCCTCGAAATAAACTTCGTCCGCCGGAGCGCCCGGCGCCGATTCAGCGCCGTCAAGCAACAACCGACGCAGCCGCTGGCGATCCTGGTCCTTGCGGATTAGCTCTCGCACATATTCGCTGCTCGTGCCGTAGCCGCGCCCAGCGACCTGTTCGTCAACGAACGCCTTGAGCGTGTCAGGCAATGAAATGTTCATCGTGCTCATGGCTGCCTACATATGCAGTTTGGCAAAATTTGGCAAGGTCGTGCCGCCAGCTACGGGCCAGCCGTGTCAGCGAGCAACAACAACGTGGTTTGTGCCGGGCAGCTCAAGACCCTGTGCATACCGACCCTTATCGGCCGCTCGGTCGTCGATTTTCGATCCCTAGATTTGGATGGTCCGCTTTCTCATTTTTCAGAGCCCGCGCTGGCCGTTGGGCGAATGTCCGCTTCAGAGCCGGGATGCCTGTATAGCCGCCGTCCGCGCGACGTCGGCTCCCGTGGAGAGTTTCGGGCGCCGGTAGGCGTACGAAAGTCCCCGAAGCACGAACCCGCGGGCACGAAGCGCTGGCCTATGGGTATTTCACCGCTTGGCTGGAAACCGGCGTGGCAGTGGCGAGGACAGAGCGGTGCCGGGCCGATGCGGGTCGAAAGTTGATGAGCGGTGATCTGTCAGGTTTTGCGCGCCCGGTGGTGATGAAGCTGTAGCCGATCGGCATGATACTGGCCCAAAGGACAAGCGTGGGGAGCGCCCGGGACCTGTTGGTCGTAGGAGGTTGGAACACGATGTCATGCCGGCTCATGACGTAAACTCCCGGATCATGCCGTGGTGGATCGGCGGTGCTCGGGGCTGCCGCCAGCGCTCGAACGTCTCGGTGATGATCATTCGGCCGCCGCAATAGGGACAGGGCGGCAGTGGATCGGCAGGATCTTCGCCGCTTTCCTGAGGGAGTGGGGCTGGAACGTTGAGCAGCTTGCGGGCCAGGGCAAGGCTGTCCTTGCGTGATGAACTGGCCAGGAAGCCGTAGTGACGGATGCGGTGGAACCCGCGCGGCAGGACATGAAGCAGGAAGCGGCGAATGAACTCGTCGGCTGCAAGCGTCATGACCTTCTGCCGTTTGGCCCCGTCGCGGCGATAGTCCTTGTAACGGAAGGTGACACCCGCATCATCAAAGCGGATCAGCCGGCTGTTCGAGATGGCGACGCGGTGGGTGTAGCGCGACAGATAGGCAAGGACCGCCTCAGGTCCGGCAAAGAGCGGCTTGGCATAGACCACCCATGGCTTCTTCCTGACTGGGGCCAGATGACGCAGGAAGGCTCCTCGTTTGGCAAGGCTGGCCACCGAGCCGAAGAAGTCGAGGCGCCCGGCATCATATAGAGTCGTCAGTCGAGCTAGGAACAGGCGGCGGAACAGCTTGCTCAAGACGCGAACCGGCAAGAGAAAGGCTGGACGAGAAGCGATCCGCCGCCTCTCGTCCATGGCAAGTCCACCCCCCGGCACGATCATGTGGACATGCGGATGATGGGTCATTGCCGAACCCCAGCTGTGCAGCACGGCGGTGATCCCGATCCGAGCGCCCAGATGTTTGGGATCGGCGGCGATAGTCAGCATCGTCTCCGACGCTGCCTTGAACAGCAGATCATAGACCAGCGCCTTGTTGTAGAAGGCGATATCAGCCACTTCGGCGGGCATTGTGAAGACGACGTGGAAATAGCCGACTGGAAGCAGGTCGGCTTCCCGCTCTGCCAGCCAGGTTCGCGCTGCGGCACCCTGACATTTAGGACAATGCCGGTTGCGGCAGCTGTTATAGGCGATCCGCCAATGGCCGCAGTCTTCGCATGCCTCGATGTGACCGCCCAAGGCGGCGGTGCGGCAGTTCTCGATCGCTGACATCACTTTGAGTTGATGCAGGCTCAGATGGCCGGCGTGGGTCGAACGATAGGCCGGACCTGCGGCGCGGAAGATGTCCGCGACCTCAAGGGAGGCGTGCACCTCTCAACCGTCTGGCGTTCCCGCTCCCGGGATGAACATCGCCAGCTTGTCGAGGGGGCTGGTCACCGCGCGGATCGTTCGTGTCGCAACCTTGGTGTAGAAGGCGGTGTTGTCCAGCTTAGCGTGGCCCAGCAACGTCTGGATGATCCGGATATCAATCCCATCTTCCAACAGGTGAGTGGCGAAGCTATGCCGCAGGGTATGCGGCCCTACGCGCTTCGTGATGCTGGCGGCCTGGGCTGCTTCGACGACGACGCGATGCAGCTGCCGCGTGCTGATCGGCTTGAGATAATGCTGCCCGGGAAATAGCCACCCATCGCGATGGAGCTCGCCCTGCCGGTATCCAACCTTCCACCATTGGCGCAAGAGGCCGAGGAGGTCGTCCGAAAGCATGGCATTACGATATTGTCCGCCCTTGCCGCGCTCAACCCGCAGCAGCATGCGTTCGCTGTCCACGTCGCGGACCTTGAGCATCGACACCTCAGCTACCCGCAGGCCCGCCCCATAGGCCACCGACAGGGCCGCTTGATGCTTGAGGCAGGTTGTCGCGTTCAACAGGCGAGCAACTTCCTCACGACTGAGCACGACGGGCAACTTGCGAGGATGCTTTATGCGGTAGAGCTTGCGTGCCAGGTCAGGGCGATCGAGCGTGAAGGTGAAAAAGAAGCGCAGCGCGGAAACGATGCTGTTCATAGTCGGTGCCGCCATGCCCGCGTCGCTCTGTTCGATCTGAAAACGGCGCAGATCTTCTCCTGTTGCCTTGTCCGGCGGGCGACCCAGCCAAGATGCGAACCGCGCCACATCGCGAAGATAGTTGCGCTGTGTATCCCGCCCGAAATGGCGCATGTTCATGTCATCGATCAGCCGCTGACGGAGCGGGCTGATGGAGGTGCTGTTCACGATAGTCATGGCAAGTTCCTCTTCGCTGAAGGAACTTCCAGGCTCAGACGGCAACCTCCCGCCGCCAAAGGCCTATATTTACCGCACTACATCGCAGCTCGCGACCCTCCCGCGGAGCGGGTTAGTGCTACGGCCAAATCACGCATGGTCAATTAGCTCACGTGAGTCGAATGGTTATTCCTTATCGCACGCGTCGCTACGTTGGGTCTCCGAATGCGGCGCTTAGCTGGACACATGCTTAGAGTTGCCGATGTGGATCGCAAGCCAGATGGTGGGATCGTCGGTGTGGGTCACAAAGTGAGCAACTCCTGCAGGGATCAGGAGGTGCTCGCCAGATTGCAGGGTCCTGCGGCCCACTCCCACGAGTGACAGCGTGGCGGTACCTGAAAGAACCATCACCCATTCGTCCCAGTTTTGGACGTAGGGCTCATCGGGCGGGGTAACATGGCCTCGCGAAATGATCCGTTCGATGCGCACGTCAGGATGGGAAAGTAATTCCTCGAAGAGTTCGGGCTCCTCCAAATTCTTCTCTGCGTGAACGGGAACATTACGGTCGTCCAGCACAGCAATAAGTCCATCGGCAGGAAAGGCAGCAGGTGGGCCGCCTTGCGAAGCAGCAATCGCAGCGAAAGCTGCGATCACAGCATCGAGTGCATCGGGAACATCAAGGAAGGTCAGCCGCTGCTCGGTCGAAAACTCGAGGCGATTTTTGAGGCCATCAACAATTTGCTCGCGCACATTGCGCTGTTCCGGTTTGCTGTAGCCGCCGTGAGGCAACCCCCAGGCGCGAAGCTGCGCGGCGGGGAACGCTTCGACCAGCATGCCGGGGCCACTTTTCCAAGGCCAAATCGGACGGCCCGCTTGGGTGAGTAGCGAAAGGCAAGCGGCCGCGAACGGCGCGCCGCCACGAGGGCCATTCCAGAGTGTCGAACGGGTGTTGACGCCGCGGGCGGTCCATCGCCGTTCGGTTTCGCGATACGGCTTCTTCCGCTCGCCCAAAGGGCTGAAACTCTGTGCCAGTTCGACGAGCGCCGCCCCCGAGGGAAAAGGCCTATCCGGTGCAGGCGGTAGGCCCGAGACGCAGCTCAGCAGTGCGGAGTGGCCCCCGGTCGGCAAATTCTCGGCGGGGATGGAAAATGGGGCGTCAATGGCGGCTGCGGTATATTCTCCAGTGCGAAGCAGCGCGATCAACCTGTGGAACGGCTCACCTTCGCCCGGCAGCTGCTGAACCGGCCGCACGTCAATGAGGTGAGGCTTGTTCGCATCATTCAAGGTCGCAATCCACACAGTTGGCCTAGAGCAACGCTTTTTCCATGGCGCTGAGCCTCCCGAGAAATCGATCCCCAAATACATATGTCATCCGTTCTGTTTGGCCGACGCTAGTGCAGCGTTCGATAGTGGAGGAGATCTCTCAGAAGTTGCTGTTCGATGGTTGAAGCGACTGATGCGCGCGCTCTGTCAGCCTCCCGCCACGCTTAGTGGCTCTTCTGCCTTATGCGCGTCAATCAATGGAACTCCACATTCGCGTAGGAAGTCAAAGCTGCTGTCGTAGAAAAGTGGATCTCGCGTAGGGTCGACCGGATCGCCTTCAGGCACAAAAATGACGAGGCCCTGCCGGGCCCGGGTAAGAAGAACCCGATATGCATTCAGGAGATAGGATCGGCGTTCAGGATCATTGATCTGCTGCCACTTCGTTCCCTTGAATGCCATGCTGCTCCAGCCGTCAGGGCTCCATCGCAGGTTGGCGTCCCAGCATAAGCAGGCCCAATCCAGCTCCAGACCCTGAACATCAAATTCTGTGGCCACGTCCTCCAGCATGTTGGAGGATCGGACGTCACTTTGCGGCGCCAAGAACCAGACCGGCGGCTCGACCTTAGCTTTGACGAAAATCCCCTCGGCCTTCAGGCGAAGCGCGTTGGAGGAGGCGAGCAGGCCCATACGCTCATTTGCGCGCGCGCGCTCCCTAAGCCATGCACGAGCCGCGCTAAGGTCCCGCGTAAGAACAATGGGATAGCCGGGTAGCTGGTTTAGCAGCGCCCGAGCGCGCGAGCTGTCGCCGTCGATAATCGCGCCAATAAACTCCGACAGCTTTTCAGCGCGGAACGAGCGGAGCGATACGGACAGATGCAGGGCGCCTGCCTTTATCGGAGCGATCGCGCCAATAGCGTCCTCACCTCGGCCAGCCAGTAGATATTCACGGCCAAGTATCTGTTCTGGTAGGTGCACCTCCCAATGCGGGAAATGTTGGGCCAGGGCATCAACCCACTCTGCCAACCCGGCTTCACCCGTGTTGATCTCTTGGCCTCCGCCAATGAGACATATGACGGTGCACCAGTCCTCATGCCGATCCATGACTGACAGGAGGAAGCGGGGCTCCGACATGGCGAAGCCACTTTGTCCCCGCTTCTGCCGCATGAACTGGCTGGTCTGCTCTTCACCCCATGCGCGCTGGGCTTCATCGAAGACCACCACCTTCTCGACAGGTGGCTCATTTCCCTCCAGATTATCATCCCGGAAATGGTGGATGTTTTGAATGAACGCACAGGATTTTTGATATTCTGATGCTCGCGAGGGACGCTCGGATCTTGGCAATGACTGATGCCGTTCGAGCGTGTCCTGCGTCAGCGCCTCCCGCAGCACGTCAACGAGAGGGCCGTTGCCGGAGAGAAACACAGCATGTTCATCCTCATGGGCCCGCATTCGGCTATTCGCGATACTCAGCCCCGCAAGCGTTTTCCCCGAGCCTGGAACCCCTGTGACAAAGCAGATGGCCTTGCGCTTGTGCCGCTTGGCGCCTTCCACGACCGATGAGATGTAGTCGGAGGTGGTGGAAAGATTTTCAGCGCCTGCCTCGGAGCGTGAAATCTCCTCGACATTGTGACCGCGGTAAAGTGCCTGTGCAGCTTCGATGATTGTAGGCGTGGGCTTATAGCGGCCGGCTAACCATTGAGTGGGATCGAGCCCTGGCCCGCCAAAGTGGGTGGCGACGGCGTGGATCTTCGTAAGAAGCCCGGCAGCGTTCGACAATAGCGGGCGCATGACATTGTCTGCGCCCCATTCCGTGCGGCTCAGCGTGTCTGTGGCGTCCGTCGCTACCACGATCGGTACGATCCGAGCGTCATGGCTGGTCTCGTGAAAATTCTTAAGGTCAAGGCCGTAGCCAAGGACCTGGTCAACTGCACCGCGACCGAAGCCGCGTTCCCCAACCTTATACTCCAAGACGAAGACCAGTCCGCGGTAGAGGAGGACAACGTCCGCGCGTCTGCCCATACGCGGGATCATGAATTCGAAAAAGAAATGGCTATCCGGCAACCCTGCCGCGATGGCCTTCAAATGGCTGATCTGGAATACCCAGGCCTGTCGCTGCATCGGGTCGACCGCGAAGGGCAGATTTTCGGTAAGGGCGCCCAGGATGGCGAGCGGATCAGCTTTCTGCAGCTCGATAGCCGAGCCATGATAATAAGCGCGTTTCATGGTTCGGCTCCGGCGGCAGCGGGGGTAGCAAGGGCGATCAGCACCACGGCTGGCGGGATCCGGTCCACGGTCGTGCTAGCCCTTCGCTCACGAGCTGAGATCCCAGTGATCTTCCATCTCTCTCCACAACCCGTAGCTTGCGGCCATATCGGTCCTGGTCTCGCCACGAGGCTGCGTGCACGGTAAAGGGGCCGGCGTTCAGCAGTTCGTGAAGACGTTCTGTTGCGCGGTTGCCAAGGTCTGCTTCAGCGGGACATCGTGGAGGATGTGTTTCGGGCGCATCTATGTCGGCAACCCGAACGCGCTCGCCGTTGAACCAGAAGGTATCGCCATCGACCACGCAATTGGTCCCGCCACCGACGTGGCAAAGGCCGAAGCGCACAGATGATGTTGGGATGGTCCTGGACGACGACAGACCGGACCAGTTCAACATCCCCAGACCTGATGAAGCTCCGATCGCCAGCCCAATGCCGATGAGGAGGAGGGTGGGGGAGCGCATGACCTCGCGCTTCCTAGCGACGCCCCTGCGCCACAGGTCACGTCGCCGTCGGCGGCGATATTTTAGAACATCCCCCATTGAACTCTATTGTTCTGAATTGCCCTGCTAATCAAGATCTGAGCGCCGCACCCGCGAGTGCGGACAAGGCATGCTGCTTGGACTCAGATGACATGCCGGGCCGCTGATCGAGGTTTGGCTAGCGGTAGCGTTGATCCGCGCTGACGGGCAGGAACGCCGGTTCGCCAAAACCCGCATAGACATCGCTCAGCAGCCAAAATTGTTCGGCTTCACGATCACATTCGGGAATTTCTTTCCACCAGAAGCGCAGTGCCCCGTCCCAACGGTAGCCCCGCGCTTTGAGGCGGTCCTTGGCATCGAATGGCGCGTCAATCGCGTTCACTCGGTAGGTTGGCTTTTCGGAGCAGGCGATAAGCTTAGTGAGGATCGTCTCGCCATCAGCAAAGCCCTGCGCCAGCAAATAGAGAAGGGCCAATATGTCGTTCTCCGCGCGATGTCCTTCATAGAACCAGCCACACTGGGCGACCAGGTGCGCAAGAGCCCGGCCGTCATAGCCAAGCTCCAGCCAATCCAGCTCTGCCATCGAACAGGCCCAGGGTTTGTCGGCGACAGCTGGCAGGCGTTTCTCGATGAACGGGCGATCAAAAGCGGCATTATGCGCCACGATAATGTCAGCAGAGCTTAATATCTCGATGGCTTCCGTCTCGTCGATCATCTTGCCGGCGAGATCTTCACCACTGATGCCTATGAGCTGAGTGATCCGCGGCTCCAGGGGAATGCCAGGATCTTCGCGCCAGACACGTGCGGTGCCCACCTGAATAATACGTCCAGCTTCATCGAACCGGAAGCGCTGCACAGCAAGCTCAATGATGTGGTCGGTGTCTTGGTTAAGGCCTGTTGTCTCCACATCCAGCGCCACGCCGACGCGGCAGCGTCCCAGCGGAGGGCCGTAGTGAAATTTCGTCAACGGCACCAGTCGGCGCAACACGCGATAATCGGAATGCCCCGCCAATATCTCGGCAGCCTGGGCGTGCTCATCAAGCGATAGGTGGCTCATCGTCAGCTTGATAGAATAGTCGTGAAACTCATGGAAGTGAACGAACGTGGAGGCCGGCCTGTGCAGCAGTGGCTACTCGCCGATGAGGTGCAGCACAATCGAACGTCTATGCGGCCGCCTCCGATGCTCGAACAAGTAGATGCCTTGCCATGTCCCAAGGGCAGGTCGACCGCCCAAAACCGGAATGGAGAGCTGCACGGACGTGAGGGCGCTGCGGACCGCTCTGGCATGTCGTCGAGACCCTCATCGTCATGTTCGTAGAGGTTGGGATCCTCAGGGACGGCCCGTTCAAACCAGGCTTGCAGATCGGTGCGGACTTGCGGCGCCGCATTCTCCTGGATCAGAAGCGAGGCCGAGGTGTGCTACAGAAGAGGGTGAGCAGCTCTTCTTGGATGCCGCAGCCCTCAGCCCAGTCTATGATCCGGCTGGTGATCTCGAAAAGGCCTTGGCCCGACGTTTTAAGGTCAATGTGGTGCTTTGTTGCCGCACATGATGCTTCTGCCTCCGATGGTGGCCGCGATGCCGCCCGTCAATTATGATTAATGTCAATGCCGAGCTTTGATCGGCTGAGCAGGGCAACCTATCGTTCCTGGCGCACGGATCGAAAACTCATCACTATTTTTTGCACATCGCGGACGAGAGCAGCCAGTAAAATGCGACGTTGGCGGCGAATGGCAAAAATCAAAAATCACCTTCGGGGATGCCGATGCTGTTTTCGAGCGAAATTTCAGCGCGGTCGAACACCAATCTGTAATCAGAGTTGAGGTCAATCTGGGTCAAAACAATCCCTATACAGCCATTTCGACATCATGGCCCGGGATCCAATTTCGTAACTTTACACCAGATTAGGGCTATTACTAGGGTCGCAACTCCTCCAAGAAAGGCGATCAACTTGATCGGCTGCACGGTCGCAGCAATAATGGCCAATGTGTCATTGCCGTGGCCGCAAATCTGCTGGATAAGCTCCGGAACTGTTTCGCTGTAGTCCAGCAGCGCAAAGGCTAGGAACATGAGGCAGATCAATTTGGAGAAGTGCAGTAGTGGCTTGGACTTTGTCCTGGTGTGTATAAGGCTGGCGCCCAGCACGCCTGCGCTTGCGGAAACCCCGATAAACAGCAGATCGATCATCATTGAGGCAGTCGCGATACTATCGACCCCTGCCGCAGACCATGAGGCATGAATATCATCCACGCGTTCCGCGCTGCCCGCAAGCTGGTGATCGATGATGCCGTTCGGAGCTGCATTGTTGGCCAAATAGCCATTGGCCATTACAATGATTGCAAATAGAAGAGCGGCAATGATAGATAGTCGTCCAAAGAGGCTCCGTGTCGGAACATCATCTTTTATTGATAACATCGAAGTGAGGACCCAAAGATAAGAGATTATATTATTTGGATGTCGTACGGTATCGCGTATCCATTTAAGGTCGGTGATGCCATGCATCGAATGAACGAGGATGTAGAAGCCAACCCATCTTGGATCAGTCTGTTAAATTGGGGAAATCAACTGCATTACTGATCTGAGCAAGCGCTCCACTCGTTTCGGCTCGAATCGATCGGGATCTATGGGTCGCATAATCATCCAGCCGTCGGCCATCGCGGTAATTTGATCTGCCAGCAGATCTGCGGGAATATCATTTCGGATGTTTCCCTCACGCTGCCCAATTTCAAGCGTCGAGGCGAACGTCTCCCGATAAGAGCGATATCGAGTAGAGAAGATCGTGGCGATCTCCGGTTCGTGCCTCGCGATGGACAATAATTGAAACAGAGAGGCCCAAACGTCGTTATCAACACTCGTCCAGTCTAGCCATACCTTCAACGTCGCCTGGAGATCATTCGACTCCAGCAGCACGTCGAATCGGTCAAACAATTGCTCTGTTACAGCTTTGAACATAGCCTCCTTATTAGCAAAATAATATGTCACTGCTCCGGTGGAATATCCTGCACGGCTAGCAACTTTGCGGAGCGACGTTCCAGCATAACCATGTTCGGCCATAACGGAAATTGCCGCGTCAAGAAGCTCAACGCGCTTTGCATCACGGTCACCAACCGGGCGCCCGCGACCTCGATTGAGGTCGTTATTCAAGCTCTCAGGTACTAAATCCAACGGATATGATGCGTGTTTTTGTTCGGTCATGCCGGCCACCCTAGCAAATATTTCGAGCAAGGCAATTCACATAACGCCTGTTGCGTAAAATGGTTGCGTGCGGTATATTCGGAGTCGTATCTCAGCAATGGAGTGGAATGCCGTGGAAACCAGCCTGCGCCAACGTTACCAAGAGGACGGTGCAGTCCTCATTAAAAATTGCCTTAATCAGGAACAACTCGACAAGTGCCGTGAGGTCTTCGACTGGGCGGTAGCGAACCCAGGACCACATGCTTTCAATATTTTTGACGGTACAGAGCATCAGACGCATAATGATAACAGCAACCCCAATGCGAAGGAAAGGATCGACGCCCTCGTAGAAACTTTGCCATTTGGAAATATTTATGCCGACCTCTGGGGCTCGGAACATGTTTGGCTGTTCGCTGAGGAGGTTTTCATGAAGTCTGGAGGCAAGCCCGGCCGTTCGCCATGGCATCAAGATACATCCTATCTACCCTGGGGCGGACAGCACTGGGGAAACACTTGGATTTCTTTCGAGTCGGTCCCAAAAAAGAATGCTTTGGAGGTCGTACGCGGTTCGCATCATGGCATTCGATATGATGGGACTACTTTTCTTAATCCTCAAGATCCGACCGAGCCGCTTCACGGACATCAGTCAGTGCCAGCCCTGCCGCGCCTTCCCGACATCGAAGCCATTCGCGCGAGAGATCCTAAAGCCTTTGATATTCTCTCTTGGGCAACGGAGCCGGGAGATGTTCTTTTCGTTCATCCCAGATGCCTTCATGGCGGTGCACCGGTCGATGCGGAATTTCCTGAACGCCACACGATTGTTTTCCGGTTTTTCGGTGATGATGCCACTTTCGATGAACTGCCGGTGCAGAGCGCATCTGGGTATGATCGTAACGGCGTCCTCTTTGTTGAAGAGATGGCGAAGATGAAGCAGGGTGAGCCGTTCCGCTCGCCCATCTTTCGTCAGCTCGCGTGAAGGGGGAGGGGCTATGACGTCGAGTAATTTGCAACGCGAGCTGATTAATCCAGCGGGCAGCGAGATCCTATACGACAACTACCATTTCTCCCAGGGCGTTAAGGTGGGATCCTCCATCTGGGTTTCCGGACAAGTCGGACTGAACAACAATTTTCAGCCGGCAGATGGGATCGTGGCGCAAACCAGGATCGCGTTTCAGTCCATAGAGTCGATACTGAAAGAGGCTGGCGCCACTATGGCGGACATCGTTGAGTTGACCAGCTTTCACATCGACCTGCATGGCGAAATCGAGGCCTTCTCGGCCGTCAAAGACGAATATGTTGCGAGAAATTATCCAGCCTGGACGGCGGTAGGCGTGACACAGCTCGCAGTTCCCGGCTTGCTGGTTGAAATTCGGGCCGTAGCCGTGCTGGGCTCCGGAAAAGAATAGAGTGAGGGATATTGGAGGAGCGCCACACCGAACATTCGGTGTGGCGCTCCTCCGTCGTTGTACTACTTCACCGCGAAATTCAGGAATGCGCGTTGATTGTTGAACCTCCATCTACGACGATGGCTTGTCCGGTGACGTAGGCGCCTGCCTTGGAAGCCAGGAAAACGGCAGCCCCCGCAACTTCATCCGGTTCTCCAATACGGCCGAGCGGTGTCGCGTGTCGAAGCGCTGCTTCGGCCTCGGGATTTTCCCAAAGGGCGCGGGCAAAGTCGGTGCGAATGACGCCAGGAGCAATGGCGTTCACGCGTATATTGTGTTTCCCTAACTCTACTGACAGGTTGCGGACCAACTGAAAGTCGGCCGCTTTCGAGATATTATATGCTCCGATGACGTCGGATCCGAGCAGGCCTCCGATCGACGAGACTATGACGATCGAACCATCCTTTCGCGCGGTCATCCCTGGCGAGACCATGCCGATCAGCCAATGATTGGCTAAGACATTGTTTTCGAAAATTTTGCGGAACTGTTCGTCACTGATACCTGCCATAGGGCCGTAATAGGGATTAGTCGCTGCATTGCAGACGAGCAGGTCAATTTGGCCGAAATGGCGTTCGGTCCGGCTAACTAGTGCCTGCAGCGCCGACTTTTCGGAAATGCTTGCCGCCATGGCGTACGCGCGCCCATCTCCATAACGCTCATTGATGGCGGCAGCCACCTCATCGCACGCGCCTTGCTTTCTGCTGGAAATGACTACTTTTGCGCCTGCTTCTGCATAAGCTTCAGCAATGGCGCGACCTATTCCCCGCGACGATCCGGTAATGATCGCGACTTTGCCGGTCAAATCAAAAAGCTTCATAAAAATCCTTTTAGTTTCCAGCCCCGGCTCGAAGCGCTTCTGCCCAAGCCGCACTGGCCAGAGGGATCACTTTGGCTGCCATGGCTTCGGCTTGCGCGCTCGATGCATTGCCGTCGAGGACACGTCGCTTGATGCCTTGTACGATGCCTGCCAATCGGAAAAGATTATAGGCAAAATACCAGTTTAGGTCGGGAAGGGTGTCTCGCCCGGTAGCTGCGCAATATCGGGCGACCACTTCATCCAATGAGGGTATTCCCTCCGCTTCAAGATCAAGACCAGAGAGACCGGCTCGACCGTCAACGGGCATGATCCAGTTCATCGCGAGATAGGCGAAGTCGGCCAGAGGATCGCCGATAGTGGCGAGTTCCCAGTCCAGCACTGCGCATACAGACGGCGTCTGCGGTGCGTAGATGAGGTTGTCGATACGGTAATCGCCATGAATGATTGAACTGCGACTCTGCTGTGGGATGGTTTTGGGAAGCCAATCGATCAGCTTCTCCATTTCGGGTATGTGCTCAGTTTGAGCAGCCCGATATTGCTTTGTCCATCGCTCCACCTGACGCGCAAAATAGTTGCCGGGCCGACCAAAATCCGTCAGCCCAGCCGTTCCGACATCGATGCTATGCAACTGCGCCAGGGTGTCGATCATTGCCTCATAATAGGCCTTCCGTTCGGTACGGGGCACCTCCGACAACGATCCGTTCCAATAGGTTCGACCCTCAATCATTTCCATCAGATAAAAGGCAGCTCCGATGACCTCCTGGTCCTCGCACAGGGCGATCGGGCGTGGGACAGGGAAGCCGAGCGGATGGAGCGCGTACAGCAGGCGAAACTCCCTCTCGATCGCATGAGCGGATGGCAAAAGCGGACCAAAGGGCTTGCGGCGCAATACGTAAGCACCTGTCGATAAAGAGACGCGGTAGGTTGGATTGGACTGGCCGCCCGCGAACTTCTCGAAGCTCACTATGCCGTCGAAGTTTGACAACGTCCTTGCAAGCCAAACACGGAGCGCTTTGTCATCGAGGTCGCTCATTGGCTGGCATCCTTGACGCGACGGAACTCAGATCTTGCGATCGCACGAATGTGAACCTCGTCCGGGCCATCGGCGAGCCGAAGCGCGCGAATGTTCGCCCATTCGGCCGCTAGCGTGAAGTCTTCTGAGACGCCGGCACCTCCAAACGCTTGCACCGCATCATCGATAATCCGCAGCGCCATTTGAGGCGCCTGCACCTTGATCATCGCGATTTCATTTCTTGCTGCCTTATTGCCAGCGCGATCCATCATGTCAGCGGCCTTCAGGCAAAGCAGGCGCGTCATTTCCAGGTCGATGCGCGCCCGGGCGACCCGTTCTTCCCATAGCGAATGATCGGCTATCCGCTTTCCAAAAGCGGTTCTTGCAAGGAGCCGGCTCACCATCAGTTGCAGCGCTTCCTCAGCCGCTCCAATGGTGCGCATGCAATGATGAATGCGGCCGGGTCCAAGCCGCCCCTGTGCGATTTCAAATCCTCGCCCTTCACCCAATAGAAGGTGCTCGATTGGAACGCGTACATCGGTCAGTGTGATTTCAGCGTGGCCGTGAGGCGCATGGTCATACCCGTAAACCGATAGCAGCCGTTCGATTTTGACGCCAGGCGTGTCGAGATCGACGAGAATCATCGCCTGCTGCCTGTGTGCTTCCGCTTCGGGATTGGTCTTGCCCATCACGATAGCAACCTTGCAGCGCGGATCACCTGCGCCGGAGGACCACCATTTGCGGCCATTGATGACATAGTGATCGCCGTCACGGACGATGGAAGTGCGGATGTTAGTGGCATCGGACGACGCCACCTCCGGTTCCGTCATCAAGAAGGCGGAGCGGATTGCTCCCTCCATCAGCGGCTTTAGCCAACGATCCTTCTGCACTCGCGTGCCATAACGGTAAAGCACTTCCATATTGCCCGTATCGGGCGCTGAGCAGTTGAACACCTCGGATGCCCAGGCGACGCGGCCCATCTCCTCCGCGCAAAGCGCGTATTCGACATTGCTGAGCTGCGTGCCCGAGAATGCAAAACTGTCATCGAGCAGTGCACGATCTCCCGACGGCGGCATGAACAGATTCCATAAACCCGCGGCCTTTGCTTTCGCTTTCAGCTGTTCGATCGTCTGGAGCGCGGCCCAGCGGTCACCGCTGTTCACCTCGGCGGCACATTCCGCAATCCGCGGTCGTACCTCGTCGTTCATGAAGCTGCGGACGCGAGCTCGGAAGTAGGTCTCGCGGTCGGTGATAGAAAAGTCCATGATTGCAATCCTTTTTCAACCGGCGCGAGCTGTTTTCGCAGACGATCGAGCTTTTCGATTAACCCAGTCATCAAGCTTGTGGGCAGCACCCAGCACGGATGACATGACTCCCCATTCCAGCGGTTCGGGTAGGACCGAAGGTGTTTTATGGCGGAGGGCAGCGAGATGTTCATTCTCGGCGCCCCGGATGCGATCGGCAAGCAACCTGCCGATAAATGATTGAGTGCCAACGCCATGACCGGAGCAGCCGGCGGTATAGAAAATGTTCTGCTGCGCTCCTGTTTCACCCACGACTGGCAACGCATCATGGGCGAAGGAAATATAGCCGCTCCAACAAAATTTGACGCCCAGTGTATTCAAGGTCGGAAAGCGATCCCGTAGAGCTACTGTGAGCGCCCTGTAGGCGCGCTCATCGGGCACATTTGGCGTCTGCCCGCGACGCATGTAACGCAGCCGCTTGGTGGTGATCACCAAGCTGTTGCGCTCGGTGAGACGATGGCTTTCCATTACAAGATGCGAGGTGATGATACCTTCGCGGTTTGGCCAGCCCAAGCTGCTGAGTTGTTCAGGTGATAAGGGCTCGGTTTCGATGGCAGAGACCCGCATTGTCGCGATCTTGTCTTGCAGTAACCCCAACTGGGGGGTGAATGCATTAGTTGCGAAGACAAGAAACCGCGCGTGGACGCGCCCTTTGGCGGTATAGCAGGTGATGGTTGCTCCATCCGAATAGGATAGGAGAGCCGAGTTTTCATATAGTCTAACACCTGCCGCGATTGCCGTGCGCCGCAGACCCATTACATATTTGCCGGGATCGAGGGTGCCTCCATTGTTCATCAGATAACCAAATTGGAAAGCAGGGGGAATTCCTCGCGCGCGCATGTCTCCCCGGTCTAGAAACTGAGCCGGTGCACCGAGTTCAATGTCGACCTGCATATTATGCCGGAGCTTTTTTTCCTGGCTCGGATGTATGCCTGCTTTGATATTTCCGGTTGCCCGATAATCGCAATCGATCCCAAGTTTATCGAGCTTCTCTTCCACGTAGGACACGCCGGTCTGATAGAAGCGAATTATCTTCCTCGCCTGATCCATGCCGACGCGTTTCAGAAATAGGTCATGTTCCAGGCCATGGCCGCCGCCCAAGTAACCAGCGTTGCGACCGCTTGCGCCAAAGCCTGCGAAGTGCTGTTCGAGTATGACGACATTTGCGCCTGTTGACGCCAATTCTAGCGCAGTGGACAGTCCAGCGAACCCGGCCCCGACAACGACAACGTCGGCAGTGACTTCGCCGTCCAGCTCTGGTTGAAGCACAGGCGGCTGTTCAAGCCACCCGCTGACTGGACGATAACTGCCATGCTGCGCTGTCATAGAACCGTGCCCTTCATTAGCTCTTCCATTCACCCGACTATTTAAATTGCGGCGCATGACCGATCATCGGGTGAGGATGTGAACCGCCACCGCAGCTTCCTCGATCCCCAGCAACCCGCCGCCATTTTCCTGTATGGCGACGCGTGCACCTTCGACCTGGCGCGCGCCGGCCTCGCCGCGGAGTTGAGTGGTCAGCTCGAAGAGCTGGCCAATCCCTGTTGCACCCAATGGATGCCCTTTCGATTCCAATCCGCCCGACGGATTGACGGGAACTCGACCGCCAAGACTGAAGTCGCCGCGTTCAGCGCAAGGTCCGCCCTGCCCTAGCGACGCAAGCCCCAGATTCTCGACTTGCAGGATTTCCCCCATGGCCGTCGCATCATGGACCTCCGCGACGTCAATGTCTTCCGGACCGAGCCCAGCCAACTCATAAGCCTGGCGCGCAGCCAGGGCACTGACATGCTTTTGCGGCTCGTCCTCGCGCCTGTGTGTAAAACTCCGCATCACGCTCGCGGCAATGCGGACGCAGCGCGGTCGATCAGCCCCGATCCGACTCAGACCCTCTTCAGTGCATAAGATCGCTGCAGCCGCGCCATCTGTCATAGGCGCACACATGGGTAGGGTGAGAGGATAGGTGATAGGCGGCGCCGCGAGCACCTCATCGATGGTGAAGGACTTGCGGAATTGCGACCAAGGATTGTGCACTGAGTGCTGATGATTTTTGGCACAAACAGCGGCAATTTGGCGCTGCGTAGTGCCAAAGCTCTTCATATGCCAACGGCACCAGGCGGCATAGATGGCCATGAAACGGCTGTAGGGCTTGTCCGACTCCGTGCCCGCCGGCACTTCAATGCCTTCGCCCATTGCGACAAGGCGGGCATAAGTCTCGTCAGCCTGCGATACGTCCCAGCCCGTTTCAAACAAGGCGAACGCTTTGCTTTTATCGGGCACATTCATCTTCTCGACGCCGAGAGCCAATGCGATGTCGGTCGTGCCTGCACGCAGGCTCTGAACGGCGAGATTGATCGCAGAACTTCCCGTTGCACAGGCATTTTCCAGATTGAAGATCGGAACACCTTCAATCCCGATTTTGCTCAAAACTACTTGCCCTGAAATTGAATGTTGGCCTTGAAGGGGGCCATTCGTGATACCGGCATAATAAGCGGTCCCAATATCAGCGTGGCGAGCACCTGCATCCTTTAGCGCGCCATCCAGCGCTTCCTTCGCTAGATGCTGAAGGCTCCGGTCCATGTGACGCCCAAACTGGGTCATCGCGATACCGGCAATGTAAATCGGTTCCATGCGTAAAATTCCTGACGGTCAGATTTGCCGACCTGCGCCTTCCCAGTACCGGACGCGGAGGTCCTTCTTGAGCACCTTGCCGACGGGACTGCGCGGCAGGGCGTCAATGAAGTCGATGCTCTTAGGAGCCTTAACCGATCCGAGTTTTGACTTGCACAGCGCAATCAGTTCGTCGGCCTGAACCGCTTGCCCCCTGTTCAGTTCGACCACAGCCTTGACAGCTTCACCCCATTGTTCGTCTGGGACGCCGATCACTGCGCAATCCTGCACGGCAGGATGGCTCCACAGAAGCTGCTCGACCTCGCTTGGATAGACGTTGAAGCCACCGGTTATGATCATGTCCTTCTTGCGATCGGTGATGTGCAGATAGCCGCGTTTATCGATGAAGCCGATGTCGCCGGTATGCAGCCACCCGTCGACAATTGTTTCAGCTGTTTTCTCCGGATCCTTGTAATAACCCTTCATGACGATATCGCCGCGCACGCAGATCTCTCCAGACTCCCCGGGGCCCAAAATCCTGCCATTATCATCCATGATTTCGACGCGTGTAAGGATGTTGGGTCGGCCCACTGAAGAAAGTTGGTCGTCGGGCGCGATCTCGCCGTTGCGCAAATGCTCATCAGGAGGCATGCTCGAAATGCCTGCTGGCGCCTCCGTCTGTCCATAGGCTTCCGCCATGATAGGTCCAAATGTCGCTATGGCCTCCTTGAGCTTCTCGACGGACATGGGAGCCGCACCGTAGAGGAAGTAACGCAACGAGCTGAAATCGACCTTCTCGGACAGCCCGGGAATGTCGAGCAGGCGATAGATCACCGTTGGCGGCAGGAAGAGCTCTGTCACCTTGTGTTGCGCGATAGCCGCAAGCAGCGTCGCTGGCTCCGGGCTCGTGACGATTACGACTGTTCCGCCACGGGCTGTGCAGGGAAGCGACAGTGTACCGGCCGTATGAGTCATGGGCGCGGCTGCCAGGTTGACCGGCGGGGAATCAGCAGAATAGGGAAAGTTAGCCATGAATTGCGCAACGAAAGTCTGGACGCTGCGATGAGTGTTCATCACGCCTTTAGGCTTCCCGGTAGTGCCGCCAGTGGGCGACACCGCCACGACATCGTCGAGCGCATAATCCACCTGTGGAGCCGTCACGGGATGGTCCTTGATCCAGCTTTCAAGCGAAGGCGCGTCTGCCAGTTCTCCGTCCAAACAAATCCAGAAGCGCACCTTCGGGAGTTGAGGACGCAGCGCTTCCACAGCCGCTGCGAAGGCTTTCTGGAAGAACAGGACTTCGCAATCGAAGGCATCGAGGATATACCCATTCTCCTCGATGCTGTTGCGGGCACCCACTGGAATCCAGCACATATTCGCACGCCACAGGCCCAACGCGCAGGTCCACGCCGTGACATCATTGGAAGCCCAGATCGCGCCCTTGGTCTCTTTAGGCAAGCGCTGCGCCAAGAGCGCGTTGGCAATCTTGCATGACAGTGCTCTCACTTCGTCAAAGGTGAAGCGCTGGTCGTCCTGGATATAGGCCACCCCTTCGGGGTTGATCCGCCAGCCACGGTCGAAAAAGTCGATAATCCCCATTGTACGGCTCAGAGCTGCGAGACAGTGGCGCGAGCTAAGCCGCGCTGCTCAAGGAATCCAAGGAGGTAGCGGTGGCCAAGCGCCTTTGAACCAGAGGCGAAACCGACCTTGGCTGTGTCGTTTTCGAGCAGCTTGACAACAGCAGCCGCCTGCAAGGCCCCGGTGGAGATATAGGGGGTTTGCCCGTGGATAGTCGCCCGTACCGCTCCAAGGTTACCGCGGCCGATGGCGAAATCCACGGTTCGCTGTAACGTTGTGCGTTCGCGCGGCGGCATGGTCGGCGTGGTCGACTCCACGACGCCATTGATCACGGCATCTTGCTGATCCTTGGAAAGATGCTTGTATTCCTCTTCCCATTTCGCGCCGAAGGCATGAACCGCGCGCATTACTTTTGTATCGTAGAATCCTACTGCGGAAACACAGCTTCGGACGCGAGGATCATGCTCAAAATAGACGGGAAGAGAAGTTCCTCCCCAAGGCAAGCAGAAAACCGGTTCGAAGAAGTCGGGGGAGACAATATTGAACGACGCGGAGGCATCGTAGGCGACCAGCTGGTTTTCCCAAAGATACTGAGCTTCATACTGATACCCGCCAAAGATTGTGGCCGTCGACCCAACGGTCACGCCCGAGGTGTTGCCGCGTGGACCTCTGCACAACGTTGCAGTTTCAAGGGCATCGATGCCTGGGATCTCAAGAGCAAGTTCGGCCGCGATTTCCGCGAAGGTGTACATGTAGGCCACCGACGGCGAGACAAGCAAACCGGCCTGGCGATAGAGTTCGCCATATTCATCGCGGACCTGTCGCATGAACATCTGTTCGCCCGTCGTATCAATGTAGTGACATCCGGCGTTCAGCGAAGCTTGGACGGCTGTAATTCCAAAGTTATTGAATGGTCCAACTGTGTTGCAGACAACGCGAGCGCCGTTGAAGACCTTTGTCAGCTCGTCAACGTCATGACTGCATTCGACCAGCTCATAGGTTGCTGACTCGAGGCGAACAACACGCTGAGCCATCATCTCTTTAGCGCGTTCGACATTGCGCGCCACTGCGGTGAACGGGATATTCTGGTCGATGAGCCAATCCATCACCAACATGCCAGTGTAGCCGCTCGCTCCATAAATAACGACAGGATATATAGCCATTTCACATTCCTCAATGAAGTGTATTTTCCATCGGTCAGGGATGAGACCAACCTTCGGCATAGAGTTGTTGCGCTAGGAGTCCGAGCCGCATGGTAAGGACGCGGTTTTCGCCATCCTCGATCAAGGCTGACTGAACGTCTCGCACCAGTTTTTCGATTGGATATTCAAGAGTGGTCGCATTTCCACCGAAAAGTCGAAAAGCTTCGTCGACGACTATTCTTGCTTCTTCCGTCACGGTGACCTTGGACGACGCCGTGTAATAGGGGTGGGTCATGGGCGACAGCCGAGCGAAGGCGAGTGCTCTGCGTGAAACGGCGCGTGCCGCTTCAACACGGCGAAGCATCTCACCCAACCGAAGACGTGTCATTTGATGATCGATGAGCAGCCTTCCGCCCTGGCGCCGTTCGTGACAATATTGCAGAGCGAATTCGAAAGCCGCTCGGGCTACCCCGGTGAAGTTCAGGCCCATGAAAGTGCCGGCAATTGACCAGGATGAGCTACCCGACCCGTAATAGGTTTCCTTCTCGGCAATCGCGAACCGGCGCGGTAATCGCACGTCGTCAAAATAGATTTCACCTTGAGGTAATGAGCGCTGCCCTATCTTCGCCAGGGGCTTCCCCTTGGAGATGCCCTTGCTGTCCAATGGCACAATTACTGAAAGTCCGTTCGGTAGTCCGTCTTCACCCACGAAGCCGGCGCCATAGTCAGCGACGATTTGTGCAAGCGCGATTTGAGCCACGGAACCGTTCGATACCCAGGCCGAGCTCTGTCCGTTGATGATGATGTCGTCGCCGATCACCTTGGCGGTGAGATTTCCGATATTGGCCGGCTGCTTTTCAGGCCACTCACGAGCCATGTCGAAGATCTGTGGATCGCTCCCCCGGTCGGGCTGGGTCACGATCCAGCAGCCGATCTTGCCTTGGCAAAGCTCGGTTAACTCGGATTTTCCAACCGCGGAGGAAAGGAGCATGGGGATCCCGGCGACACCCAACGAGATAGCCAAACCGGCGTCACCCCAGCCGAGTTCTTCCCCGATCAGCGCTTCGACACGAATGGCCGTTTCCGGCGGAAGGGTTGTGAGCAGCTCCGGCTCCAGACCCAGTTTCGCATATTCAGCAAAAACTTCATAAAATGGCGAGTTCGATGCGATCACTTCATCGGGGCTCATCTTGTCGAGTTTCTGTCCGACAGGTCGCAAGATGTCCTTCGCGAAGCGATGGACTGAATCCTGGATAGCGGTTTCCTCCTCCGTGAGAGGCGTCTCGAACCCAGACAGCCCAACAGCAGGAAGGGTAAGCTTAGGTTTAAGGGTGATCATAGCCGCTCTCCTGACCGGCGGCGTTCGATGAAGTGGGCGCAAGCCCGTTCATCGAAGCTGATAAGCTTCGATCCCTGCTGGAAACCAGCCATGGCAGCCTTCTCCTGATTTTGTTTGACGAGTCTCCTCTAGCACAAGTGAGAATTTAACACAACAATCGTTATGAGAAACTATTGTTGAGCTTCTTCAGCTGTTCACTAGAGCACGAAGGGCCTGCAAGGCTGCGGCATGACCAGCCCGAACTGCGCCATCCATCGAGCTTGGCCAAAGTTGCGCCATGTCGGTCCCTGACCAGATCAGTCTGCCGGTAGGCTCGCGCATGATTTTGCCCCAACGGGTGAGGAAGCCGGGCGGGTAGGGCGAGGTGCAGGATAGACTCCAGGGATCGGTTCCCCAATCGATCTCATGATATTGTCGGGGTTGGAGAGCTTCATCGCCTAGGGCCTTGGCGTATATTGTCGACAGGGCAGCGGACGCATTCCGCTCATCTGTTGGCAGTGAGCCTTCTCGAACAAATGCCGTTATTATGCCGACGGAGCCATCGGGCGGAGAATTGTCCGCAGACCAGACGACGGGTCCATCGACCTGAATGATCTGGCCGTTGAGGTCCTTGTCTCGCCAGAATGGCCGCGAATAAACGTGCACGGCTTTCCGCATTCGGGCTGTTGTCGGCCAGGATTGTTGCAGCCGGCATCTATCAGCGGGGAGAGGCGGATCGAATTGGATCTGATTACAAAGTGACGGACTCATCGCCAGGATTAGTTGTCTCGCGTGAACTGTGCCGCTGTCGGTGTGAATTTGAACGATGTCCCGATCCCACCCGACGATGCGGCGTACGGGGGACGACAGCCTTATATGGCCCTCAAGCTGATCTGCCATCTTGGCACTGAGAATATAGGACCCGCCGACAAATCGCTTCTCTTGCGCGCCTCCCGCCATCGCCTCAAGTTTTTCGAGATCGCATTTTGCTGAATTGATAAGCGTTAGATAGTGTAGAAGGCTGAGATTCTCTGGCGGAGCTCCATAGGTAAGACTTGCTGAGAGGCTGAATGTGAGTCTTTCCTCCTCAGTCAATGTGTTTGTCGAAAGCCAGTCCGCAAGTGATTGCCGGTCGAGATCGTTTGCGTCGGGCGCAGTCCAAGGTGCCTCGCTGGGAACATTACGCGCCATCTCGTTTAGCTTTGCGATCGTTGAATTGTGACTGCCCAGACCGCCGGTGCCAACATCCTGCGTGATTCTTTCGTCACCGACCAAATAGACGGTCTTACCGCGAAAGAAGCTCTCAAAGGTCTCGACGCCAAGCTCTCGCGCGAGGTCTGCGATCGCTGTTTGCCCGGGTCCAATCCATTGTCCTCCGCCTTCTGAGATGACTCCGTTGCCGATGTCGTGGTTGCAGGTACGTCCTCCTACTCGTTCGCGCGCTTCGAAGAGGATGAAAGAATCGCAACCTGCACGCAACAAATCGCGTGCAGAGGTCAGGCCCGAAAGGCCTGCCCCGAGAATTGCGATGTCAAGCGGCGACTCGTTACCGCCTGCGCTTTGCCGTTTGCCAGTGCTTGCCCGTCCCGCAGCGCCGGTGACGGCCGCTCCCATGCCGAAGGTGAGTAAAGCAGTTCTCCTGTTAACGTTCTGATGGATCGAGGGTTTCTGGGTATCTGGCATGCTGATTCTCCTGTCCATATTCGACGCTGAATATTTATGATGACAGGCGTTGTGTAAATATGCATTATAGGAAAATCAAAACAGGAAATGACGAGAGTCTGCCCTTGATGACTAGGCCGTACTTACGACTTTCGGCCGTCACATCCCGACGCCTCCGAGGCTGGGAAAGGGTGAGTGACTTTCGCACGATCCTGATGATCCAGCCGGAATGATGCCCATGCGGTTGGCCACAATAGGGGTGGAAAGATGAACAAGTTTGGTCTCAGCCTGTTTTCCGGTGTTTGTGCAGCAGCCCTTGCAGTTCCCGCAATGGGCCAAGAGCCGGCCCCACAAGGGTCGAGTGCGCAGCAATCCGATGAAATCGTCGTAACGGCATTGCGCCGTTCCGAAAACCTTCAGAGTGTTCCTGTCTCGATCACAGCGCTGGGTGGAGATAAGCTGGCGAACCAGCACATTCAACAAGTGAGCGATCTAGCCGGCTCCGTTCCAAACCTTCAAGCGTCTCCTGCAGGCGGTGACGCGCTTCCCATATTCTCGCTCCGCGGCATTTCGATGTCCGACTTCAACGTCAATCAGCAAGGTCCTGTAGCGACCTATTTTGATGAAGTTTACAAAGGCAGTTTTCCTTTGCTACCTCTTGGTATGTTTGATCTCGAAAGGGTCGAAGTCTTGCGCGGTCCGCAAGGTACTCTCTACGGGAAGAACACAACGGGCGGTGCCATTAACTTCATCAGCCGCAAGCCGGGCTATGAGACCGAGGGCTATTTGAAAATCGGCTACGGTAATTACAATCGCTTTGATGCTGATGGAGCCGTGCAAGGCGCTTTGGGAAGCAAAGTTGCAGCTCGCATTGCCTTCACCTTCTCCCGCGCGAACGGATGGTATCAGAACAAGCTTGCCGGAGAGCCCGACCTTAATGCCGTGCGTCAATATGGCGTACGTGCGTCCTTTCTGGCGGAACCCAGCGACAAGCTGAGCTTCGTACTCCGATTGTCAACCAGTCTGCAAAATCCTTTCAATTACGGGATCTATGCTCGTCCTGACGCGGCAGGAGTGGGTGCGGGGGTCTACGAACTGTTTGGAGGTTCGAGCTATTTCCGGACCGGCATCGGGCGGCGGGAAATCGAAAGCAACTACGCGGAGCGCTATCGGCAGCGTACTTATGGCGCGGCTCTGACCGGGACCTGGAAACTGTCAGACAGCTTAACTATTACATCGGTGACCTCCTATGATTACGGCAAACTCTTTTTGCCGGAAGATACTGATGGAAGCCCTCTTCGGGTGCTTGAATCTGATTACAGGGGTAAAGCCAAACAGGTGTCGCAAGACTTGAGGATCGCGAGCGATTATGCCGGGCCGATAAATTTCATCCTGGGGGCATATTATAATTCTGAGACGATACGAGGTGGTACGACCTACCGATATTTCAACGATCTCGACGTGACGGGCGATGGGGCGATCGACGCGAACGACTGCCTTCAGGACTTCTTTCTCGCTTGCACTTACAACAACGATTACAAGCAGAAGAAGACGAGTTACGCCGTTTATAGCGATGTGAATTACAAAATTTCAGATCAGATCATCTTGCGCGGTGGTCTTCGCTATACCCATGATCGCGGCCGGCTCGAAGACTTTTCCGCGCAGTTGCTGTCAGCCGATGGGACGGCGCTTGCCAATACGGTGCCTGGAGATCCCACCGATCCCTTCGCAACGACAGGAACCAGGTTTCAAAAAGGTACCATCACGGGCAAAATTGGGCTTGATTTCAAAACGTCGGATAACGACCTGATCTATGCCAGCTTCAGCCGCGGCTATCGCGCTAATGCCTTCAATGCTCAGGCATTTTTCTCGCCGACCGAGTTGACGGTCGCCAAGCCTGAGACTGTGAACGCCTATGAACTCGGCTTCAAGAGTCAGTTCCTCGATCGAGCAGTGACATTGAATGGAGCGATCTTCTATTATGACTATCGCAATCAGCAAGCATTAAATGTCGATGACCTTTCTATTCAGACGCTCATCAATATCCCTAAGTCGCGGATTCTTGGGGGCGAGTTGGAACTGATCGCGCGTCCGGTCAGTTCGGTGCGCATCAATGCCGGACTAGGTTTTCTAAGTACGAAAATTCGGGAGGGCGTGCTGAGTGGTCAACCGTTGGTCGGGAACCGGCTACCAAATGCACCCAAGCTTACCGCGTCAGCAGGCGTTGATTGGGATGTTATCGATAACTCTGCCGGGAAACTGACTGCCAATGTGAACGCAAGCTATACCTCGAAACAATTTTACGATCTCTTCAATACCGATCGTATCGCGCAAAAGGGTTACGCGCTAGTCAATGGTCAGCTGTCGTATCGTTTCGCTGATGATCGTTTTGGTGTTTCCGCTTGGGGTAAAAATATCTTCAACAAATTCTATCATCGCTACGCGATCGATCTGAGTCCTAGCTTTGGCTTCGACTACATCCACCTTGGAGATCCGAGAACATTTGGGATGACGTTAGATGCCAAGTTTTAGCTGATATTTTAAATGCAAGGATAACTCACCCGGCGGGCCAACACTGTTTAAGTGATCTGATGGTCACTCGTGCTGTGGTCAGCAAATCCATATTGCACTGAAACTTTTCTAAGGATGGGATGCCGGGCGCATTGATGCTGCCGGCTCGCAGCGTCGCCGGCCGCATCCATCAACCTTAATAATCGGATGTCCATGAACGGCATGAGCTGGTGCTCCTTGCCGTGAGGAGAGCTTTGAATGTTCAGCTATGTTCCACCCGTTGAAGATTATCGCTTTTTGCTAAGTGAAGTGCTGAGCTTTGACGTCGTTATGGCTGAAATGGGGAAGGACGTCGACACCGACCTCGCCATCGCGGTGCTCGAGGAAGCGGGTAAGATGTGTGCAGAACGGTTGCACCCGCTCAATCGGCATGGCGATGAAGCGGGTAGCCGACTGATTGACGGCGAAGTTCACACCCCAGCGGGATACCCTGACGCCTGGGCGGATTTTGTAAACGCCGGTTGGCCCTCTCTGTCTGCGTCGCCGGAATACGGAGGGCAGGGACTGCCATTCGTTCTTCAGCTCTGGTTGGATGAGATGATGTCGGCGACGAATCTTTCATTCGCACTGTTTCCGGGATTAACGCGCGGTGCCTGTGAGGCAATCATGGTCCACGCTGACGAGGCGCTACGGACGACATACGTGCCGCCAATGATAAGCGGTGAATGGACCGGCGCTATGGCGCTGACCGAAAGCGGCGCGGGCACTGACCTTGCATTGCTTAAGACGAAGGCTGAGCCGCAAGGCGATGGTAGCTGGATGATCACGGGAACAAAAATTTTCATTTCTTCCGGCGACCATGATTTTGGCGGGAACGTCGTGCATTTGGTACTGGCGCGGCTGCCGGACGCCCCGGATGGGGTGAGGGGAATAAGCTTATTTCTCGTGCCTAAATATCTCCCCGATGCGGAAGGGCGCTTCACAGTCCGAAACACGATGTCGGTCGGAGCGCTGGAAAAGAAGATGGGCATCCACGCTCAACCGACCTGCGTGATGAACTATGATGGCGCCACAGGATGGCTGGTGGGCGAGGCACATAAGGGTCTTGCTGCCATGTTTACGATGATGAACGCTGAGCGGTTGATGGTGGGGATTCAGGGGCTCGGAATTGCGGGCGGCGCCTATGTCCAGGCGGCGAGCTATGCGAAAGAACGCCTGCAAGGGCGAAGCGCAGACGGAGCGCATGGGCCGGTCGCGATTATCGAGCACGCCGATGTCAGGCGAATGCTGCTCAATATACGCGCTTTTGTCGAGGCGGGGCGGGCTCTGGCCGGTTGGACCGCCTTGCAACTGGACCGGGCCCATTCCCACCCTGATGCTGCAGAGCGAGTCCGGGCGGACGCACTGGTCGCCTTGCTGACGCCGGTAGTGAAGGCGGCGTTTACCGATATGGGGTTCGAAAGCGCGGTGCAGGCGCAGCAGGTTTTTGGAGGCCACGGCTACATCCGTGAATGGGGCATGGAACAATATGTTCGCGATGCCCGCATCGCACAGATTTACGAAGGTACCAATGGCGTGCAGGCCATGGATCTGGTGGCACGCAAACTGGCGATGGCAAACGGCGCTGTTGTTGAGAGCTTTTTCGATCTGGTCTGCGGAGACTTGAATATCGGCCCCAGCACAAAAGTGGGGGAGAAAACGCGCGAAGCGCTCGCCTTACTCCGCGAAGCGACTGCGGCGCTAAGAGGCGCGGCGGTGGATGCCGCCGGAGCAGCATCCGTAGATTATCTGCGGTTGTTCGCGCTGGTGGCGATGGGCTGGATGTGGACACGTATGGCAGGTGCAGCAAGAAACGGTACGGCTCAACATCAAGCCAAGCTCGCAGTCGCTGATTTCTTCGCCGATAAAATATTGCCCCAAGCCCATAGCCTCGCTGCTGCTATCGCTGCGGGGGAGAAGTCGGTCACGGCGCTCGCCACCGACGCTTTCTGAGCCGGAGATAGATATGAAGGTTGAGATTGTGCCTCACGGCGCAACCGTGCTGTTGCGCCTGTCCAATGGACCAGTGAACGCTCTATCGGTGGGGAAGGGATTCGTCGAGGCGATCGGCGCTATGCTGCGCCTGGCTGCCAACGATCCCAATTGCCGAGCGATCATCATTGCAGGTGCCGGGACGATGTTTTGCGGGGGCGCAGATATCAGCGACTTCGACGGTGATCCGCTGCAGATTGAAGAAATGCGCGAGATGATGAACCTGATCGAAGGCAGCGACAAGCCTATCATCATGGCGATTCATGGCATGGCGCTCGGCGGAGGTCTGGAGCTAGCATTGGCAGGGCATTATCGCCTGGCGCAGAGCGGAGCCCTGTTGGGCCTGCCTGAAGTGACGCTGGGTTTGTTGCCTGGGGCGGGGGGCACCCAGCGATTGCCTCGCCTGATCGGCGCCGGTCCAGCGCTCGACATGATGTTGTCTGGTGTGCCGCTGACCGCAGAGCAAGCGCTGGAGCGTGGGTTGATCGACCGGCTGGTGGAAGGCGATGTTGTCGGAGCCGCGCTAGAATTCGCGCGTACGGCGCAACTTTCGGTGCGGCGCACAGGCGACTTGGCGGTCCCCTGCGATCTCGCCGAGGCGGTGGGGAGCCGTCGTGCCAAATTGCCTCCGACTCTTAGCCAAGCCCCAGCTTTCATAATCGATTCCGTGGCCGCTGTTTCGGACGATCTCGCTTATGGTTTGGATCGGGAAGCAGCGCTCTTCGGCGAACTGATGCTGTCACCAGCCTCTCGCAGTCTTCGACACGCTTTTCTCGGGGAGCGATCGGTTAGCCGACTTCCGGGCCTTTCAGCGGATATGCAGCCGCGCACAATTAGTGAGGTCGGAGTTGTTGGCGGCGGCCTCATGGGAACGGGCATCGCTATTTCTCTGCTCAATGCGGGTCTGTCGGTAACAATGGTTGAGCTGCGCCCCGAAGCGCTGGCCAAGGCGGAAGATACGATTCGCAAGACCCTTATGCGCGACGTTGAGAAGGGGCGCATCAGCGCCGAGGTGGCGGACGCGCAGATTGCCGCCTTCACCCCCGCGACAGCGCTTGATGCGCTTGCCGACGTCGATCTGGTGATTGAGGCCGTGTTCGAGGATATGGCGGTAAAGCAGAAGATTTTCACCAGCCTTGATGCCGTCACACGGCCCGACACGATCCTCGCCAGCAATACATCGACCCTTGACGTAGACGCCATCGCTAACCTGACGCGTGCTCCTTCGCGCGTGGTCGGCCTGCATTTCTTTTCGCCCGCCAATGTCATGCGTTTGCTGGAGGTAGTTCGCGGGCGCGAAACGGCGCCTGATGTGCTGGTGACCGGGATGGCATTGGGCAAGCGTATGAGGAAAGTCAGCGTTGTGTCGGGCGTATGCGATGGCTTCATCGGCAATCGCATGTTTGAGGAGTATCTGCGGCAGGTCTGGTTCATGCTCGAAGAAGGCGCGCTGCCGCAGCAGATCGACGCAGCTATGGAGGAGTGGGGCATGGCGATGGGGCCATGTCGTGCAATGGATTTAGCGGGACAGGATATCGGCTGGGCAATACGCAAACGGCGCGCGATAGAGCAGCCGGGTCGTTCCTATTCGGGCGTGATCGACCGGATCTGCGAGTTGGGCCGTTTTGGCCAGAAAACCGGGCAGGGCATTTATACCTATCCTGATGGTCGCACTGCGAAGGTTGATCCAGATATCACCAGACTGATCGAGGACTATTCAGATGAACTTGGCGTCACCCGCCGTTCCTTCAGCAACGAGGAGATCATCGAGCGCTGCCTCTTGGCGTTGATCAACGAGGGCGCTCGCATCGTAGGTGAAGGGATCGCCTTCCGGCCTGTCGACGTCGATATGGTCTACCTCCACGGCTACGGCTTTTCGCGTGAGCGCGGCGGGCCGATGTTCCAAGGCGATTTGATCGGTTTGCCTCAGCTGCTTGAGCGGCTGCGTAGCTATTCATCGGGACGTAACGGCTGGGTTTGGACTCCCGCGCCGCTTATTGAGCAGCTGGCCTCTGAGCAGCGCCAGTTCTCGGATCTGAACACGTAAAAGGTATCATGCATGACTAATGTATTCTTGGTGTCGGCGGCGCGCACCGCTATTGGCAGCTTCGGGGGATCGCTGAAGGATCAAAAGCCAGGTGAATTGGCCGCCCATGTTGCCAAGGCGGCGATCGAGCGCGCGCATCTGGACGCGAAACGTGTTGGCAATTTTGTGTTGGGCAATGTTGTCCATTGCGAACCGCGTGATGCTTATGCCGCACGCATCGCGGCAATTGGCGCGGGCGTTCCGCAGGAAAGCCCTGCGCTAACCGTCAATCGATTGTGCGGGTCGGGCCTGCAAGCGATCATCACCGCAGCCCAGTCGATCATGTTGGGTGATTGTGAATTTGCGATTGGTGCAGGGGCTGAGGTCATGAGCCGGGCGCCTTATTTTCTACCCGCTGCGCGTTGGGGGCAGAAAATGGGAGACACACAATTGCAAGACGGGCTGACTGGTGCGTTGACTGATCCGTTTCAAGCGATCCACATGGGCGTGACGGCGGAGAATGTCGCCGCCCGCTACGGCATTTCGCGCGAGGAGCAGGACGCACTGGCTTATGAAAGCCACAAGCGCGCCTCCAACGCCATCGCTGCGGGCTATTTTCGGAATCAGATCGCACAGGTCGAAGTAATGGTGCGGAATAAGCCGATGCTGTTTGACACTGACGAATTCGTCCGCGCCGACGCTGTTGCGGAGGATTTCGGCAAGTTGAAGCCAGTTTTCCAAAAGGACGGCACAGTCACTGCGGGCAACGCATCCGGCATCAATGATGGCGCGGCGGCGGTAGTGCTGGCGAGCGAAGCGGCGGTGGAGGCCCAGAGGCTCACGCCCCTGGCCCGGCTGGTCACATATGGCCATGCTGGTGTCGATCCCGCCTATATGGGCATCGGCCCTGTTCCCGCGACGCGCATTGCCCTAGAGAGAGCCGGGCTGACCGTTGCTGATCTTGATGTTATTGAATCTAACGAGGCATTTGCTGCTCAGGCCTGCGCCGTAACCAGGGAACTTGGCTTCGATCCCACAAAGGTCAATCCGAACGGGAGCGGTATTTCGCTTGGCCATCCTGTTGGCGCGACGGGCGCTATTATCACGACAAAGCTGGTTTATGAGCTGCAGCGCACCGGCAGCCGTTATGGCCTGGTGACGATGTGCATCGGAGGAGGACAGGGTATCGCCGCGATTTGGGAGCGGGTCTGATAGAGATCAAAGCTGAGTTGTCCGCTTGAACTGGCCAATAACCGCTGTCACGTACAAAATCAGGTGTGTTCAGCGAGTGGAGGGGCTTGATGCCCTATGAGCATCATACTTGATGGCTGCCAACCCAAACTGGAGGCCAGATTGGTCCAGTATCGGGTCATTGCTGATCATCGCCTCCATTTCGGCAGGCTCTATTTCCTCGTGGTCGCGACCAACCTCGCGATCGTGATCGGCACCGCAACAGCGATCGCAATCGGTCGGCCTACATGGTGGATCGCCATGCGGGTCATAGCGGGTATTATGTTGGCGGGCACCGGCTTCGTTGCGCAGCGTCTTCATCATCAAGAGTAAAGCTATGCCGCCGCGCTCCGGACAATCGAACAAGAAGAAGACGGCTTACTCACGCTTGCCAGCGCAGGCGGCTTCGGCGCTCGTCGACTGGTGGCCATTGCCCTCATTGCAGTTGGCCTGCTGATATCGTCCGAGGCGGTCTGTCATCTGATCTGAGTGAGCGACTGGATCGCAGGCGTCGTTTCTCCTGAGGCCGCATTGGCCGATGGAGATGTGTCATGGGACATTCAGTATATGATCCTGCTTTTGGAGAGCGCCCTGCCTGGAACGCAGGGAGGAAGGTCGGTTCGAAACGTGCCTTGAAGCCAAAGCAGATTTGGGAAATTCGCTTTTGGCTCGATAGAGAGAGGCGCCTGCGCGACCGTGCGCTGTTCGATCTGGCGATCGACAGCAAACTACGCGGCTGCGACATCGTGAAAATCAGGATTGGGGATCTGGTAAGCGGTGGCGTGATCCGCCCGCGTGCCCTCGTCATCCAGCAGAAAACTGGGCGCCCTGTGCAGTTCGAATTGACTGATACCACGAGGGCCAGCCTTTTGGGATGGCTTGAGCGCCGGTAAGCGCTAAAACACTCCCACTGGGAGGCGTTAGGCGGCCTGATCGATGACGGCGCTGGCGGCGGCGCGGCTATCTACCCAGTTGTAGGGGAGCAGATCATCGACCGGATCTGCGTCGCCGCGCAGGATAATGCGGGCGAGGACATCGGTGAGGTAAGCCTGAGGGTTGATGCCGCCGAGCTTGCAGGTTTCGATGAGGCTGGCGAAGGTCGCCCAGTTTTCAGCTCCCAGGTCATGGCCTGTGAACAGGGCATTTTTCCGCTGGAGGGTAAGCGGTCAGATTGATCGCTCGACAGTGTTGTTGTCCAGCTCGATCCGCCCATCGTCGAGGAAGCGGAGGAGGCCTTTCCAGTGGTTGAGTGTGTAGCCGATGGCCTCGGCCGTGTTGGAGCTTCGCGGCAGCTTGGGCAGCATTTCCTCAAGCCAGGGTCGCATGTCGGCGATGATCCGAGCGGATTCAGCCTGGCGGATCGCCAACCTGTGTTCGGGACTGGAACCTCGGATACGAGCCTCGATCTTGTAGAGGCTGGCGATCCGCCTTAGCGCCTCATCGGCGACAGGGGCGTTGCCGCCCTTGGCATCGTCGAAGAAGCCACGCCTGACGTGCGCCCAGCAAAAGGCAAGCGTGCCCGGGCCGCCCTTCCGGTCCGGCGCCTCGATATGCTTATAGACGCCATAGCCGTCGCATTGGACGATGCCGGTGAACTCCCCGAGCAGCTTTTCCGCCCAGACTTTTCCGCGACCGGGCATGTAGGTGTAGACGACCGCCGGTGGATCGGTGCCCCCATGCGCGCCATCATCACGAGCGAACGCCCAGAGATATCCCATCTTCACCTTGCCGGTGCCGGGCGCCAGGACCTTAGCGGTGGTCTCATCGACGAACAGCCTCGCGCCCGTCAGGAGATCAGCTTTCATCCGGCCGGTCAGGCGCCCGAGCCAGGCAGCGGCTCGGCCCGCCCAGTTGCACATGGTTCCCCGGTCGATCTCAATGCCCTGACGCCGCAGCGCCTGCGCTTGCCGATAGAAGGGCATGTGATCGGCATATTTCTTGATCAGAACATCGGCGATCAGCGCCTCGGTGGGAAGGCCGCCTGGCACCACATGCTTGGGTGCGGGCGCCTGGAACACGCCGTCGCTGCAGGCGCGGCACGCCATTTTCGGCCGGGACGTGACGATCACGCGATATTGGACCGGGATCACATCAAGCCGGCTCGATATGTCGCTGTCTATGCAGTGCAGCGTGCCTCCACAGCAGGGACATTCCTTCTCGTCTGGAAGGATCACTTCCTCAACCCGGGTCAGGTGCGCGGGCAACGACGCCCGTGCTGTCCCGCTTTCCCTCCGCGCCCGTTCCTTCTTCTGGCCTGCCGCCTGCTCGCCAAGCGCCTCCAGTTCAGCACGGGCGACGTCGAGATCATCGAAGGCAAGCGCCAACTGATCTTCGCTCAGCTTCTCGGACCGCTTCCCGAATGTCGTGCGGGTGATCTGGTCGATGATATGCTGCATCCGAGCTTCACGCTCGAGGCCGGCCAGGACCATCGCCTTGAGGGTGGCGACGTCCTCAGGAAGGTCGGCTGCCGTGGCGGACATGCCCCATTTCTGGCAGTTTTTGGGCGGTCCGCAATGGCCTATCGATCAGGGGAATCAGGCGTGCGACCTATCGCGTCGTCACCGGAACCTGGGTGCGCGGCGTGTGCATTTTCGACCATTGCAGCCCTTCGAACAAGGCCGACGCCTGCGATGCCGACAGCCGCATCACGCCATCATGCGCCCGGGGCCAATGGAAGCCTCCGGTCTGCAAGACCTTGCTCACAAGCACCAGGCCGGTGCCGTCCCAGACCAGCAGCTTAATCCTGTTCGCCCGCTTCGAGCGGAAGATGAAGACCATCCCCGAGAATGGCTTGAGTCCGAGCTCATGCTCGACCAGCGCCGCGAGCCTGACGGCACCTTTCCTGAAGTCGACCGGCTTTGTCGCCACCATCACCTTGAGCGGCCCTGGCGGGATGATCATCCCGACCGGCTCACAGCGGCGAGCACCCGGGCGATATGATCCTCGCTCGCGCCCGGCGGCACGTGGATCGCAAGGGCGGCCGTGCGGATCACGATCTCGTCGCCTCCACCATCAGCGGAACCGGTGCCGTCCGCATCTTCGATCACCGCCGGGACGAAGCCCAGCTTCTTGCTGGCCAGGCGCTTGCCCGGGATGCTGTCATGCCGCCATGCGTAGAGCTGCTGTGGCAGCAGCCCATGCGTTCGTGCAATTTCCGCGATGTTGGCGCCGGGTTCAAAACTCGACGCGATGATCCGTGCCTTGGCTTCCGCCGTCCAGCGGCGCCGCATCGGCCCTGCGGGAATGACATCCATCCGCGAGGGGCGTTGCCCCTCCTGCCTTTCGAAACCAGTTTCGAATGTTCTTACATCATCAGCCACTACGATACCCCTCAGACGAGGGGCAAAACATAGCCAGATCAGCGCTTACGAAAATGTGGGGAGGTTTTTGCGCTTACGAGCGCCGAGGTGGATCGGTCGATGATTTTGCCTTTCCAAGCCGGACAAATCATTCAAATCACCTGAGCACTCGGCAATATGCCCGGCTGGTGGACGAATGGGTAACGGAAATCGGACTACGGGCAGAGGATTATGGAACGCACTCCCTGCGCCGAACGAAGGCGTCCATTATCTATAAGGCGACCGGCAACCTCCGCGCTGTCCAGATTCTGCTCGGGCATACCAAGATCGAGAACACCGTCCGATATCTTGGAGTCGATGTAGAAGATGCCCTTACTTTAGCGGAAGGCATCGAAATTTAATTGAAGGAGCTCGGCCCGTCCGGTCGCACGAGCCGAGCCCCAATTATTACATCCTATGGGAATGATCGCTTTCAGGAAGCAGCTATCCTCACCTAAGCGACCGGGATTGGCGCAAAGCAGAAGGTCGGATTGCACATATTGGGCGTTATCGCACCTTTGCGCCGTCATTAGGGCGCGCCGAGCTGGCACATCGCAGCACGTCGTTAATTCCGCACTCGACCCTTCTTTGCCGTTCAAGGACCGATGGTGGCTTCTCAAGTGCAGAAGGGCAGCTTACGCCTGACGCCGGGACTTGATCTTACAAAGAGCCTCGTTCAGAGCGATGAACCGATGAGCTACCCCTCACAGCATTGATCATTTGCCGCCAGGCTCAGCGTGGAAGGTGGCTTTCGCCCATTAGGTGCAAGTCGACTGCGCGAGCGCATTGCCGCCCCTCTCGGATCGCCCAGACTACCAGCGACTGCCCACGGCGCATGTCTCCGCAAGCAAAGACGTCAGGCTCACTAGTCATATAATCCAGCATCGTGGCCTTTACATTGCCGCGCCCGTCCAATTCCACGCGCGACTGTTCCACCATGCCGGCCTTGCGTGGACCGACGAAACCCATGGCGAGCAGGACGAGGTCGGCCTTCAGCTCGAACTCGCTGCCGGGGATTTCTTGCATCTTGCCGTCGACCCATTCGACGCGCACGCATTCAAGCGCCTCGATCTGCCCGTTTTGGCCGATCGCACGCTTGGTGGTGACGGCCCAATCGCGCTCGCAGCCTTCCAGATGCGAGGAGGAGGTGCGCAGCTTCAGCGGCCAGTGCGGCCAGCTCAGCGATTTCTCTTCTACCGCTGGGGGCTTGGGCATGATTTCCAGCTGCGTGACCGAAGCCGCGCCTTGCCGGTTGGAGGTGCCGACGCAGTCCGACCCAGTATCGCCGCCGCCGATCACGACGACATGCTTGCCCTTGGCCGACAGGGTGCCGCGAGGAGCGGCGCGCAGTTCATCGTCGCCCGCGTTGCGCTTGTTCTGCTGCGTCAGGAATTCCATCGCGAGTCGCACGCCCGCCAATTCGCTGCCGGGAATATCCAGCGTGCGCGGATGTTCCGCGCCGCCTGCCAGCGCCACCGCATCGTAATTGCTGCGCAGAGCCTCCATCGAGATTGCGACGCCGACTTCGGTCGAGGTTTTGAACTCCACCCCTTCCGCTTCCATCTGCTGGGCGCGGCGGTTGATGAGGTGCTTTTCCATCTTGAAGTCGGGAATGCCGTAGCGCAGCAGGCCGCCGACGCGGTCATTCTTTTCGAACACCGTGACGGTATGACCGGCGCGGGCAAGCTGCTGCGCGCAGGCAAGACCTGCCGGGCCGGAGCCAACGACCGCGACCCGCTTGCCGGTTTTGCGCGCGGGCAGCTGCGGTTCGATCCAGCCTTCGCGCCAGCCGCGATCGACGATCTCGCATTCGATCGATTTGATTGTGACAGGCGTGTCGATGATATTCAGCGTGCAGCTCGCCTCGCACGGGGCGGGGCATACGCGGCCGGTGAATTCAGGGAAGTTGTTGGTGCTGTGCAGCGTCTCCAGCGCCGTTTTCCAATCATCCTCATAGACCAGATGGTTCCAGTCCGGGATGATGTTGTTCACCGGACAGCCATTATGACAAAAGGGGATGCCGCAGGCCATGCAACGCGCGGCCTGGTCGCGGATTTCTTCATTCGACAGGGGAACGACGAACTCGTTCCAATGCTTCAGACGCTCCTCGGGCGCGGTGTAGCTGCGATCCTTGCGCTCAACCTCGAGGAAACCGGTGGGCTTGCCCAAACTCTTTCTCCAACTTCTCTATTCTGTCGCGAATTGGGGGAAGCGCCGCTTCCCCTGGACGATCACTCGGCGGCTACGGGAGCCACTGCGAGGCGTTCGTCCTCCATATTTTGCAGCGCCTTGCGGTAGTCCTTCGGCATCACGCGCACGAACTTGCCCAACGTGCCCTGCCAATCGGCCAGCAGCTCAGCCGCCCGTTCCGATCCGGTATAGAGCTTGTGCCGTTCCAGCAGGACGCGCAGGCGGTCCGCATCATGGCGGAGCATGTCGCCCATGCCCCAATCATGCACGTCGACGCCGCGCTGCATCGGCCGGCCTAGGCCATCGTCATCGGATGCCGTCGGGGGGACCGGATCGACATCAACCATCGCCGCGTTGACCTTGGAGCGGAAGCTGCCATCCGGGTCATAGACATAGGCCACGCCGCCCGACATGCCGGCCGCGAAGTTGCGCCCGGTTTGTCCCAGCACCACGACCACGCCGCCGGTCATATATTCGCAGCCATGGTCGCCCACGCCCTCTACGACCGCAATCGCGCCCGAGTTGCGGACGGCGAAACGCTCGCCACCAACTCCCCGGAAGAAGGCTTCGCCCGAAATCGCGCCGTACAACACCGTGTTGCCGACGATGATGTTCTCGGTCGGAACGCGTTTTGCATTTTCCGGCGGGCGAACGATGATGCGGCCACCCGACAGTCCCTTTCCGACATAGTCATTGGCGTCGCCGGTCAGGTCGAGCGTCACGCCATGCGCCAGGAATGCGCCGAAGCTTTGGCCAGCAACGCCCTCGAACTTCACCGAAATGCTGTTGTCGGGCAGACCCACGTGGCCGTGGCGACGCGCCACTTCACCCGACAGCATTGCCCCAACGGTGCGATTCACGTTGCGGATCGGCCGTTCGATGCGGACAGGGGTGCGGCTTTCCAGCGCATCCTGCGCCGCCTTGATCAGGTCCTGATCGAGAGCGGCGTCAAGGCCATGGTCCTGCCCTTCGGTGTTGCGCAGCGTGAGGCCCTTGTCGGGCTCGACCTGGTGCAGCAGACGCGACAGGTCGACGCCCTTCGCCTTCCAGTGGCTGATCGCCTTGCGCATGTCGAGCTTGTCGACGCGACCCACCATTTCGTCGATCCTGCGGAAGCCGAGCTGGGCCATGATGCCCCGCAGCTCTTCCGCGACGAAGAAGAAATAGTTGATTACATGCTCGGGCTGGCCGGTGAAGCGCTTGCGCAGCACGGGGTCCTGCGTGGCGACGCCCACCGGGCAGGTGTTGAGATGGCATTTGCGCATCATGATGCACCCAGCCGCGATCAACGGAGCCGTGGCAAAGCCAAACTCGTCCGCGCCGAGCAGTGCGCCGATGGCGACGTCGCGGCCGGTGCGCAGGCCACCGTCGACCTGCACCGCGATGCGGGTGCGCAGGCCATTGAGCAGCAGCGTCTGCTGCGTCTCGGCAAGGCCGATTTCCCACGGGCTGCCTGCATGGGTCAGCGAGGTCAGCGGCGATGCGCCGGTGCCGCCTTCATAGCCCGAGATGGTGACATGGTCGGCCCGCGCCTTCGACACGCCGGCCGCGACCGTACCGACGCCGACTTCGGACACCAGCTTGACCGAAATGCGCGCGCCCGGATTGACGTTCTTCAGGTCGTGGATCAGCTGCGCCAGATCCTCGATAGAATAGATGTCGTGGTGCGGCGGCGGCGAAATCAGGCCGACGCCAGGGGTCGAATGGCGGGTCTTGCCGATGGTCTTGTCGACCTTGTCACCCGGCAACTGGCCGCCTTCGCCCGGCTTTGCGCCCTGCGCCATCTTGATCTGCACGTCATCGGCATTGACCAGATATTCGGTCGTGACGCCAAAGCGACCAGACGCGACCTGCTTGATCGCCGAGCGCATGGAATCGCCGTTCGGCAGCGGCTTGAAACGGATCGGATCTTCGCCGCCTTCGCCGGTGTTCGACTTGCCGCCGATCCGGTTCATGGCCATCGCCAGGGTGGTATGCGCCTCCCAGCTGATGGAGCCATAGCTCATCGCGCCGGTGGCGAAGCGCTTCACGATCTCGCTGGCGAGCTCGACTTCTTCAAGCGGGATCGCCTGGTCGGCGAACTTGAAGTCCATCAGGCCGCGAATGGTCAGCAGCCGCTCATTCTGTTCGTTGATGGACGCGGCGAACGCTTCATATTCCTTCGGATTGTTGCCGCGCACCGCGTGCTGGAGCGACGCCACGCTCTGCGGCGTCCAGGCATGTTCCTCGCCCCGGACGCGATAGGCGTAGGCGCCGCCCACATCCAGCATGTTGCGGTAGATCGGATTGTCGCCATAGGCTTCGCGATGCCGACTGACCGTTTCCTCGGCGATCTCGGACAAGCCGATGCCTTCGATCGTGGTCTGGGTGCCGGTGAAATAGCGCTCCAGGAAGGCTGAATTCAGGCCCACCGCGTCAAAGATCTGCGCGCCGCAATAGCTCTGGTAGGTCGAAATGCCCATCTTGGACATGACCTTCAATATGCCCTTGCCGATCGCCTTGATGTAGTTCTTCTGAACCTCATAAGCCGACAGCGGCAGATTCTGCTTCTGGCGGATTTGCTCCAGCGTCTCGAACGCGAGATAGGGGTTCACCGCTTCCGCGCCATAGCCTGCCAGCACGCAGAAATGATGCACTTCGCGCGCTTCCCCCGTCTCGACCACAAGCCCGGTTTGCATGCGCAGGCCCTGACGGATCAGGTGGTGGTGAACGGCGGCCGTGGCCAGTGCGGCGGGGATGCCGATACGCTCCGCCGACACATTGCGGTCGGACAGGATCAGGATGTTCTGGTCAGCCAGCACAGCCTCGGTCGCCTGCCCGCAGATGCGCTCAATCGCGCGCTCCAGCCCGGCCGCGCCGTCGGTCGCGGGCCAGCTGATGTCAATCGTCTGGGTGCGGAACGCCCCGTCCATCACCTCATGAATACCGCGAATCTTGGCGAGATCTGCGTCAGTCAGCACCGGCTGCGCGGCTTCCAGCCGCTTGTGCGTGCCGGCGTGATGGCCAAGCAGGTTCGGGCGCGGACCGATCATCGACACCAGGCTCATCACCAGTTCCTCGCGGATCGGGTCAATCGGCGGGTTGGTGACCTGGGCGAAATTCTGCTTGAAATAATCGTAGAGCAGCCGCGACTTCTGGCTCAGCACCGCGATCGGCGTGTCCACGCCCATCGACCCGATCGGGTCCTCGGCATTGCGCGCCATTGGCTCCAGGAACTTGAGCACATCTTCCTGGGTATAGCCGAACGCCTGCTGACAATCGAGGAAGGCGGCGGCGTCATTGCCGCGCGCGGGCAGCAGGTCTTCGCCCAGCGAAGCCGGCAGCTCCTCCAGCTTATACTGGGTTTCCTTCAGCCAATCCTCATAGGGATGAGCCTGCGCGAGCTGCGCCTTGATTTCCTCATCCTCGATGATGCGGCCCTGCTCCAGGTCGATGAGCAGCATCTTGCCCGGCTGCAACCGCCACTTGCGGACGATATTCTCATCCTTGAAAGGCAGCACGCCGCTTTCCGACGCCAGCACGATATGATCGTCGTCGGTCACGATGAAGCGCGCCGGGCGCAGACCGTTTCGGTCCAGCGTCGCGCCGATCTGACGGCCGTCGGTGAAGGCGATAGCGGCGGGGCCATCCCACGGCTCCATCAGCGCGGCGTAATATTCGTAGAAGGCCTTGCGCTGCGGATCCATCAGTGGATTGCCCGCCCAGGCTTCTGGGATCAGCATCATAACCGCCTGCGCCAGCGAATATCCGCCCGCGACCAGCAGTTCGAGCGCATTGTCGAGGCAGGCCGTGTCCGACTGGCCATGCGGGATCAGCGGCCACATCTTGTCGAGGTCCGCGCCCAGCAGCGGCGATTCCAGCGTGCGGCGGCGCGCGTTCATCCAATTCACATTGCCGCGAACCGTGTTGATCTCGCCATTATGCGCGATAAAGCGATAGGGGTGCGCCAGCTTCCACGAGGGGAAGGTGTTGGTCGAGAAGCGCTGGTGGACCAGCGCCAGCGCCGACTGGGTCAGCGGATTGCGCAGGTCGTCATAGAAGCTGCCGACCTGGTCGCACAGCAGCAAGCCCTTGTAGACGATGGTGCGGGTGGAGAAAGACGGCACGTAGAAGTCGGCCAGGTTCTTCAGCCCCTGCTTCTCCGCGATTTCCTTCAGCGGGTTCTGCGTCTGCTTGCGGATCGCGAGCAGCTTGCGCTCGAACGCATCTTGATCCTTCACATTCGCGCCGCGACCCACGAAGCACTGACGGATCGTCGGCATCTCGTCGAGAACGGTCTGACCCAGTCCGTCCAACGTCACGGGAACGTCACGCCAGCCAAGCAGGATCTGGCCTTCCTTGGCGATGAAGCGCTCAAGCTGATGCACGGCCGCCGCTTGGGCTTCCGCATCGCGCGGAAGGAAGCACATGGCGACGCCATAATCGCCCGGCGGCGGCAGATCGACGCCCGCGCCGGACGCCCAGTTGCGAAACAGCGAATCGGGAATCTGGATCAGGATGCCCGCCCCATCGCCCACCAACGGGTCCGCGCCTACCGCGCCGCGATGATCGATATTGTGCAGAATCTCCAGGCCACGACGAACAATATCGTTGGTTTTTAATCCTTTGATGTTCGCAATAAAGCCCACGCCACATGCGTCATGCTCATTGCCAGGATCATATAAACCTTGTTTGCCCGGGTATGCCATTCAAGTTCCGTTCTGTGCCGACGTTTCCGGGAGCCATACTTCCGCGATGGACAATTGAATACCCACCGCTCGATTCTGCGGCGAAAAAGGTTAGGTGGCGATCGCCGCGTGCTCGGAAACAGAGTAGGATCATTCCGATGGAGTACGGCAATGACTACCGTAAAGCAGTGTGAATAGCGGCCAACAGCTGCGGGCGATCCCATTGGCGCCGATCGTCGCTATTCATAAGCGAATTTAATTATCTAGTGCGTACCGGCCGCGCCGACTTATTGCACCTTATTCGAACGCCCACGTCATAAGCGACCAATAGTGATGATGTGCCATGCGAACTGGCGATCTGCATCATCTCGGTCGAGATCGCACAAGCGAGCCAGACTGCTGCCTTTAGCTAAGTTTCACGCGGGCTTGTCGAGCGATAGCAGTTAGCTCAACGACCCTTTGTTGCCATTCAGCCGCCAAATTTGCGTTCTCCCAAGCGGAAGGTCCGCTAACCCTAAGCCATAGCCAAGCGCTCGCTTGCGAAGGTCGTCCAGGCGCCCCTGCTGCGGTCCCGATCGACTGGAGGCCTCGTGGAGATGAAGGATCCACCGCTATCTCCGCCAACGAAGCAGGCACGCTCATGGAAAAGTGATAGGGCTCAAGGGATAGGTTTTCGCTGCACAGGGGCTGCCTGATATCTGATGCGGTGGCGTTCAGTGCCGTTCTCTTGCCTAAGATGATGCGGTCCGTCTAGGGTTCGACCAGGCGCGGCCGGTCGCCCCGTCCACCGGAAGGAATTCTTTTTGCTCGACGGCCCCCGCCTCGCCCCTTTATCAGGCTCGAGGCCAGACGCCCTGATCATCCTGATCCACGGCTATGGCTCCAACGGCGAAGACCTCATTTCGCTTGCGGCGATGATGCAGCCCTCCCTTCCACAGGCGGCCTTCGTGGCGCCGAACGCTCCTTTGCAAATCCCTCACATGGCAGCGGCCCATCAGTGGTGGCCGATCGAGACCTTTTCAATGGCCGAGCGCGCGGCCGGCGCCGCAGCGGCGGCGCCAACACTTGACGCCTTCATCGACGCGGAACTGGAGAAGGCAGCTCTTGCCAGCGACCGCCTCCTGCTTGTCGGCTTCAGTCAGGGAGCGATGATGGCGCTTCATGTCGGTCTGCGCAGACCTCATCCTGTTGCCGGCATCATCGGCATGTCGGGCATGCTCGTCGCACCGGAACAGCTGGAAACAGACATCCGTAGCCGCCCGCCCATTCTGCTCATCCACGGCACGGTGGACGACGTCGTCCCGTTCCGCTCGATGGAACTGGCCTCCACCGCGCTCACCGCAGCCGGCGTGGTCGTGGAAAACCACGTGTCGCCCGGCATCGGTCATAGTGTTGGACCGGACGGGCTTTCCGCCGCGACGGCTTTCGCACGTCGCGCGCTTTACTGAGGCGTGCCGGTGAAGCCTGACACACCGTCCGAGGCTACCTCTTCCATGTTCGTCTTTCTCGATTTCGAAGCGTCGTCTCTCGCCAAACTCAGCTACCCGATCGAGGTCGCCTGGGTATTTGACAACGGAACCAGCGAAAGCCACCTGATCCGCCCGGCCGCGCAGTGGACCGACTGGGACGAGGAGGCGGAGGCCGTGCACCATATCCCGCGCGAAACGCTGGAAACCGAGGGCGCCCCGCATGACGAGGTCGCACGGCGCATGGTCGACCAGCTTTCCGGCCACGTCCTGTTCGCCAGCGCGCCGTCATGGGACGGAAAATGGCTAAGCGCGCTACTGCGTGCGGCCAAGCTGCCGCGCCATGCGCTACGCATCCGCGACACAGAGGAGGCCCGCGCAGAGGTCGCGAGAAGGATCCTTACCCGAGTGTTTCCACCCGAACGCCTGCACATAGAGATCGATGACCTGCTCACGCTCATCAAGGTACGACGCAAGGAAGGCCAGCCTGCGCACCGGGCGCTCGCCGATGCGCAGGACGAGCATCAGCATTGGATGGAGGTCGTGGCCGAGGCGGAGGCGGTTGCATGGAACGCTGTGCGTAGCTGATCACACCCGCGTTACGCCGGGCGCTGGCTGACGAGCGTATGATGACCCGCGCAGTCGCGCCTTGACGTAGGCTTCGACCCTTTGGCGCCATTCAGCGCCCGACTTTCGATCTCCAGCACCGGCCCGTCTGCTATTTTTGCGACTGTCGGCCACATTCGGTCGTCGAAATTGCTTCGAGGAATGTCGGGTCTCGACGAAAACTGTCGATCAGCCTGCGCGGTCGTCGCGGTGTGACGATGAGCTGCCACATATCGGACCGGACGGACGTCACGATTGCCTAGAACATCGCGTTAGGCTGCATCACAGCGGATCCTGTCCCTAAGCGGAGATGATCGTGCCGTGACTGTACCCTATAAAGTATCCGATCCTGGCCAGGGGTCGGGATCAAACATCTCAGTGCGCGGAGGTGCCCTCAAGCGGTTTGTAGTGCCTTAGCGCCACAAAGACGGTGATGCCTACCAACCCGAAGGCGAGCGCACCGGTCAAGAGAACGGCGGAGTGGGCGCTGGAGAATGCCGCGCTGATCGCCCCTTTTAGCACATTGTCGTCCAGTCCAATCCTTCGAGCCGCGGCGATCGTCTCTCCTACCGAGTGGGCCGCGCTGGATGGCAGATGTCCGACGAGGTGCTCGGGCAATCGGAGCGAATTCGCGTAACTGGAAGACAGCAGCACGCCGAAAAGCGTGATGCCCAGACCAGCGCCGAGCTCGTAGCCGGTGCCTTCAAGAGAACCTGCGACGCCAGCTTTCTCAGGCCTCACGCTGCTCATTATGGCCAAGCTAGATGCCGTAAGGCCTATTCCCAAGGCCAGACCGAGGAAGAACAACAGCGCAGCCACCCCAACTCCCGCGGCGGCGAAGTCGCTTACTCCGAGCCCTCCGAGACTTATGGCGGAAATAAACAGAGAGAACGCCGCCACCTGGCGCAGGCCGAAGATGCCGACCAGATACCCGACGACCGGACCGCCAATAGCCGAGGCGAGGATCAGCGGCAGCAGAAACAGTCCGGCCTGCAGCGGCGTAAGGCCAACTATGAACTGCAGTTCCTGCGCGATTGTCATTTCGATGCCGGCAAGCGATCCGGACACGACCATTGCAGTAACCACCCCCATACTGACTGCGGGAGTGGAGAAAAGCTGCAGATCCAGCATGGGATTGCGGCTGCACAGTTGCAGGCGCACGAACCAGCCCAGAAGGCCAAGTCCCATTCCTGCAGCCAGCCAACTCAGACCTGGGCGGCTGTCCACGTTGAAGCCTGACTTGATCGCAAAGATCGCGCTGATAAGTCCGAGAAGGAAAACCAGCGCCTGCCCTAGCTGCCACTTCCCCTGAACTTCCAGTGTGTGGCTGGGCAGGGTGACGTAGGCTAGCAACCATACCGCAAGTATGACGGGAACGTTGCTCAGGAAAACTGCTCCCCACCAGAAATGCTCAAGCAGCAGACCGCCAGCAAGAGGACCGACAGCGGCACCGGCAGACGCCACGGTGCTCCAGAGACCCAGTCCGAGTCCCATTTCCTGGGGATCGTCGAAAGTCTGCCGGATGATCGCGAGCACGTTGGGCAGCACCATTGCGCCGCCGACTGCCAACAATGCACGCGCGCCGATCAAGACCTCTGCAATCGAAGCGCAGGCCGCGATCACGGATGCCACGAGAAACACGGCCAAACCGCTCAGCAATAGGCGACGATGTCCAACGCGGTCGGCCAGAGCGCCCATCGGCACAAGAAGTCCCGCCATGATCAGCGGATATATATCAATGATCCACAAAATCTGACTGCCGCTGGCATTAAGCGCCAGCGTCATCGGTGGAACCGCGATGTGCAGGATCGTCATGTTTATGGCTATCGGAACGAAAGCCAACAGAACGGCTGCAAGGATGAGCCAGCGGCTGGATTGAGTAGTCATGGCGTTGACGATGCACCTAATTCACTTGGAGGTCCTGGGAAGGTGACTTCATCTGATAATCCGGATCGTCACCGCCTCGGCAAGTAATCAACGACACCTTCGCAATATAGCGGGCGTTTGTCGCAGCGTAGATAAAGTCTGGTAAAGGAAGACACTTCACCGAAGGCAGACATTCGCCATATTTGTGCGACGAGTTTCTTCGTATCTCCGCGATCTCTTGCATGTCGTTCCGCACAGATGCGATAGCCATTCGATCATCCGAACGATGTTCGAATGTTGCACGCCTACACAATCGAAGCATTCTGTCGTAATCTGTCATCTCTTCCGTCCCATCGTGGGTGGCGGCGACTAGGGCTGTGCATGTTATAGGTTTACGAACTACGCAGTCGGACGGAGATTCAGTTATGAACTGGATCGCCAGAGGCTACGGCTCACGAGCGACATCGTTGATCTCAAAGAAATCAGGCGCATTGAGCATCTCGCCATTGGCGAAGCGACCGGCGCTCGGATGCGTCACTAGCCATGTGATTGTCTGCGCAGTTTCCTCGGGGCGGCGAGCAGGATGTCCTTCACCGATCGTGGCGGCTGCTTCACTGCCCCAGCGCGCCTCCATGCTGTCGGTGAAGGTGAATTGCGGCTCGACAAGAAAGGCGAAAATTCCGTCTGGCCCGTGCTCGTAATTTATAAAGCCGGGAATGCGGTTCAGTGCCGCCTTGCTCGCGCTGTAGAGCAATCCTGCGCCAACCGGGGGCGGCATCACCGCGGCGCCGCTGGTGACGAAGACGATGCGGCCACCGCCATTGCGCGCCATGTGCACGATTGCCTGCCGGCTGATATACATTTGATTGACGACGCTGCCGGTAAAATTATCCTCTGCCTGCTGCATCGTAAAGTCGGCAAGCCGGTCCATGATGCCCGGCCCTTGATAAATCGCGTTGTTAACGAGCACATCAAGACGCCCAAACTGTGCGATTGTCGCGTCAAGCGCAGCATCGATTGAGGAGCGATCAAGCAAGTCGAGCTTGACGCCAAGCGCCACACCTCCTGCGGCTTCAATCGCTGCAACGGTCTCCTCAATGCTGCCTGGAACGAACTCGCCATCGCCGACCGACCCCTGCCCCGCTTGCAGAGTGCGGCCGGTCACAACGACGGAGAATCCCTGAGCGGCCAATGCCAGCGCAGTGACCTTACCGATGCCCCGCGTGGCTCCTGTAACCAGTGCGACCTTTTTCATCGATTCTCCTGTATCTACGGTGTGTTTGGCATCGCGTGAGCCAACAATTTTCAAAAATGTGCGCTCATGCGTCCGGCAACTCAGGTGCCCAGGCGACGCCGTTGATATGGCCCCCGCCATCGACGAACAGCGTGTTCCCAGTGAGGTACCGAGCATCTTCGCTGGCTAGGAACAGGGCAACGCCGCCAATATCGGCTTCTGGATCGCCCATGCGGCCCATGGGATTGGCAGCGGCCGCAGATGATGCGGCGGCAGGTTGCAATTGCTCGAACTCGCGGAATGACGCCGAAGCTGCTGCAGGGCAGATGATGTTCGCGCAAATACCGAAGACTGCCCATTCACGCGCCACTGTTCGCGTCAGCGTCCGAAGCGCTTCCTTTCCCACATTGTAGTCAACCGTGCCGACATGCGCGTTGACGCCATTGAGCGAGCATATGTTGATGATCCGGCCCCAGCCTTTGGCCTTCATATGCGGAAAGGCTCTATCCATCGCCCATTTCGGGCCAAAAAGGTTGATCGCGAAAGATCCATGAAAATGGATGTCGGACATTGCTTCCGCGCGCGAGAATGTCCCACCACTATAGGCATTGTTCACCAGAATATCGACGCTGCCAAAGCGGCTGACAGCGGCGTCGACCGCCGCTTCCATCTGGCTGCGATCTGTGACGTCGGTGCGGATGAAATCAGCTCGGCCTCCGCCCGCGCGAATGGCCGCAGCTGCAGCCTCGCCCTTCTCTTCGCTGAACTCCGCGATGATCACCGATGCGCCGGCACGGGCGAGGCGCTTTGCAATACCCAGTCCGATACCATCTCCCCCGCCGGTAACGATTGCTGCTCTGCCTTCAAGTCGTACATCCACCATCAATCTGTCTCCATAGTAAAGGCGTGGCGATCTCCCCGTTGCATCCGCAGCAACGCACATTCCGCAGCAACTTGGCGCAAGGTGTAAATTCTCCCATCGGGAGGATCTAAATCAGCGCCAGACTGGCTTGCAGGTTCAACCAATCAAGGTGAACGCTTATGTTTAAAGCGTGCGTGCAGGCCCCGCCGTTTATCGAATGTGGTGAAGGTCCGCCGCTGCGCATGCTAACGATGGCACAACTGCCCGCCCGATTATTTGGTGGACTGCTGCGCACGGTATTCAGCTAGGTTCAGCAACGGCATCCGTCTGCGCCATTTCCGGGATTTCGCGAGGCCAGCGGCCAAGTGCAACCTCGGGCGGCACGATATCGCTAAACTGGTCCCTTTTCCGAGGGTCCGTGTAAAAACCCAGAGAGTAGTTCCCGAAGGAATATCCTAATAGATCCGTCAGTTCTTGGTCGAAATCTTTCGCAATTTCGGGCGGACACGAGAGATACTGATTTTCCTCTTGCCGCAACCAGCCGAGCGTATAAGTAACGTTCAACGCCTTTCGAGGGCCCTTGCTGCGATTTTCACCGCCGCCATGGATGACGGTGCCGTTATACAGCAGGACCGACCCCGCCTTCATCACGGCCGGGATTGCCTCGTCGCGGCGAGCCTGACGGCTGAAAGGCCATTTATGGCTTCCCGGCACGATGTTGGTGGCGCCATTTTCAGCAGTGAAATCTTCTACCGCCCAAATTCCATTGCATTGCGGCTCGATACCTTCTGGAATCACACCGCCGCTGTCGTCGCCGCCCCATACAAAGCGGTCGCGGTGAAGTGGCTGCGCGCCCTGCCCGGGCATGATAGTGATGAGCTGCGTGATGTTCAGTTGTATCTTTGAGCAGTATGGACGAAGTGTGGCGTTCGCCGCACTTACGATCATGGAATTGACGGCGATCTTGCGGACCGATGCACAGCGCGCAATCAAGCCGCCCGTTCGCTTGGTTTTGCGGCCCGACCAGTCGTCCATGCCGTCAGCCGTCTGCTCGATCCAGGGTGCCGTCTCTTCCTGCAATTCCTTCAGATCTTCAGGAGAAAGCACATCGCGGATGATGCAGGCGCCGTCCCGCTCCATTGCGGCGACTATTTCTTCGACGGTGCAATCGCGATCCAAGGTTTGAAGGCCCATGACATTCCTTTCTGGCGCAGTCGCCCACCTGGCGACCAGCTATCGATGACAATCCTGACCCTTCTTATCGCCAATAGATGACGGTCGTCAACATTCTAAATTGGTGCAGGAAAGAGGGGCGCGCTATCCACCTGGCGCGCTATTATTCTCACAAAAGAGAAACGGAAATGCGAAACCGTTGACGATCGTCAACTTATGGTCCAGCTTTATCGTCGCCAGCTGATCGACTCGGGCTTGCTGCTACTTTGCCATGCGCGCTGGGACGATCGCCGCGTCATCTAATCGAGGAGGGACCGATGACCACTGATCTTGCCGACCAATTCCGCCCCGTTGCGCCGCCTTACGTCATTGAAAACGCCTATACCGACGATCAGTATGATCGCCTTATCCAGGTCGTGCGTGACCATGGGCCTTGGCCGCTCATCCTTGCTGAAAACTTCAAGTCTCCCGAAGAAGTGATCGCGACGACTGGCGGCGTTATCCCTGAAGGCGTGACGCTGACCTGGGACATGATCCTAAATGGAACATTCAGGGGATATTTTGCGCGGGGGGGCGTCTGCTTTTATCCTGAAATCGAAGATTGCTATTATAATTCCAAGTTTCTCGACATGGTGCGCAAATATTGGGGGGCGCAATATGCGGAACCCGAAACCTTCTTGTTCAACCTGCAAGGTCCGACGCCGATCGGCGGCCCGCCGCATCTCGACGGCACCGTTTTCCGCGGCATGACGATGGAAAATACGCCCCTTTGGCTGCTGCTCATCATGGCCAAGTCAGGGCTGTTCCGCCGTTGGCAGAGCAAAAAGGCTCAGGTTACCGGCTGGTATTATAAGGGCAAGATTGGGGGCGGGTTCAACTATTGGCCGGACGGTCCGCGGGGCGAGCCCCGGCAGGTTACCGCGCCGATGTGGGGCCGCGCCGTTGTCGCTGAAAACGAGATGATGTTCCACCATGCTCAGGCGACTGGCCCTGTGAATATGCGCCGTCCCACAGGCCTCGACATTTCCAGCAAGATCGGCGTCGACCCGACGGTTGAAGGCGGTTGGCGGATCGAAACCTTTGGCGAGGTTACGCAGCAGATCCCGCCGCAGGAAATCCGCTTGCTCGTCCACTGGGGCGCGCGCGTATTCATGGACATGGCGGATCTGAAGCGGACGTTCGACCATACCGACGACATCACGCACGAGCAGGCGCTGAACATGCTGCTGGATGACCTGCGCAAGCGGAGGGTGCCGTTCAAAATGCCGACCGACCCCATGAACGATCGGGCGTTCATCGGCATGCTCAGCCAGGCTTATGCGGTCAACGGGCCGACCAATGTCCCGGCTGATGTAAATGAAGTTCTGGCCGCCTGAGGGCGACTGAGGAAAATCAAAGCGGGAATGGCTGGCGGATCGATCATCGGCCGCCAGTCCCAGCATAAATCGCGGACGTGTCGTCCGGGGCATGCCTCGTCATGTTCAATAGATACCAGCCAGTCGAGCCGATGCGTTCCTTTTTCACAAAGGGTTAAGTCATAAACCAAGGGGGATTTTTTGCGATGCTACGATCCGTGCAGAATGGTGTTCTTCTTTGCACTACCGCGATGACGGCGATCTGGATTGGCGGTCCGGCCCAAGCTCAACTTTCGCCATCTTCTGCCGCCGATTCCGCCGCGTCATCACCGGCCAACGAAATCGTCGTGACCGCGCAGCGTCGCAATGAACGGGCGCAGGACGTCCCGATCTCCATCACCGCTTTCTCTCCCGAGCGACTCCAGCAGCAGGGCGTGACGCAGGCGCAAGATCTTCAAGCAAGCGTGCCGTCGCTGGTCGTCGGCAATAACGGCAATCCGTCACGCGAAGCGCAAAGTTTCACGATCCGCGGTCAGGGCGCGACGTTCCAGGCGTCTCCTGGCGTGGTCGTCTATCTGAACGAAGTGCCGCTCCCAGCCCCGATTTCGGTCCCGCAACAAGGCGGGCCGGGCAATTTCGTGGACCTGGAAAATGTCCAGGTGCTTAACGGCCCTCAAGGCACCCTGTTCGGGCGCAATACAACCGGCGGCGCGGTTCTGCTGGTTCCGAGGAAGCCGACGAACGATTTTGGGGGATATGTCCAGGCCAAGATCGGCAATTACGACAACAGGGAGCTTGAGGGCGCGCTCAATCTTCCCGTCATAGAGGACAAGGTCCTTCTGCGCGTTGCCGGAGCCTATCAGGATCGCGACGGCTATAGCCATGATGTGATCTGGAACACGGATCGCGACAATCTTCACTGGTATTCAGGACGAGTCGGCTTGACGCTCAAGCCGTTCGAGGATTTCGAAAACTATACCATGGTTTATGGCGCCTATTCACGGACCCATGGCACTGGTCTTGTCAGCACTGACATCAACATAGCCGGTCTTCAATCACTCACGGATGGGGCGGGAAATCCCACGCCATTCTGTTATGAAGGGCCGACGATCCCCGGCGCAATAGCATCATGCGACGTCTATCGCGCTTCGGTGGCCGAAGCGGCCGCGCGGGGTCCGCGCGAAACCGCGCACGGCGTGGATTCCTTTCAAAAAACGAAGACTTGGGGCATCACCAATACATCCACGCTCAACCTGACGGACGAGCTTACCGCACGGAATATCATCAGCTACCAACGGTTCAGAACGAACTACAGCATCGATAGTGACGCAACAGTTTTCCAGTTTGACGATGGCGATCCCCGCAATTATCCAGCTCCAGGCCAAGCGGTCCTCCCGGGGGACGGGACACCGATCACCTATCTCAACGCAACCGCAGCGCGCATCCCCCGTGACGATCTGAAAGTCTTCACCGAAGAACTACAGCTGCAAGGCAATCTTCTCGACAATCGGCTGACCTTCACGGCGGGCGGATTCCTTTACGACCAGCGCCCAGTTGGCGAGCAGGGTGCCGGCACCGTCGGCTTCTGCCCGGCCGCGTTCACCGGCAGCGATGTCACGTGCAGCGGCTATGACATCCGATATGCGATCGCCAACCGATCGAAGGCGCTCTACGCGCAGGCGACGCTGGATCTAGGGCTGGTCACGCCCGCGCTGGAGAAGCTGAAACTGACAGGCGGATATCGCCACACCTGGGACAGGATTACCGGCTCATCCAACTATTATCTGGCTTTCCCCGGCGGCGCGTTCTGCCTCGCCACCAACGCGATCGTGGCTGACCAGAGCGAATGCGGCTTTGAAGCCACGCTCAAAACCAATGCACCGACCTGGAATATCGGCGTTGATTATAGAGTATCCCGAGCACTGCTCCTGTATGGAAAGATCAGCCGCGGTTACAAGGCAGGCGGCGTCAATGCGAACGCGGTGTTTGACAACACTCGCACCTTCACGCCGGAATATGTCACCTCTTATGAAGGAGGGTTCAAGTCGGACCTGCGCATCGCCGACATGCCTCTTCGCCTGAATGCGACCTATTACTATATGAACTACCGCGATATTCAGCGCGCGACTGGCGACTTCAATCCTGCGACCGGCGCTGGCGGCGCGCAGATCCTGAGGGCAAACGCCAGAATACAGGGCGTCGAGGCGGAGGCGTCCTTGCGCCCCTTCCCTGGTCTCGAAGTCGGCGGCACGTTCAGCTACACGGATGCCAAATATAAGCGCTACGACTATCAGCCAAACATCCCGGTTCAGGATTGCACTGGCAATCTCGTCAGTCCCGGCGGCACGGCGGTTCTGACTTGCCTGCCCTTCCAATATGTATCGCCCTATATCTACAGCGTCCATGTATCGGCGGAGCGGCCACTTGGCGGCGATCTCGGCACGATATCGATGTTCTTCAACTATGCGCACACAGCCTCGCAGCACACCGAAGCCACGGTCGTTCCGGCCAGCATGAAGCCGGGCGAGAAATTGGCCGCATTCGGGACGCTTAGCCTGTCACTCGACTGGCGCAATGTCGGCGGCAGCCGCGTCGACATTGGTCTTTATGGCACCAACCTCACCAACAAGCTGTATCGGGTGAGCAACAGCAACACTTATTCATCCCAATATTACAACGCCACTTTGTATGGCGAACCCAGAATGTACGGCCTCCGTCTGCGCTATGCTCTCGGTGGCTGATCCATCCCAATCGACCGTTCATCACATCGAGGAATAGAGCATATGTCCACAGGTTCAGGTGGAGCGATCCCGCTGGCTTTTACAAAGTTGATCGTTGAAGACGCCGACAGCATGGCCCGCTTTTATGCCACGCTATGCGGCCTGGAAGAGGAAGGGCGCGGCGAAGACCAGATCGCCGGTCGCCCGATCCAGGAAATCTATTTCCGTTCCGATCCGCCGGGCACCGGGAGTTTCACGCTGACGAAGTTCCTGGATGCGCCAAGGTCCGCGAGCGAGGCCGTGATCCTTGGCTTCGTGGCCGCGGACATTGATCAGTTCGTCGAAACGGCGCAGTCAGCAGGGGCGACACTCATCGAGCCGGTGCAATCCCGTTCAGACCATGGCGTGAAGGTTGCTTTCGTGAAGGACATCGAAGGCAATCTGATCGAGGTGGTCCAACTCCTCTAAAAGGCGATGCAAGGCGGAGGCTGATTATGGATTTAGGACTGAAAGACAAGACCGCCGTCATCACCGGCGGTACCCGTGGCATAGGCCGGGCCATGGCCGAACTGTTTGCTGCCGAGGGCGCGAAGGTCGCAATCTGCGGCCGTGATGCCGATCGCGTGGCGGGCGTGGTCAAGCGGCTGGAAGCGCATAATGTCTCGGTCTTCGGAGCAGCGGTCGACATCGCTGACGCGCAAGGCCTGCAAGCATTCATCCACGAGGCCGCCGCCGCCCTTGACGGCATTGACGCCTATGTCGCCAACGCCAGCAGTCTGGTGGAAGGCAATGGCGAGGCTGCATGGCGCAAGGCTTTTGAATCGGACGTGATAGGCGCGGTGAATGCCGCAGCGGCGGTCTGCCCCTTTCTAGAGGCTGCCGCCGCCGCAAAGGGCGACGCGTCGTTCCTGGCCATTTCGTCGATTGCGGCGACCGAGGTGGGCGCGCCCAGCGCCTATTCGGCGATGAAGGCTGCGCTTACCAACCTGACAAAGGGATTTGCTCGGGAATATGCGCCCAAAAAGATCCGGTTCAATTCCATATCCCCGGGCCTCATTTATGATGAGGAAGGCAGCCTGGGCCGGATGCAAGTGGAAAAGCCCGACTATTTCAACGCAATGCAGTCACTGATCCCGGTCGGAAGGATGGGCGCGCCGAACGATGTCGCTGCGATGGCGCTGTTCATGTCGAGTCCCTGGTCGAGCTTCACGACCGGCGCGAACATCGTCATCGACGGATCGATGTCCACCCGGGTGAACTTCTAGAAACCTCCCTGCTCATGCCGGATCATGGTCCTGCCGGCGCGATGTCGTTCGTCCGGCCCTTGTCCATCCCCTGCATCAGCCGCGGAAGCTGCCTGGGTAGGCGATCTCGTCCAGCGGCTTGCGATCGCTCGGCACCTCGCGCGCCTGCAGCTTTTCGGCCAGCGTGGCAGGATCGCCCCGACGTCCGATCGCCACCGCCGCCTCGATCCTGAAACCATCAGGAATCCCCAGCTCCGTTCTGGTCCTTTTCATGTCGATCCCCACCATTCCGTGGGCATGATAGCCCAGCAAATGCGCCTGAAGCGCAATGCCGGCCCAGGCCGCTCCTGCATCGAAGCTGTGCGAATGGCTCGGCTTGTCCGGCGCGCCCATCGTCGTTTCGCTCAGGATGAACAGCAGGACCGACGCGTCCTTTGCCCAGATCGCGTTAAACGGGATCAGGAGGTCGAGGAAACGCTGCCAGTTTTCCGCGTCATTCCGGGTTGCATAGAGGAAACGCCAGGGCTGATAATTAAAGGATGACGGCGCCCAGCGGCCCGCATCCAATATCGTGCGCAAGTCTTGCGCAGGCATGTCCGATCCGTCGAATGCACGGGGCGACCAGCGGTGGAGGAACATCGGCTCCAAGGCGGTATCGGTCTGCCGGTGGGTCGTCATGTCAGTTACTATCCTCCAAAATCCGTTGCGGTTTCGCGGCGACGCGACGAAAGGCTTGACTAAACGTTGTCAACTGTCAACTATTCTACTGAGTTGAGAGATCATCTTTCATGACAGACAACGCCCATCACTCCTTATTCTCACTGCTCGCCACATCCGCAGGAGCGTTCCGCACCCGCGTTGCCGAAGCCCATGGGCATGACTGAAGCCATAGCGGCCGGCCAGCCGGTCAGGCAAGGACGCGGCGGCATGCTGGTCCGGGCAATGCTCGCGCAGAATGTCGGCACGGGATGCGCGTTCGGTGGACTGGGCATCAGCGTCCTCGCGATGCAGGAGAGATATCATGCGTCCCTTGGTACGGCCACCATGGGGCTGTCCCTGACCGTCCTGTCCATGACGGCCCTGGGTCCGATGATGGCTGGCCTCATCAGCCGCTATGGCCTGAGGTCCGTCATGACAAGCGGCGTGGCGATGTCGCTCCTGGGATATCTCGCCCTGGCCTTCGCGCCGACGATGGCGCTGGCGCTGGCCGCCTGTGCATTGCTGATCGGACCGGGCTCTGCGCTCTTCGCAGCCTTGCCTCCCGCTGTCCTTGCGAGCGGCTGGTATCCCCATGACCGCGGAAAGGTGATGGGCATCGCCTACCTTCCCCTGCTGGTCACTTTCCTTCCGCTGCTGGGCGTGGACATCATCCAGCGGCATGGGCTGACCGCCTTTTATCTGTCGATCGTCGCAATACACCTGCTGCTGCTGCCCCTCATGCTGGGCGTCGCTGACCCGCCCGAAGAGCTTCTGGATGAGCAGGAGACGGTCGCGTCGCCTACAGGGTCGGCCAAGGTCGTCATTCTGGGCAGCATGCTCTTCTGGGTGATCGTAGTGGGCGATGGCATATTGAACGGCACGGCTATCGCGGGATCGGCCCACATGCTGCCAGTCATTAAGGAATATGGCGTTTCGCTGGAGACGGGCGCCATGCTCCTTTCCTCATCCGGCGTCGCCAGCATCATCGGATCGCTGGTCGCGGGCTATGCCTGCGACCGGGTTGGCTCGGCCACGACGCTTGCCCTGTCCGCAATGGGGTTTGCTCTCGCGTGGACGCTGATCGCGATCACTGGATGGTTGCCGGTCCTGACCGTTGCGTCGTTCCTGATCGGATTTTGCGGAGCGTCGGTGTTTCCGCCGATCAGCGCCCTGGTGGTGCGGATCTTCGGCATCGACGCGCTGCCCAAGGTTTTGGGGCTGCTGGGCGTCATGACGCTGCCCTTCACCTTCATCATGTCGGCGGCGGCAGGATGGCTGCATGACCTTTGGGGCAATTATGAACCGGCGTTCGCAACGCTGATCGCTACCTGCCTACTGGCAGCGGCGGCGTTCTTTGGGATCAGCCGACACCTTGCGCGGATGGGAGCGGCCGAACCGGATGTGTGTGGCGGATATCTGTCGCCCGCGGACCCAGGCTGACCTGCGCACTACGCCGCTTTACAATTTTGCGCCTTCACTCTTGCAATAGTTGATATCCGTCAACTATCATCCCTGCAAGATCACAAGAGAGGTTCGAGCGATGGCACACACCAAATTCCACCTGGGCTATTTCACTAAGTTCGGAGCCACGTCATGGCCGGGCGACGGCAAGGAGTTCGGATCGCAATGGGCGGACGGATCCTACCATAAGGAACTGGCCAAGATGCTCGAGGCAGCGAAGTTCGACTTTGTCTTTTTCGAAGACAGCTTGATCGTCGGAGATCGCTACGCAAACTCCATGGAACTGGACCTCAAGAACGCGACGCTTTCGCCCAAGCTCGATCCGCTGCCGCTATTGCCAGTGATGGCGCAGGAAACGTCGCATATCGGCCTGATCGCGACGGCATCGACCACCTTCTATCCGCCCTATCTTCTCGCCCGCCTGCTTTCCACCATCGACTCGCTGACGAAGGGACGTGCTGGCTGGAATATGGTGACGTCGAGCGAGCGGAACGCCGCCCTGAACTTTGGCATGGACAAGATGCCGCCGCCGGTCGAGCGCTATGACATGGCCGACGAATTCGTCGACCTGGTCAAGCAGCTGTGGGACTCGTGGGAAGAAGGGGCGCTGGTCGCTGACACTGAAAGCGGCGTCTATGTCGATCACAGTAAGGTGCACACCGTCAATTTTGAGGGGAAACATTACCGCTCGCGCGGTCCATTGAACACATTGCGCTCGCCGCAAGGCTATCCAGTGCTGGCGCAGGCAGGCGCCTCTGAACGCGGTCGCCAGTTTTCATCCAAAAATGCCGAAGTCGTCTTGGGCATGATGACCGGCGGCGTCCCCGGCATGAAGGCTTATCGCGAGGACATCCGTAACCGCGCTGAACAACAGGGCCGCAACCCCGACGACATCAAGGTCTTCTTCCTGACGCCGGTGAATATCTATCCCGAAGGTGGTCAGCCGCCGGAAATGACCGAAGCGGAAAAACAGGCTTCATTCGAACATAATATCGTCATGGCATCGTCATCCTTGGACGTGGACTTCTCGCAATACGACGTCGATGCACCTGTGCCACAGGACATCGTCGCAGGCGGTCACACCAGCGCCCTCGATTTCATGAAAAAGGCGGGCAGAGAAGAAGGAAAGTCCCTCCGCGACCTGTTCTCTGTCGGCAAGGGCGCGAGCGGCATGGATTTCAGCGGCACTGCGGATGAAGTGGCCGAAAAGATGATGGCGGTCATGGACGAAGTAGGCGGCGACGGCTTCCTGATCGAAGGATCAGGTTATAATCGTCAACTCCAGGATCTGGTGAATGGCGTCATCCCGGCGCTCCAAAAGGCAGGCGCCGTGCGGAGCGAATATAGCGGGACGACGCTGCGCGAGATATTGCGCGAATTCTGATAAGGCCGGCGGGGTCCTCCCATGTGGGAGATCGCCCCGCGACCTTCCCGCTGTTCTGCCTGACCATTCGAGATGCCGCTCGCGCTCCTCCACCCCTCTCATGAGGTAGATAACTTTTCTTGCGGCGGATTCAGGGATACGGGGGAGCATGACCATTCAGAAGTCGAAGACCACCAAACGCGCTACTCCGACCCGGCCTGGCGTATATTCTCGCGGTTCTGATACCGTGGATGCTATCTTGAAAGCGGCTTTGCATGTCCTCATTGAGGAAGGCGCATCGGCTTTCACGCTCCGGCGCATCGCTTCTGAATGCGGGCTGCAGGTGGGTAACGTCAGCCGCCATTTCCCGCGCAAGGAGATGTTGGTGCAGGTTCTTCTGGAAGAACTTCTCAGCCCGAGCGAGGGGGAGGTCAGAAGAAAGATCACCAACACAGGAATGCCTGCAGACGAAGCACTCGCGCTCGTTATTGGAGGCAGTCTGGATGAAATCCAGACAAAGAAGATGACGCACCTATTCACGGAGCTGTGGGCCATGGCTAATCACAACGACTTCGTGGCGGACCGGGTTGAGCTGGTTTATCGCTATGTCCACGGCCTGATTGCGACGTTCGTTGCGGAACTCAACCCGTCCTTATCGCCTGAAGAGGTAGAGATCGTATCGGTTTACATTAGCGCGTCGATAGAAGGATCGACGATGCTTGCCGGTTATGGCAAACCGTGGAACCCCATAATGCCGCAGATCAAGGCCATCGCCGTCAAGTTCCTGGTAAAACTGGCGAAGACGATCACGCCAGAAGAGGTCCGCGATCTCTCCCCTGTGTCGTCACCTACGAAAGGGCGAACGAGGTAGAGGTGTTATGGAGCCAGGGCAGGCGAAGTTCGACCCTTATCGGTCGCTCAGAGCCAAATTTTCAATCCCTAGCTGCCGACAGTCCGCTTTTCCGGCAGATCTCGACCGATAGTGTTGAAGAAGTCCGGGATTTTCGTTCGCGGATTTTGGAGTGAAGCTGGACGCCGCCTCATGCGGGACTGGTTGCTGGATAGATCGGTACGAGCTTTGCCAGTTTACGGAGGTTTTGTGCCGTGGCTGCCAGGAGGAACTCGTCTTTTGCACCATTTGGTCCTCGCAGGCGCAAGCGGTCGAGCTTGAGGATGCGTTAGAGGTGGGCGAACAGCATCTGAACCTTTTCCGCTCGCGGCGGGAGGTGACATAGGCGTCGGTTTTGGACAAATCTCTTGCCAGATCCCGTGCCCCCTCGTGGATTGATCGGATCACTTTTCGGTTGGGCTGACCCGGGCAGCATTGCGGCTTGAGAGCGCAGGCATCGCAGTCATGTTTACTGGCGCGATAGCGGATGAACCCGTCCTGATCGACGTCAGGCGGTGGGATCGCATAGTTCTTGCGGCGCGGGAACAACTCTTTGCCGCCGGGACATACATAAAGATCATTTTGATGGTCGTAGCGGAACTCAGTGCGATGGTAGCTTCCAGTCCGGCGGCCCGCATGATCGAAAATGGGAATATGCGGTTCGATGCCGCGCTCATGGACAAGCCAGGCGATATTGGCGGCATCGCCATTACCAGTATCGGCGGCCAGGCGCTGTGGCCAAATGCCAAAGCGTTCCTGCGTCCTATCAATCATCGGTCGCTGCGCCGTCACCTCGGCGGGGCGAATGGCCGTGGTGGCTTCAACATCAACAATTACGGCGTTTTCCAAATCGATGAGATAATTGGTGCTGTAAGCGAAGAAGGCTTGTCCGCCATGAGCGCTTGTCCAGCGCGCTGCAGGATCGACAGGTGACAGATATTTGGGCGTGACGGGCGATGCCGCGCCGAACGCTGCCGCATCGAGCACCTCCAGATACTCCCGGGCTGCATGGTTGCCGATGTCCGGGGGCAAGCCTTCCTCGCCGGGCACACCTCGCTGGCGGTTCGCTTCGGCCTTGATCAGGCTGGCGTCGACGGCAAAGCCCTCGCCACCGACCAATCCCTCCTCGATACAGCGCGTGACCGTCATCTCGAACAGGTCCCGCAACAGATCGCTATCCCGAAAGCGGCCGTGGCGGTTCTTGGAGAACGTCGAATGATCCGGCACCGCTCCGTCAAGGCCGAGGCGGCAAAACCAGCGATAGGCAAGATTAAGATGCACTTCCTCGCAGAGGCGCCGTTCTGACCGGATGCTAACGCAATAACCAATGGCAGCATCCGGATCATGAGGTCGGGATCAATCGAAGGGCGGCGCGTCTCGCTATAGAATGGTCGCAGTTTCTCCCGGATACCGTTCAGGTCCACAAAGCGGTCAACGGCCCGCAGCAGGTGACTTTGCGGCACATGGTCCTCCAGGCTGAAGCTGTAAAACAGCGCCTCCTGCATCACCGCTCGAGCACCCATCATCAGCCTGTCTCCCAACGACAGACCCAGTGAATCAGGACTTTGCGACTACTGCAAGGCTGAGTTTTTCAACACTATCGACCAACATACGCCGTTCGGCAGCAGGGCCTTAAATGCCTGTTGTTCCCACGACCTGCCGCTCGTCGGGCGATTTACGAAAGGGCGGGTATTCGTGCGCAAGGATCCTAGCCGGGTTCAGGCTTCGGCGCGAAGCGGCAGCCGTTTCGGCAGGATGAACAGCGACGCATAGGATGGCCTTGCGCTGCCGATTCCACCCGTTAATGTCTGCTGCCAACATCCTATTTTTGCGCTACTTCGAGAAACATGACGATCCCACACGTATTTCCTGATGAAGCCAACGTGCTAGAGGCCTGCGGTCGCTTGGTCGATTTTGGCGCTTGGGAGCAGACGAAAATCGACCCCGAAGGCTGGCTTGCGAATTTTTCTGAAGCCGAACGAGGCTACGCCTTGATATTGCTTAGCCGCTTTACGTTCCTTGCCGATCACTTGGTCGATCAGCTATTTCGGTCAGCGTTTCAAAATCTGTCCAATTTTCTGGCCGATGATCTCGAAACATTCGCTGACGCGTCGGCGCGTTGGAGAGAGTTCTGCGGAAGAGCGCTTATCACTATCGTCCAAGGGGAGGATCCAAACCCGTCCGACAGCGGCTGGCTTTTCGCTAGGAAGGCTCGGCAAGCCATCGGCATCGATCAGAACCAGCTCTTCGAACCGCGAGAGGTGATTGAAAGGCTGGCGAACGGATTTAGTGGGCCAGTCGTCTTTGTCGATGATTTTGTCGGTTCGGGGGAGCAATTCCTGAAGACATGGCGGCGGTCTTATAGCCACGCTTCCGGCTCGACATCGTTCGAGAGGCTTGAGACTACGCCGCATGCCGCAGCAACCCGTGCCACGTTCTATTATTGCAACGCCATGACGACCGAATATGGGCGCCGCAGGATCAGCCGCCATGTTCCTCAACTGAGGATCTCAGCCGGAAACGTGATCCCTGAGCGATATTCGCTTGCCGATCCGCACTCACTACTCTGGCCCGATTCGATCCGCGCTGAGGGCATAGCTTTCGTGGAGAGAGTGGGCCGGCGCTTGGGCTATGACCAGGACAATGGCGGTGAATTAGATTGGCGAGGCTTCCACAAGCTTGGGCTGGCGCTCGCGTTCCAACACTCCGTTCCGGACGCCAACCTTCCCCTTTTCTTCACCGACAATAGCGGCTGGACACCGCTGGTGCGGCGCCTGTGATTAGCGATCTATCTGTGGAAGACGACGCACTCGCCGATCCTTTTGGCATCTATCGTGCCGAATGGCTCAAAGACGCGCTCTTCAAGCTTTTTACCAAGCCTACTTACTACCCCGAGCTGGAAACGCCACGCCCCTGCATATTGGTCGGCGGGCGAGGGACGGGAAAAACGACCGTCCTGCGATGCCTGTCCTACGAAGGGCGGTTCGAGCTTGAGAAGCACGACACTGCAACGATCAGTCAATGGCCTTATTACGGCTTCTATTACCGGGTGAACACGAACCGAGTGACTGCATTTCGCGGTGATGAGCTTACCGATCGCCAGTGGGAGCGGGTCTTCGCGCATTACCTCAATCTGGTCTTCTGCGGGCAGGTGGTCGAGTTCCTGAATTGGCATGCCAAACACGCGCCGGTTGGGGCTGCGCTGCCAACGTCAGTGTGTCAGGATGTGGCAGATTCCCTCTATCTCGATCTAGCCGACGATCAGGCCCAGCTGCTTAAGAACATTCATCGTGGACGACGCCGGTTCGAGGCCTTTCTCAACAATCTTGATCCTACCGCCTTGCCCCCGCTGTCGCTGCAGGGCCAAGCGATCGACGACCTGTGTCAGGCGGTTCTCGAGCTACCTCAATTTTTGGGAAAAAACCTCTTTTTCATCGTTGATGAATTCGAGAACCTGCTCGATTATCAGCAGGTTGTTCTCAACACGCTGATAAAACATTGCGGACCGCACTACACGTTCAAGATTGGCGTACGTGATCTTGGCTGGAGAAAGCGCAGTACTCTCAACGAAAATGAACAGCTGATCAGCCCTGCTGATTATGAGCGCATAGATATTGAGCGGCGCTTGGAAGGCGAACAGTTTGTAACCTTCGCTGCCGAAGTCTGCAATCTCAGAGCGCACGTGGCGAAGGACTTTCCAACGAGCCTCGATATTTCTCGAATACTACCAACATTGACACCTGAGGAAGAAGCAGATCTCTTAGGCGTGCAGGAACATGCCGCACGCATAATCAAGCATGTTGAGATCGACTGTCCGGTCTGGCTGGAAGAAGCCAAGTCGATGCAACCGCTCGATTTGGCTCTCGTGGATTTCTGGGCGCGCTCCCAGAAAGTTTCGATTGCGGCCGTGTTTAACGAACGGGAGCTGCAGCCGAAGGCTTGGGAAGAAAGGCTGGGAAACTACAAATTCCCATTGCTTTTCACATTGAGGCGCCGCCGCCCCGGCATCCGCAAATACTATGCGGGTTGGCGCACATTTACGCTGATGGCAGGCGGCAACATTCGATACTTACTCGAGCTGGTCGGCCAAGCGCTTCTGCTTCAAAAAAGAGACGAGAAAAGCGTGGCCGGCGATCCCATTCGCCCGGAACTTCAAACACAAGCGGCGACGTTGGTTGGCCGCAAGAATCTCACGGAGCTGGAGGGGCTTTCAGTTCATGGCGCCCAGCTAACCAAGCTTCTGCTGGGGTTGGGTCGCGTGTTCGAAGTGCTGGCAAGCGAACCTGAAGGACATACTCCTGAGGTAACACAGTTCACTTTGCCCGAGGACGCACCACTTGGTGAAGCGGAAAAGCTGTTGTCGGCAGCTGTCATGCATCTCGCTCTGGTTCGCAGCGTCGCGAACAAGCGGACTGACCTCGATCTAAAGGGCTACGACTATTCGGTTCATCCGATCTACTCAGCGTTCTTCGTCTTCAGCTATCGCCGAAAACGTAAGCTTAGGCTGACACCAAACCAGCTGATGACACTTGTGAGGGAGCCAAAGACAGGCATCCGCCAGATCCTCCGGCAGAACAATAGAGGCGAAGAGGATTATCCGCTTCCTGATCAGCTTCGACTCTTTGAGGGTTTCTATGTCGCCGATTAGTGAGCGGCCCCTCTTTACCCGTGATTTCGAAGATCCATCGCGGTTTGAACCCGCGGAAGGATCGAGCTATCTTTATGGAGTGACGTCCGAGCCGCGAAGCGAGTTCGCGCTGTCGCTAGTTAAGAGGGCAACGAGCGTGCGTTTCGTTGAGATCAGGGACGGCGAGCAAGGAACATTCGAGACCAACATTGCGGGTTACGAGCGCGTCCCTACCCGAAGGCGAGCGCCGCTTGAAGAATTCGTGGCTGCTTTAGGCGACGGAACAATCTATCTCGATATTACCGGCTTGAGCCACGCAACCTGGGCGCCGCTGGTTAGAATATGCCTGGAGGCAGGGCGCCAGTTCCGCGTAATCTATCTCGAGCCCGAAAGTTATAGCGAAGCGCCCTCACCGGACGCGGGACAGATATATGATCTCAGCGAGCGTATAGATGGCATCGCTCCAATCCCGCTATTTGCGTCTCTCGATGACCGCACGGAGGAGGATATTTGCTTTGTTCCCCTCTTGGGGTTCGAGGGGGTTCGTTTCTCCCACATGCTGAATGAAGTGCAGCCCCTTGCGAAGAAAATCTATCCGATAATCGGTGTGCCGGGCTTCCGTCCGCATTATCCGCTTGACGCGTACCTCGGGAATGCTGCGCCGCTGGAAAAGTACAAAGCAACCAGAAATCTGCGTTTTGCCCGATCCAACTGCCCGTTCAGTTTGTATTACGTTCTTGAAGAAATCCGCAATCGGCATCCGTCCCAGCAGATTAAAGTTGGTTTAATCGGGACAAAGCCCCACGCCTTGGGCGCCATCCTTTTTGCCATCGCGCACGCCGAGGATGTTGAGATTGTCTATGATAACGTGAAGCGAAAAGTCGGGCGCACCACCGGCGCAGCGCGCTGCCTTGTCTACGGAGTCTCGGACTTCCTGCCGCCCTCACGTCGAGCGGCTGCGTGATGGATGCGATCTATACCCCTGCAGATCTCGCGCGGTTTCTCACGGCGGCATCTTCGCTTGACGCTCCGGCTTCGATTGCTGACTTCGCTGCTGGCGACGGCGCGTTGCTTCGAGCGGCCGCCGAGCGGTGGCCCCATGCTCGGCTATTTGGCTCGGACATCGATGAGACCGCTGTCCTGTCGATTGGCGCTGGTTTAGCGCGTTGCGAGGCTAAGGTTCATGACTTACTTGCGGACAGCGCCGACAGTGATCTCGAAGGCCAGATTTTCAGCCTAATTTTACTCAATCCACCGTTCTCGTGTCGTGGGAATACTCGGTTCCAAGCCTCCGTCGCGGGACAAAGCTACTCGGCGAGTAAGGCCCTGGCTTTTGTCGCGCGCGCCCTAAAATATCTCGCGATCGACGGCGAGTTGATCGCGATCCTCCCAGCTTCAGTGCTGGTGAGTGAACGCGATGCCGAGTTGATTGACGCGATCCGCGCTTGGGGTAGCGTCGAACAAATCGGCGAAGTACGAAAGGATGCGTTCCGGTCTCATGCCGTCACAGTGACTGTATTGCGAATATCGCGAACGGCGCGGCAGCCCATGTCGGCGGTCGAGAAGCCGTTGCTTGTCTCCCTCCGGCCTTACGCTGTCGAAATGTCTCGAGGTTCGCTCTCGGTCCACGACTATGTCGAAACCAAAACGGGGCCACGTTTCATTCATACAACCGACATGAGGGAGAGGTGTCTAGCACCCACGAAGCGGATGGCCTCCGCTGAGCGCCGGCGAGTGCACGGACCTGCAGTATTGATCCCGCGCGTAGGACGCCCGTCGAAGGACAAGATCGTTCAACTGCCTAGCTATGAAGCTGTTCTGTCTGATTGCGTTATTGCTCTAAGGACAGTTCCAGCCGGACATGAAGAAGCACTAGCTGCCGCCATCGCCGAAAACTGGGAAACCTTCAAAGCAGCATACGGCGGAAGCTGCGCGCCATACACCACGCTAAAGCGCTTGAGTGAGACCTTGCTGCGTCTTGGAATCGTGAGTTCCGTCATGCCAGATGATCGTGCGATGAAAAAGGCCTCAGCTGCCCCATCACGGTTCCAGTCGCTGCCGCCCGAACGCGCAAACGGTCGCTTGGATAGCCTTTAAAGGTCGCTCACGGGAATATCCACTTCGAGCGTGGGTCCAGAGCGCCGAGCGCGGCGCGATCAATCATCGGGCCACCTCAGCAGAGTGCCGGTGTCTCCAAAAAGCGGCCGATGAGGTCTTCGATGCACCGTACCGAGTTGTACCCTCCTGCAAAGTTCTTGTTCATGACGTGAGGAGCAAACTTCCTCCCGTCGTGGGTTTGCACGTTGCCTGAGCCGCCTACCCCCTTCCCAAGTCGAGTGAGCGGAACATCGCGCAATGCCTTCTCGAATGCCGCCTGGTCGGCACAGGCGACGACGCATGCGAGCTGCCAGTCGCCGAATAGGTAGCACGCGTTGTCGATGGCGTGGCCGGTCGCCGCGAGGGCGTCTCGGACGCCGGCTCCCACAGTCCACGCCGGCTCGTTGTCAAGAAGAATGTCTATGTTGTTGGCGATCGCAAGCTGCTGAACCGCGCTTCCAACTCCGTCGGAACAGTCCATGCAAGCCACGTCAAACGGCAAGCCGCTCAGTATTGCGCCCGCCTGGGTCTGCGCGACCGGTGCGAGAAGGGCCGGCATTAGAAGTTCCTCTCCGGGCACGCCTCCTTCGGCCCAACCCGCGTTCTGGCCGGCGACGGCCGCCCAAAACGATCCGCTGCTGCCAATCACGTATACGCCACATTCAGATGCGGCGATCCGGCGAGTGACTGGTCTCGCGCCGGCTCTTCCCAGAACTGAGCCCGTAACCGAAAAGCGAGCAGAGGACTTCACGTTGCCGCCGAGCAGTTGGGCGCCGCTGGCTGCCAGAGTCGCAAGCAGGCCAGCCTGGAACCGTTCCACGAAACTGATGTCGGTATCATCGGGTAGTTCGAGGGAGGCCAACAGCCCGATTGGCCGTCCACCGCAAGCCGCGATGTCGGACAGGTTGATCGTAGCCGCTAAGCATCCCCAGGCCTCCGGCGTGCAACATCCTAGCAAATCGGCGACGGGGATCGGGCATGGATCGATTGACCAGAGCACGGCCGCCCCATCGACTAGCACCAGCGCGCAGTCGTCCCCCTTCAAGGCACCGCTCACCCCGGGCAGCAGCACTTGGTCGATGAGTTGCATCTCCCCGAGATCGGCGAGCGTGGTCACTGCGTGGAGACCTCCGAGACGAGCCGATGCAGCCCGGCCAACGCCCAGAATCGTTCGGTTTCCTGGAAGCCGAAAAGCCCGATGGTGACCATGAACAACGCTGTCATATACTCGCGTTCGGCCCCTGCTGTGCCACCGACACGTCCGCAGTAGTCGTGTAGGACTTTCTTGGCCGCGGTGCGGATCGAGACGAGGCACCTGTATGTGCGGAGGATCGGAGCCTCTAGCGTAGTGCCGCCGTTCCCGTCCTTGAGAAGGTCAGCCATGCGAGACTGGAGAACAGACGGGTCCGGTAGGTCGAAGCAATTCGCTGCGAGCACGTCCTCGAACTCCGCCACGGCCTCCATCGATAGGCTTCCCTGCTTGCCTAGCCGCTTCTGCACTAGTTCAGGAAGCAGCATGTACTTGAGCGTGGCTTCCATGAGCACAAGGTCCTTGGCCGGGTGGCCGTAATGGACCCAGTCGAAATCGATCAGCTCGGTCGAGTGAGCGTTTTCCGCGTCGACCATCAGGTTACGCGCGTGCAGATCGCCGTGCACCAGATGCGGGAGCACCACATGGTCGGCTCGGGCGTTGATCTCGGAAAGGGCGGCGAGGATCTCCGTGGCCGCAGAGGACAGGGGATGCCAGTCGACCCTTGCCTTCGCCAGCGCTTGCAGCTTGCCGATCGGGTTGGTGCGGCGTTCTATGTAGTCTTTGAAATCCTCGTGGACGGTACGGCGGGGAGCCTGGTCGTTCGGAAACCTGCCAACGTCCTTCAGCCCAGCCGACAGCGCGTTCGCGCAGAATTCGTCCGGCACATCGGTGTCGAGAAAAACCCCGCGGAACTCCCTGTGATTTCGCGCCCGCGCCAGATCATAGACGATGAGCCCAAGGTCGGCGTCTTCGTCAAGGAAGTGCGAAACCTCCGAGCAGAGTTGCGCGTGGCGTGCATCGAGTGCCGCACGGTACTCTTCCGCCGTGCGCTTACAGTCCTGAAACTTAGCGATATGCCGTCGAGGGAAGCCGACTCCGGGTACCCATATGTCGCAGTAGAAAACCTCGCTGCCGCTCTTCCCCACACGGGATACCGGGTAGAACTCGATGCGCGAGACAGCCTGCGAGCTGCGGATCTCCCCCGCATAAAACTCCGCAAGTCGCGTCCTTACCGCGACTGCTTGCTTATGGAGAGCGAGGTCCCTGTCGAAGCGGTAGCCGAAATCGACCTGCATGCTCAAAGCGTAGCACTCGTCATTATTCCCGCTGTCGCCAGACCGGAGAGCAGCGACGGCTCGCGCCCGGCGGCCCGCCAGTCCCAGATGTTTTGTCCGAGCGCCTGCGCCACGCGGCGGCGCAGGTACTGGCTGGGCAGCGGGGACGCCAGTGCCGCCCATCTGAACTCTGCGCCCCAATGCCCGCAGAGCGCATAAGACCCGTTGGTCGTCATGGCCTCCAGCGCCGTTCGCAGTCCAGTGGCGATTCTGATCTCGGTCAATCCCAGTATCCGCTCCGGATCAAGCCTCGCATTTAGCGGCACAACGTGCAGGTGCGCATGGTAAATACCGCATCCGCCGTCCCAAGGCTCGCGGGCGCCGTGCTCGAAGACGAGGAGTTCGGGCGCGCAGATCCCAAGCAGCGCAGCCGTCTGCCCAATCGCCTCATCGAGCCGTCCGATCTCATGCCCGCACTCCCGCCAGGTCGAACGGTGCTCAACAGGCATGACAAGAAAGTGGTCCGCACTTAACTGACCTATGCAGGGCATGGTGAACACAGCGCCGTCACTCCATACAGTCCGACTCGCCACTTCTGGGTAGCGGTCGATGAAGTTGACGCTCCGGCGACCTTCGGCCTCGTCGCAGATGACACAGTTCGACATACTATTTGCTCGCTCGTATCCGCCGGCGACGGGTTGATCTCTTAGTCGTGCGCTGTTTGCTGGTTATAGATGTCTGGTGACCGGTGCAACGAAGCTCTAGGCTAAACCCGCGCAACGCGAGTGGGTCCCCTTTCACGTGACTCGGGCTTGGGCGCATGGCCGCTCATTGGGCCAGCCCGACCGCAGCCAGCCACGGCTCCGCTTGGCCTGCTTACCACGACCCGCTTTATAGGTGCTGCGCTGTCAAATCGACGTGGCAGGACATTCGGCTTCTGGGAAGTCAGTCATGCGCTCTGCCGCCAGCCGAACGGATGCCTGCTTTTCCGCCATTGTCCGGTTTGTCCCAGTCCAGGCCTCGGATTAGGGATCGCGCAGCCTTGGAGCGATCGGCAGCTTTCTTGGGGTGACCGCCGTTAAGCGACTGACCGGAAAGTCCCATCGTTTGCCATTCGACGCGTTAGGCAATCGCGCCCTCCAGGCTTGCGATCCTCTCGCTGCAGATGATATGGACGACGCGGCCCAACTCCTCGACGTGGGTTCCGAGCCAGATCAGCTCTTCCTCACTGATCGTATAATGCTTGGAATAGCGTGCCTTCACGTAGGCGTCCTTCAGCTTCTCGAACATCGCCCGCTCAGCCCGCGTCTCACGCGGCCAGACGTTGAACAGGCGGAAATCAAGCCGCTCGGCCTGCGTGCGCAGGAAGCCGAGATTGTGAACGTGGGGGGTGTAAAAGGTCGAGACCAGCAGGACGCAATGATATAGTCGCTCCGCCGCTTGGTGCAGCTGAAAGGCAGCGTTGTTGTGCCTTGCAAGGCCGAAATTAAATTTGAAATTATCGAAAAAATCAACACCGCTGGGCAACCATTCCTCGAAATACTCTTTCGCCATAGCCAGCGCTTGCGCTGAAGTTTTCGGCTTTGGCTGATGCAGTTCGCTCTCGTCGGCCTGGTAGAGCGCGATCCCCTCACCGGCGACGTCCATGAAGAAATAACGCCCATGGGCAAGCCCATCATTCACTTCCTGCAAGGTGTGGACGATGAAGTTCACCGGGGTCTTGAGCGTCTGGGTGATCGCGAGTTCGCGCATCAGCCGCTCGTCGGTCTTCTCCCAATATTTGACCCGGTCGGTAAGCTCCTTTTGATTAACGATGATGAGAAGGTCATAGTCGGACTTGTAGCCCTTCGCGGTGTGGGGCTCGTCCACCCATCCGCCCCGCGCGTAGCTGCCATAGAGGATGATCTTTTGGATGCGGCCCGCTTTGCGCTTGCCGGTGGCGAGATTGTTCGCGTCCCCGAATTCCTCGAAGATGATCTGTATCACGCGCTCAAGTTCGCGCTGCTTCGATGCAGGAAGGTGATCAAGGTTTGTTCGCATAATCGATGCCGTCAGCGCGAAATCCAGGGGTTGATTACGGCAATGCCAACCGCGTCGAAGGGAGCGGTATCACGTGTCGCCACTGAGAAGCCGGTCGCCTTTGCAATCGCGGCGATGTAGCCGTCTGGAGTTGGAAAATATTTGCCGACAGCCTGGGCGTGGAAGGCGAGGGCGGCGTAGCTTTGCGCAGCGTTGGTCTCGAACGGGAGGATTCGCTCGCCAAAAAGTTTCAAGAGCCTGTCCAATGCAGAGGCGAGGGCATTTTTGCGCTTGCCTTCGGTTAGGGCTGTAATACCGAACAACAGTTCAGCGAGCGTCACGCTGGTCAGGAAGAGTGTCTCGGCCGGCTGGCGATTAAGCCAGTCGACGACCACCGGCTCCGCTGACGGCTTCATGGCCTCCAAAACAACGTTGGTATCCAGGACGATCATCAATCAAAGCTCATGGGGGCGGTGGGCATACGCTTCTGGGCGAGCCAATCTCCATCAGCATCCGTCAGGCCCGCTTGCCTGCCGATCTGGGCAAGAGCATCGCCCATGCGAAGCCGGCCGGCCGGCTTTACTGCTTGCTCCAAAATGTCGCGAATTTCCGCTTCCGTGCTTCTTCCATGGGAGGCTGCACGCGCGCGGATTGCCCGATGAACCTCATCTGGCAAATTCCTCACAGTCACCGATGGCACAACGGCCTCCTCTTAGCGCAAGCAGACTGATATCACTTTACCGATTATGCTATCACTTGCAAGGAGGATGCGCCATATCGGCGACATCTCATTGCGCGGAACAGGCGAAAATCTGTCAATGTCTGCTCGAGGCAGCGAAGCATGGACGAAACAGACAAAGCCCCGAACCTAGAGCCGTTAGAACGGCCGAAAATTCGCGATTGGTTCTGGCGCCCCTGGTACGCCAAACTGTGGATTGCACTCATTCTGCTGGTTCTCCTGCTCGGTTACGTCGGTCCTCGCGATCTTTTGCACTCCCATGAGGACGCCGCCACGCTGACGATGGCGCTTGTCCTGAACCCCTATCTTTTCATATGCGGACTCGGCTTTGGCTATTTTCGCGCCGCCTGGAAGCACAGATTTGGTCCGATGCGGCCGCTTACCGAGGATGAATGGGAATGGCATAGGCGCCACCGCGGGAATGACCCGACTGATCCCGGCAATTCTGAATGGCTTTGGCATCCAATGAATCCGATGAGCGATTCTTTTCGGCGCCGACTTTACGGGGATTCTTAGCGCTTTTTGAAGGTCGGGTCGCCATCTCCTGGACCATAACCAATGTCACCCGAGAAGCTTCCCGTGCCGAGAACCCTCGATTGCTCGAAGCTTGTCACGGGGGCTGTGAGGTCAAAAGTACCTCGGCTTTCATCAGCTTGGCTGAGGTAGCGATTGCGTAGGCCTTCGGGGCCGAGAATCTGTTTGCTCAGTTCTTGGGTGAAAGACTGATGCGGACTGCTCGATCTGGCTGCGCTTTGCTCGGCGTTAGCAATTGCCGAACGAACGTCGTAATTCACGATGTCTATAGTTGATGAAGCCCTTGTGGCACCGGATCCCGTGTCGGCCGTCCTACCAGTCAATTGAAATCCGCTTTCTCCGCGCGCGGCTGTGCCAGCCTTTGGGTTGCCTCGACCATTGGTCCTTCCAAACTCCAAGCTGCGACCTGAAATGTCTGCGCTGAAGGTGATATCATTGGAAATTTGATGGTCGGCGGATCGAGCAAGCGAACGTGTCCATCCTGTTTGGGACATAACCGCCTGAACGTCGCGCTGTAGCGTGTCGGCCACCTGCGGCTTCAAACGCCATTGGCCATAACGGTCCATCTCGAACCCGCCTTTTAGCCATCTCGCCATCATGTCGTGGCCATCCTGGCCGCCGCCCAGGAAATGCTCAATCGTGTCGGGGCCTGCCTGCTTTCCCGCCTCGAACCGCGTGCTGGTGTCGCTGCGAGCGCTTCGCTGAAATCCCGCGCTGGACGAGACCAGCAGGTCATTGCCGGCGAAGCTGAAGCGGGCCTGGCCACCATTGGCAACGGCGCTCAGCTGGCTCTCGTTGATGAGGCCGGCCTGCCACATCTGGGCGGCGGTCTGGGGCGTCAGGTTGAGGCTGAGATCGCCATTCTGATCCATCGCAAGCTGCCGTTTCGACATGGTAATTCCGTTGGCGCGAAGGAGGCCCTGCATGCGGGTCAGACGTTCGGCATCGACAATACGGGTGAGGCGGTCGTTTCGTGCCCGGTCAGCAGTACCCTCGGCGCCACCTTCCGCCCGGTCGACCTGGTTGCCGGCGGTTTGGCTCAGGGTCTTGATGAAGGCATCGAGATTGGCGGCGCCCCGCACGGATGTGCCAGCGGCCTGCGCGCCCTCGGCAAAGCCGAAATTATCGGACTGACGGCGCTGCTCGCCAATGCGCGCGGCGGCCCTGGTTCCGTCATGCCCGACCTCCCGCTGGGCATCGAGCTTGCCGGACCGTTCGGCAAAATCGTACCCGGCTGCCTCTCTCGTACGGCCATAGACGCTCGTGCCTTCTCTCGCGGCCTCAGCGGTCGTGCCGTCGGCTATTCCCAGTTGCGTTGCGGCCGAGTAGGTGGCGAGCGCCTTTTCCACCTGGGCCTCGTTGCGCCCAGTAGCCCGGGCGAGCTGGCTGATGGCGGAAGAACGTGCCTCGCCCGAGAGCGCATTGATGAAGGCGATCCGGCGGCTGGTCTCCTGGACCGGAAGTCCGAGCATCGCCGAAGCGTCGCGCTGACCTTGGTTGCTTCCAGTCCGATGGGCTTGCTCCGTTGCCACATTGCCGCGCTCGATCCCGGTCACATTTTGCCCGGCAAAGTCGCGCCGGCCTTCCATGGCCCCGACCTGCACCTGCGCCCCGGTGAGGTCGTTCCGCAGCATCTGTTCCTGGTCCCAGGCATTGGCGATGAGTTTGCCGAAAGTCGGATCCGCGGAGGCTTCGGCTATGATGCTGGTGGCCTTGAGCTCGGCATCCTGGGCGCTGTAGCCGCCACGTTCATAATGGCGGGACGCTGCCTGGTGCATCATTGCATAGGCGCGCTCGTCTCCGAACGCTTTCCACTGCACCATCGTTTGTGCGAAGGCGGCAAAGGCGCGCTCGCCTGACTGTCCGTCGCCAAAATAGCGGGTGCCGAGCGACCGAAGCGCATCCTTTTCTGCAAATTGGTGGATCGCCGAGGTGGTGGCGTTGGCGCGCGCGGCTTTTGCGGCTTCTGGGCTGGTGAGATCGCCTTTGGCGAGCGCCGGGGCGAGGCCTCCCAAATGGCGCTGCGCGTCGAGGCCGCCCAGGCTGAGTGCGCTCTGGCCCGGCGTTGTCGGGCTACCTTCCCCAATTATGGTGCCGGCCTCACCGAACGATCGCGAGGCGGCGAAGGAGCTTCGCTCGCCAAAGTCGCCGAAACTGGAGGTCGCCGCCTTACGATGCGCGGTGCCCATCGCCGCGCCCTGGGCTTCGAGGGCCGAGGCATAGCCCTCGCTCGTCGCCATCGGCGCGGCGGCGCCCGCAGCCTGGGTGTGAATGCCTTGAGATGCTCCAGTCAGCGAACTGAACATGTTACCCGAGAAGCGGAATACCGTGAACACGAAGGCAGCGGCCAAGCCGGCTGCGGCCGTTCGGAAGGTGCCGAAGATCGCCAGTGCCTTCATCGCGGAGGAGGGGGCCAGAATCCAGGCATTGGCCGCCACATGATTGGCGCGCATTTCGGCCAGCACGTCCATCGCCCGGCCCAGGGTCAACTGATAGATGCCGGCATCAATGACGCCCCAGAGCGCCACGAACACGAAGAGGCCGAGCGCATAGCTCAGAACCCGAAGGTTGATGGGCGTCAGCACGAACAGCAGCGCCACCGGCACCATGAACAGCATGATCCCGAATATGGTCGCCCTGATGGTGGGCATCCACTCGTTGGCGGCGGACATGGTCGCAAGACCGTTGGAGATGACCGCCCGGTTCGCCATGACCCTTGCTGCGGTGGCCGGCGAGTCCTCGAACAGAACATCGCCGACGGTGGTGCCAAGCATCAGGTCGGTCATGAAGGCCTGAAGGGAGAGGGGCGTTCCCATCATCATCTCGCCCATTTCGCCAAGCTGGCTCTTGCAGCGCGCGAACTGGGTTGCATCATCAACGTCGAACCCGGTGCGGATGCAGCTTTGCCGCACATAGTTGTCGTACAGCGCCGGGTCGGCGAGGCGCGCGGAGATATGCTCCCAGGCGTCGGCGCAGCTCATCGTCTCGCCGGCCTTGTTGCCGGCGGTATAGACCGTGGAGAAGGTGGCGGGACCTCCCATTGCCGCGAACGCAGCGGGCAAGTCCGTGGCGGTCCGGAACAGCATGTCGTCATCGACGCCATAGGCCGGCGACACCCGCGCGACCGGATAGCATTGCCGCACATAGTCCTTGAGCGTCGCATCAAGGAAGGTGTCGGTCATTGGCCCGCGAGGCGAGGCAGCATTGAAGAAGAGATTGAAGGCATGGCCGCCCGCGCCGAACTCCAGCTTCGCGGCAGGATCGAGGGTGTTGTCGTCGATCGTCTCGGCCAGCGAACGCTCGATCAGGTTCGTGGTCCCGGCGACCAGAACCAGGAGATTGGGGACTTCACCCACCGCCTGATAGGCGTTGCGAACCCGGTCATAGACATGGACCGTTCCGGTCGTCGCGACGAATCCGACGAAGAGGCCGACGCCCATGAGGATCTGGAAGCCGAAGGCAAGCAGGCCCATCCCCTGGCCCCGGACGCTGGCGAGCACCGCTCCAAGCGCGATACCGGCGATCGCCATGATCAGCACCAGCGTCTCATAGCGCGGATCGGCAAAGATCATCGAGACGAGGCGGAAGGCGTCGACCGTTTCCTCAAAGCCGTCATAGCTGTGGTAGCTGGCTTCGAGCGCCAGGGCCGGTGCGGGAAGGACAGCGAGGATCGCCGCGATTGCCGTGGCAAGGCGAGCGGGGAAGGCTGGGTGGCTGCGCTTGGGCATGGCTCGACCTTCGCGTGTCAACGATTGCGGCTGGCAGCGACGCCGGCTGCGTTGCGGGCGTCCAGATCGCGCTGGCGAAGTAGCCCGGCATAGTTAGCCGAGAGGTTCGCCTGGTTGAGGGCCGCCAAATAGGATTGCCGCATCTGCGCGCGCTGGCGCAGCACTTCCTCACGCAGATCCCTTAGCTGCTCGATCCCTTTGGTCAGGATGCGGGTTTGGCAGATATGGGCGCTCGCCCCGTCGGCGGCGCCCGCGGAGGCCGCCCCCCGTTCGGCATTGGTGAGCGCGAAATCAATCGTGCGGGTGAGGTCGTTTAACATCTGATAGGCAAGGGTCAGCGCCACAAGTTCGTCGGTGTCTGCGATGACCGAATCCACCACGCCCTGACGTACGCCCCATTCAAGCAACCGGTAGACGGGGAGGGTCCGGACATTGGCCACGAACTGACGCTCATCGGAGGTGAGCGCGGCTTTTGTCCGGATCTTAGCGGCAATCGATGCGAGCCTTTCTCGCGACAGAGCGAGAGCGCCCTTGCCGCCATCCTGGGAGCAGTCGCTCGACGTCGCCGGGATGTTGAGCGCGCGGGTCTGGACCTTGCCGGTCAGGAAATCGTCGGGCGCATCAGTGTCCTGCGCCGGGCAGGCCGGAATCGCGGAGAAGAGGGGGACTTTGTCATTGTTGTCCCAACGCATGTAGACGTCGCCCACCCGCGCGCGCATGACACCGGCCCAGCCGCTCGCGCCCACGCGCGCTGCGGCATGGGAGAGAAGCGATCCGGTCCGGAAGATGTCGGTCACCTCAGCCGGGCAGTTGGCGAGCGCGTCCTTCAGATCCTCGGTCGGATTGTTGGCGTTGGACTCGATCTTTTCCCGGCTCTGCTGATAGCTTTTGGCAAAGCCCTGTTTGACGGAGCGATAACCGGTCATCTCCTCGATGATGCCCGACATATTGTCGTCGCCCTTGGCTATCTGCACCATCCGGTTTGACAGCCGGCAGTCGTTCACCTGGATAGAGTTGAGGAAGTTGGTCGCAGCCTCCATCTTGCTGATGATGTTGCCCATTTTTTCGTCGAGCGTTTCGAGGAGATACTGGAACGCGACCGCTGGCGCTGCCTGAAGGATGCTTTCGAGCTTCTGGACGAGATAGTCCGGATCGAGGAACGACATGCCGCCCAAGAACATGTCGATGCCGCCACACCCGGCCTTCACCTTTGGAAGGGTGAGGCTCATCAGATAGTCATTATGGACATCGACCCGGCCGGACATGCCGCCTGCCGTTACATAGCCGCGGGTCTGGTCCTCGAAGCTGCCGGGGCTCGTATAGGTGACATTGTCAAACCAGCTTTCCGCCCAACCCTGGGCGTGCGCATCAGGCGTGGTCAAAGGGATGCCGAGCGCTGCCAAACTGATCAGAGATAAACGACAGATAGAAGCCATGGCGGGTGTCCTTGCTGGAGGAGGAGAGAGCTGAAACCCGCCATGGTCAGTCCCCTTTGCGCTTGAATTGGATGGGCCGGGCGGTCGCGGGCGCCACGATCCCTGTATATTTCGACATGGCACGAAGACCGATTTCCGGTCGGACGCCCGTCAGCAATTTGGTCGAGAGGTAGATGTTTCGCCGGAGATTGGCGTCATGATCCGTGCCGATCGCAGCGGGAACGAGGCGATCCTTGTCAGCCGCCGGTCGCACCCAGAGCACCGGATGGCCGACCCAGGGAAGGCCAAGCCGGCCGGATCGCAGGAGCGCTTCGCTGGAGGATATGGTGCGGACTTGCCACCCATAGGCACGGCTGAAGCGTAGCAGTTTCGCCCAAAGGTCGCCGCATGGCACGCAGCCCGGCGCTGAGCTCATCTCGATCACGAACATTCTGTTCTCAGACCGCAGCGTTTCGTCGAGGTCGGATGGGAACTCACGAGTCAGAGGCACGCGCGCGAGCCAGGCGGTCAATTCTCGGGACGTAGCGACCGGGTGGATCGCGGCCTGCTTCGCTCGTTCAGCCGGAATGGCAGCTGAAGCCTGCGTGGGGATTTCCGCTGACAGGGAGGTCATCAACATGACGAGGCTGAGCTTGAATGTAAGGCGATAATGCCTTACCTTGGTGGTCGAAAGGATAGCTGCGATGAATGCGCTTACCATCACGACCAAGGGCCAGATTACCCTCAAGAAGGATTTGCTCAAGCATCTTGGATTGCAGCCTGGCGACCGGGTTGCGGTCGAGAAGCTACCTGATGGTCGCATCGAGATCCATGCGATGAAGCCCAGCGGAAAAATCTCCGATGTCTTCGGCATGTTGAAGCGAGAGGGGCGCAAGCCAATGAGCATCGAGGAGATGAACGAGATTATCGGAAAGGGTTGGGCCGGCGAACTGTGAAGATCATCGCTGACACCAACATATTGGTTCGCGCCATTACCGACGATGACGAGGTCCAAAGCCCTCTGGCGCGCGCGCAGCTCGATGGGGCAAAGCTCGTCGCCCTGACCCTGCCAACCTTGTGCGAACTCGCCTGGGTGTTGATCAAGGGCTTCAAGGTCAGTCGGGGGGAGTTCGCCGATATGCTTCGCACGTTGCTCGCGGCCGATAATGTCGAGGTCGATCATGCCGCGGTCGAGGCTGGTCTCGCCTTTCTTGATGCTGATGGTGATTTTGCAGATGGCGTCATCACCCATGAAGGCCAGTGGCTGGGCGGCGAGACATTCGTCAGTTTCGACGTTCAGGCTGTGAAGATCGCGAAGCGACGCGGCCGAGCCGCACTTACCCCGAAGTGAACAGGGCTGCATCATCAGCGGTCTTCCTGCAGTGATGAGGCGTCTGAAGACCCATCGACGGAGCTGACTGACACCGGCCCATTGGCGAGCGCGTCGAAGAAGCCACCTTCCTCTCCCGCGCCCGTCATGAACTGCTCGGGGCGGATGTCGCCATTCAATAGCCTCACGGCCTGATAGGCCATGGCCGAGAGATTGGGATAAGCCTCAACCCCGCTCGCTATCACCATCCGCTGCTGGCTGTCGCGCTTGATGACCATGATCGTGGGCGTCACCTCGACGCCGAACCGTTGACCAAGCTCTGGATGAGCATCGAGATCCTGTCGTATGACCTGCCAGCCAAATTCTTCCTGGAAGCGCTGAGCGATCGGCCATTGCACCCGGCAATAGCCGCAGCTGGTCCGGCTGAACATGACGAGGGCATAGCTTCGGGCATTGGCGCGAAGATAAGTGCGACGCACAGCCTCCTTTTCCGCGCCGAGCGCCGCGCGCGCATCGCCGACCATGGGATTGGCGGATTTTGAATTGAGTTCTGGATGGGTCAGCATCGCGATCTGTGTGACGCCGGCGAATGCCCGGGCCTTGCGCCGCGCAAAATCCTGGAGCCGCCAGAAGTCGGAGACGGCGTCTACCGTCAACACGGTTGCCGCATAGTCGCGCTGCGCCTCGATCAGTTTGCGAACGCGCGGCGGCGACCATTTTGCGAGCTGTGCCATGGGAGGAATGGTGGGCTTCTCGACCGCCTCCTCTTCCGCCTTCTCATCTGCCGGTGCGGGCGGCGCTTCATACCACCAATAGCCTTGCCGCACCTTCGCCGAGGAACCGGGATCTGCGCATAGTCCGGCGCTCGAAGCGGTAACGGCCGTGGCAAGAGCCAGCGCGACGAGATGTCGCGGCATCACAGCACGCGCTCCATGCGCGTGAGCGCGGAGATGGGCACGAGCCCAAAATAGCGGCTATCGAACCCGTCCTTGTAGGAGGAGCCGATATAGGCCTGGCCCGCTGGCACCGGCCCGTTCTTCCAGCCGAAATAGTCCAGGCGCTGCCCGGAGCGGCCATAGGGTTTGCTGACGCCGATGAGACTGCCGTTGCAGAAGTAGGCAGCGTCGAGGCGCTTGGCATATCGTTCGGAATGCATGGTGTAGGAGGCCAGATAGTCTCCAGGAAGGCAGAGCGCATATTTGGTGACATTGACCGGCGCTGGGCCAGCGAGCGGATGCTTAAGCTCGAACATGACGAGGTCATGCCGCTTGATCGGGCCGCCGACCTTGCGCACCGCCCAGGCGTCGATCGAGGGGCTGCGCACCCATAGGAGCTGGGGCAGCGCCCACCAGACGAACAGCGCGATCGCGCTTACGATGATGAGGGTTTTAGCCAGCGGACTCTGGAGGAAGGGCTGGGCGGTGTCCGGTGATTGAAGGGCGCCCGCAGCCTGGCGAGGAAGGTCACGGACTTTGGGCCAGACGAACCTACCGGCGTTCCAGGCGAGTCTGAGCATCGCGCACCTCCTCTTTTCCGCCGAGGCGGGCATAGGTTTCGAGCATCCCGAAGAGCGCGGCGTCGCCATAAACGAGGTGGCTGGCCTTGGTTGATGCAGGCCCTTGCTCCTCTCGCTCGCAATAAGGCTTGGTGGGATCTCCGGGCAGAAGCCCCAGCGCAGGCACGCGCGCGATGCCATGCTGGCGGAATAGGATCGGATCGATAATGAGCTGAACGTCGCGCATCGTGCAGGCCGGGCCTTCGCAGCCTGGATCGAGCCGCAGGATTTGCGCGGAGAGCTTCGCCATCGGCCCGACCCTGGTGAGGCCGCCAGGCATCCCCCGGAACGCCAACACGCCCCGGGCGCGTTCAAGCTGCCCGGCATAGGTCCGCAGCGTAGCGATGGGCATGGATGAGGAGACGAACAGGACGGGCACCCAGGCGTGGGCGGGCGCCCGCGTCACTGCCTGGGCCACGGCCATAGTCGCGGGCGCCTCGAGCCCCAAAGCCTCAGCGAGCCGCCGGCTCATCTCATCACGATCCCGCGCGAGCTGCGCTTCGCCCGCTTGTCGCGCCGCGCGCGCCCGCTCCTCTGGACGAGGATCGGCTTTTCGCGATCGCATGGCCTCGAACGCACGTTTGCGCAGCTTTTCGGATGGCGCAGGGAGCGCTGGTGTGGGCGTCTGCCCGCTCGCCTCCCTGCCGGGCTTCGCGCGTGCGCGCGCCTTTGCCAGCGCCTCCATTGCCGCAGCGCCCGATGTCGCGGAGATGGATGGCTTTGTGCCCGGTGGGGACATTTGCCCTGCGGACCCCGCCACTGCCGGCGCGCAGCATCCTCCCAGTAGCAGGGCCACCGCGATCCTAGGGTTGGACGGCGTTGAGATAGGCATCGACGCGCTCCTCCATGTCGGATTGGATGAGATCGGCCGATCGGGCTTCGATCTCGCTATAATATTCGAAGAGGTCCATCTTACTGAAGTCGAGCGCCTGGAACTCCTCGGGCGTGAACCCACGGCAGTTGGGTGATTTGACCTCGCCCCAGCCAATGGCATTGAACGATTTGAGCTGCGGGCGGCCCTGTTCCTGGATGATGCGGCCAAGCTTGCTGTTGAAGCAGCATTGGCTCCTGGCCTTCTGCACGCAGATCCCGAGGATCTTGGACGAGCAATAGGTGCCAACCTCGTGGCACATGCCCGAACCGCGCAACATGCCGGCTTCCATATCTTGGCTGTCGCAGCCCTGGAGCAGCACCTCGACCATGAAATTGATCGCAAGGCTGATGGCGATCGACGTGGGGTCGATGCCGACGATGAGCGCGTTTGCGCCTGCGCTTGCAGCCTGACTCGCGGTCGCGCCTGCCTTGAAGGCGGTGTAGGCAGCCTTCATGCCGGTGAATACGCCCTTGGCGACGGCGATCTTGGTCCCGATCGAACTGATCGACGAGCCCATGCCGTCCTTCACGATCTTGTCCTTGTCCTTGCAGCAATTCTGGAAGGTGACGCTAAGGCCCGGCGGACGGCAGCGAAGCTTGCGCCCGCCGAATATTTCGATCGTGCCGAGGCAATTGCCGTCGGCATCGACCTCCCCATCGGCAACCGTGCCGGGGTCATCGACCACTGCTTCCTCTTCGAGCGGGTTGGCGCTGGTGTCGATGCAGCTATGGGGTGAGCAGCTCGGCGGTGAGACACCATCGGACGAGCCGCAAGTATATCGGCTCCCAAGCGGACAGCTATACTGGCTAGCACCGTTGAGCGTGCAGGCACTTTCATCGATCGGACACAGATGTCCGCCCCCCTGCGTAGCCGTGCAGCTCGCAATCTCGCCTTCATCGGCGGCGTCGCCGTTGCCGTTTAGATCAGCCGCACATAGCCATTGCTGGGCCACGGCCGCTTGCGGTTGGCCGCAGGTGGCAAGGAGCAGCACCGCCAGAGCAGCGAGGGACGAGCGGGGCGTCATGGCGCGCTCGCTGTGCAGACGAGATCTGCGCCCGCGAGCCGCACCGTCTGCATCATCGTGACGGCCTCGGGAAAATCATCGAGGCAGCCGCACGCCGAAACGATCTCCTCGCCATCACCTGCCGGACAGACAGTGTCGGGCGTGCAGACATGATAATAGCTGTCCCAGCCTTGCGCGGCGTTCTGCAGCTCCCCCACTACGCCTGCAAGCGCGGCATCGCTGTTGGTCCGGGCCTTTCGCGTCTTGCAGATAGGTTCGCAGGCGGCGACCGCATCCTGTGCCGGGAGCGAGAAGGGCCGGGACGTCTCAACGCTTCCGCCGTCCGCTGTGCCGATCTTGTCGCGCAAGACCGTCTCGGTCGAATGGTCGATGATATAGGCGGCGCGGGAGAGATCGGGAGAAGCCGCACTCCCTGTGTCGATCATGCAGGCATAGCGCCGGCTCCTCAGGAAGAAGTCGCGGTTGACGGTCATGGCGCAGGCGCCCGTGCCGATCATTCGGGTCTGGGAGAGCGGGGTAAGGCCAGTATTTACGCCATTGCGGAAGGTCACGACATCGTCGACCGTTTCGTCGCGCAGCGTGCATGCCGGATCGGCGCCATAACCGGCGCACAGGTCGACCAGCCGCTCGGTTGTTTCACAACGCGTGTCGACCTTGACCTCGAGCGTGACATAGCCCCAATTCCCGCCGCCGCCGCCCCGGACGCGCGCGCCGACTACCGTCGGGCCGGCGCGGAGCCGATCGGTGATGTCGATCGCGTTCCTGTTAACCCAAGGATCGTCGCTGATCCGGCAATCGCCTGAGGGCAAGGGCTCGCCCAGCCACGGGCGCTTGCCCGCATAGCCGACGATCTGTCCATTGACCCTTGCCTGGACCCAGTCGTCCGCGCCCATTTCGACGATGCGCGCTGAAACGATCCGCTTTGGTGCCGCCGGCTCGAACGTCGCATTATAGATGGGGGGCATACTGCCACATGTGCCAGCGCCTCGGATCTCATAGCGCCGGCAGTCTGTCCCGCAGCTGGTGACCCGCGCGATCGAACCCTTCACTGTCAGAATGTCATCAAAGTCCCATGACTTGACGGAAATCTCGCGCTCGATCGTACAACTGCGGATCTGTTGCGTCTTGCCGGTGCCGGCCGCCGAGCTGGACAGCGCCTGAAAAATGCTGCTTTCCTGGGAGGCAGAATAAGCGTCGCCCTGTATTGCAGTCGGATTGGCGCGATAGCCCGTCGCTGAAACCTGGGGATTGGAGGTACAGGAGGTCGTCTGTGCGCCCGTGTAGCGAATGAGTGGGCCGTCGATCGAAGCCTGCGCGACGCCGATGCGCGGATCGGCGGTCGTCAGCGCGCCGATGACGCCTCCGCCCAGGTCCTTGAGGACCTCGCTCATATTACCCGCTGCGAGGTTTGATCCACAGCTGTTATTAAGGCAGTAGCAGCCCGAAAGGCTCGTCATCTGCGTTTGCGCGAGGTTGATATTAAGCGAGCCATCGACCGCCCAACCATAATAGCGGCAGCCCTCCCAAGTGCCTGGATTGCAGGCGATCACACCATTGGCGCAAACGCCCGATACAGGCACCGGGAGCACGGTTTGTCTGTCGAACGCGCCGTCAAAATCGCGATCATGCGAGATGCGGACTTGCGTCAGGTCGCCGGTGCTGCCCGGTTGCACGAGCAGTTCTAGCAAAGTCGATGTCTTCTGGCAGCTTAAGGAAGCGGTGAACCCGTTCTTCCCATCGACCGTGGTGATGGTCTGGCCGCTTAAGCCAGGCGTCACATAGTTGGATTGCAGGGCATCACTTGATCCGCTCCTGCCCCGCGAGGCCGCGGCAGCGGCGCGCGCGCGCTCCTTGGCGTTGGCGTGCTCGCCCTGTGCCAAGGCAGCGGTCTGGAGGCAGAAGGGCGTCGCCAAAGCGGCGAGAAAATAGCCAGGATGGACCCTCATGCCTCTTCTCCCTGTGCGCTCCGGCTCCCCGCCCGAAACCGGAAAAGCCCTCCCGAAAGAAAGCGGAAAGCGGCCTGGCCCTCAAAGATGGTCAGCGCAGCCGTAAGCGGCAGGCGGGGAGAGGGGCCGCCCTGGCTTATAGGGGTTACGGCCGCGCTGACCGGGGATGGAGCGGCGCCGTCTGGGGGCGTCGGCGCCGCTCCGACACCATGCGCGTCCTGTCGGCCTTGGGGGCTTTGGCGGGAAGACCCGGAGACCTGTCGGCCGCGCGCGGTGCTTGGGGAGGGTGATCTGCTCATGGCGCCCCAATCCCCGCGCAGCAGATCACCTTTTCGAACAGCATGAACTGGGCATTGTCTTTACCGGGTGCGTGCTTGGCCGACGACCAGAGCGCGCCGGGACGGCCGATATTGACGCACTTGCCGCCCTTGACCGGCTCCATGATCTGGAGCTTGTAGCGGCTCTTGGTCCAGATTGGCTGCGCCTTGAACGAACAGCCGTCGGCCGAGGAAGTGGTGAGTGCGCCAAGCCGGCCCATCATGAAAGTGCCGCGCGCCGCCAGGCCCGCCCAGGCCTCGACACTGTCGCCAAAATGGATGTCGCCGGCGATCGGATAGGTCGAACCCCAGCTGCCCATGCACCAGAAGAGTGGATCGATGACCTTGCCGGCAGCGGCCGCCGCGCTGTCCGCCATACAGGCGAGCCCCGCCGCCGGATTGCCAAAGAGTATGCCCTCGGGCTGGATGATGGCGCCAAGCGTTCCCGACTGCCAGGTAGGCAGCACCTCGGTAATGAGCGCGACGTCGAACCCATCATCCTCGATGCAGGGCAAGTCCGTGAACATGTCGAGCATCTTCCAGACCGGCGCGATATAATAATGCATCTGCGCGAACATCTTTTGGCTGTTGGTGCCGTCGGCAATTCCGCTCTGGCTGCCCTGAAGCTTTCCGCCGGTCGGCATGAGATCAGCGCCCAGCGCCATCATGCATCCCGGTTCCGTCACCACATCGACCAGGCGATTGGGCGACCAGAAGCTGACCTTGACCCCGAACCAGAAGCTCACCCCCTTGCGGCACGCACAAAGCGGCTTGCTGGCAGATTGGGCATCCAGTTCCTTGGACAGGCTGTCGAAGCTCCCGACCTTCACCCCGCCGATCGTGATCGGGAAGATGCAGGTCCAGCGGACCTTGGTGATGGGGTTGAAGATGGTGCCAGCCTCGCATTTTGATGCATGGGCGGGCGTCGCCACCATAGCCGACAGGACCAGGATGCCCAAAAATGACGCCTGTTTAAGTTGGGGCGCCTGGGTCACATAGGTCAGCCTTGAAATGTGCGCCTGAAAGGCGTACATCAGATCACGAATTCCAACGAAGAGGCTTAGACGATGCAAGCGTTTGACGACGCGGCAGGTGCGATCAATGAGCGCAGCACGGTACGCATGAATTTTCGCACAAAGCCGCACATCAAACAGGCCATTCAGCGGGCGGCGGCATGGTGCGGCCTCGATGATTCCGCCTTCGTGATGAATGCCGCCTACAAGGCGGCGTTGGAGACGATCCAGACGCACGAGCGGACGATTGTGAGCCGCAAGGATTATGACGCGATCCTCAATGCGCTGGATAATCCTGGCCCGCCCACCGAAGCGCTGCGCGAGGCTTTTGCGCGGCATGACGAGATGATCGAAAACCGGTAAGAGCGACTTTGCGTGAGCGACAAAGCGATGATCATCGAGCCGCTTGATACCGCGCGGCACGAGCGGGCAGCCTTCATGTCCGGTATCGCCCAGGTCGACAATTATCTGCGCAAGACAGCGAGCAAACTCGATCGGGCGGACAATGTACGGGCCTTTGTCCTTCTGTCTCCAGACCAGGTGCTTATGGGATTCTACACCCTGAACGCGCACAGCGTGGATTTCTCCCATCTGCCCGCCAGCTACGTGCGCAACAGACCGGGTCATGGCCAAATACCCGCCGCGTTCATATCGATGATCGGCGTCGATGCCCGGTTCCAGGGCAGGGGACTTGGAAGCCTTCTCCTCGCCGATGCGCTCAAGCGCATAGGACGGGCCGCAAGGGATGTCGGGATCGCCATCGTCTTGCTCGACATTCTCAACTGTGGCGACCAGGACTTGGTGGAGCGGCGCAAGCAACTCTATATGCGCTATGGGTTTCAGCCGCTCCCGGACTTCCCGTTGCGGCTCTTCCTGCCGGTCGCTAAGATCCACGCCCTGCTGGGCCTGGCCTGAGATGCGGGCGATGGGATCGATAGCATCGGTCATCGCGCCGCTCCATTCCCAAGAGGCCGAGCGCCAAGATCGACTTCGGTGAGCATCAGCCTTTGGCCCTTCTGCTCAACGATGACCGGCGCGACGGTAAGACCGAGGCGCTCCTTCACCCGTTCCTCCAGGATGAAGAGCGGACGACCGACCCTTTCCCCCAGCGATAGCGCGTCGCCAGCGGTCAGCAGGATGAAGTCCCCCGGGCGCGCGGTGCGAATCGCCCAGCTGAGGTCTCGCGGGTGCACGATCACCAGGCGCTGGGGCAGCGACACATAGGTCAGCGGATTGAAGGTGTAGCCCTTGGGGTAGAGCAGCGTGCCGTCCGGCAGCTTGATGTCGAAATCGAGCGTGTAGAAGGGCACGACGCTGCGGGTGCGCGCCTGGGTCGCGACGCGGAGCGCGGCCGCCTGCATCGCCGACCAATTGGCGCGCGGCCCGAAATTCCTTGCGATTTCGACTGGCTGCTTTGCAGTTCGCGCCTCGATCTCCGCCATGGCATCGGGCTCGGCGATCGGCCAGGTGCGGCCAATTGTCGCGGTACCGGCCTGCGCCGGGCAAAACGGTGCGGCAGCAGCGAACGCGAGAGGAAGCGCAAACATTCGGAAGAAGCGGGGGCTTTCAAACATGGGACCGTCTCCCGAAAGGCGGGAGGTCCGCTTGCTCGGATTTGATGGCGAACAGGAAGGCACCGATCGCGGTCAGCAGCATGATGCCCACCGCCGCGCGCAACATCGTAGCCGACGGATCGGGCGCGATGAGAGCCAGGATGCCAGCCAGCGTCGATTGGAGCAGGCCGCCGATCATCAGGCGTGCAGGGCCCGTCGACGGGCTGGCGGAGAAGATGCCGCTCATGAGCGCCACCGGCGGTAGCGCTCGAGAATCGCGGACCAGCTGTGGCTGGCGCCCACCGAAAGGCCAAGCAGGATCATGCCGCTCCCGAAGCAGGCTACGGCCACCATCACCGAGGCGCGGAAGATCGCGAACGGCGCTTTGCCGAGCAAAATGCCGGCAGCGACGATCAGCGCCGCCATCATGATCGTCTCGATCGTGATCAGCCGAAAGCGCCAGAGCCAAGCATCTTCTTGCATGCGGCGCGCGACGCGCGCTTCGATCTCACGCTCGATCGCCTCGCGCTGCTCGAGCGGCAGCGCCAGCTGGGTGCCGTTGATCGAGCGGCGTTTCATTGTGCCGCCTCCTTGGGATTGAAGCGCGGACCCAGGACATGATCGGGGTCTATGCCGGCGAGTTCGCACACCGCTTCGAGCGGCGAGGCGCCGCGCGCGAGGAGCCGTTCGAAGGCCGCCACCTCCTGGGGGGCGCTGGTGTTGATCCAGTAGGAGAAGGGATCGACGACGAGGCGCGCGATGCCAAGGCCCAAAGGCGAGTCGATGAAGACTTCGCTATAATTGGGCTTGTTGTTCCTGACCGATTTCAGGAGATCGAGGACGAAGCCTGAATAGTCCAGGATCTTGTTTTCGACTGCCTTGTCATAGGTCGAACCTTGGAGGAGGAAACGGGTCGCAGCATTTTCCAGGATCACCTGGCCCGTGCCGCCGAAGAGCAGCAGATCGTTCATCGACTGGAGGACGATGCCAAAGCTGCCCTGATATTTGCGCGCCCGCCGGTAGCCCTGACCGAATGCTTCGGCGAGGCGCGAGAGATCCTGGCCCTCGCTCTTGCTCATGAACTGCGCTGCTTCATCGCACAGCACAAAGCGCGGTCGGTCGCGGCCTGAAAGATAAAGCTCCTGCGTGACCGCATTCACCACCACCATCACGATGACGTTGAAGAGGTCCGGCATGTTCTTGAGGCGCTCGAGTTCCAGCACCACGAACTCGTCACTCGATATGTCGAGAGTGGAAGGGCCATTAAAATAATGGCCATAGGCACCATTGCTCGCGAAATCTCTGAGGTTGAAAGCGAGTTCCCGCGCGACCGGCACGAGATGATCGACCCGATCGAGATCGGTCGCGGCATGGGCCGGATAGGCGCCCAGCCATTCGCGCACCGCGTCAATGCCGGCCGTGGCCCTTCCTGTGTCGATCGTCCATTGGACCGCGGACTTGATGAGGTTCCACTGCGAGGTGGAGACGCCCTTGCGCGTCGCGGCGTTCGCCATTTCGGCAACGATGGCGACCGCCATGGCGATCGCCGACTGCCGGTCATCGCCATCGATCGCAAGGCCCATATCGAAGGGATTGAGGACCAGATGCTCCTCGCCGATATCAATGTAACGCCCCGAGCAAAGGGTGCAGAGCTTGCGGTAGCTCCCGCCGATGTCGATGATCCGGATGAGCGCCTGGCTCGCATAATATTGCTGGCACAGGTTATTGAGGAGGAAGCTCTTGCCCGCGCCGCTCTCAGCTGAGACGATGAAATTATAATTGTTGATGCGGCTGTCGAAGAGATCGAGCGTGATGAGCTGGCCCTTGCGGCCCGTATAGACAAGCGCTGGGCGTCCCCCGCCGCGAAAGTCTGTCTGGACCGGCGCCATCAGCACCGCGGCTTTTACCGGCATCCGCAGATCGCGTTCGAGTAGCTTCATCGTCCGGCGTTCTGGATAGAGGCCAAAGGGTAGGCTCATCGCGAGCAGGATCGGATTGAGATAGCTTTCCTCCTGCATCATGAAGGGAAGCGGCTCGCTTTCCCAGAGTCGCTTGGCGCGCGCCGCCATCTCTCGGGCCTGGGCGCGGGTCTCGCCGAATAGCCACACGGTCGGGATCACCGAGACGAACTTGCTGTTCCCCGCTTCATCGAGAACCCAACCAATCTCCTCAATCTGCTTGCCCACCTCGACGGCAAAGGAGCCCGCCGCCTTCTGCGCAGAAAGGATCTGGGCGCGCTTATGGATCTCAAAGGCGCTGTGATCGAAGAGGATGTTCAATGTATAGAGGAAGGGACCGCCAATCTGGTCGCTATCCTCCGACGACCCCCGCATACCGCCCGTCAGCCGATTGGCGCGCTCGGCGGTCACCCGCCGTGCCGGCGACTTGGGCGTCAGGCATCGCGCCACCTGATTACCCAGGAACACTTCCGGTCCCTCGAACAAAAGGTCTGGGCCGGCATCAATGATCTGCTTGCGAACGGGGCGCGCCGCGATTCCGTCCTCGCCGCGGGCAAAGACACCGGGGGCGGCCGAATGGACGCCGTTGAATATTCGGCGATAGAAGGCGACCAGCTGCTCAGGGGCCATCCGCTCAATACCGAGCTTGGCAAGCTGCTCCTCGATCTGCCGCCGCATGTCGTGGCCCATCGCCGTGCGGGTCTTGACCGACAGGAAGCTGCGGAAATTGCGGATCGGGATGCCGTGGAGCGCGTCCAGGCCATGTCGTCCCTTTTGCAGATAGTCATAAGTCTGCTGGGCCGAGGCCTGGATCAGCGGATCGTCCCGCGTCTTCATGTCAAGGAAGGCGTCAAGCGCATCGTCAATCAGCGGGTCGGCAAAAGCGTGGAGCTGGACGACAGTATCAGGCGAAAAATGGATATTGAGCAGCCCCTGGAGCGCGCCATGGACATGGGCGAACATATAGGCCGCGGGCACCAGCTCCCAGGCATAGCCCCAGCCATCGTCGATGCAGAGAAAGGCTTCCTCGCCCTCGTCCCAGGCCACCATGGGGAGGAAATCTGAATAGGCGTCGCGCGCGACGCTCTGGCGCAACCGCGCCAGGGTCATGCCGCCGCCGGTGCGGGAGCCTGGCGCCCTCATGGGCGCGCGCTTTCCGGCGCGGCAGTCTCGTCCGATGGTCGCTCCCGCACCTGATTGAGGATCGGAGCCTTGGCCGCGGGGGAGACCGGATCAACCAGATAGTCGCCGATCACCCATTGCGGCTTGTCGATCAGCGAATAGACGTAGCGGGGCATATAGAGCCGATCGGGCCGCGCCCGGTCGGCATAGGGGAGAATGAGCGTGCGGACCGCACGGGAATGCCGAAGCATGGGCGTCACCGGCGCGTCGATCAGCCCCTGCAACTCGCGATAGACGCTGTCCCGATAGCCTTGATAGGCGCTGGGGGAAGCGGCCGCCTTTGCCTTGCCCGGGCGCGCTGGTGGATTTTGTGCCGAAGAGGGCGCCGTCTCGCCTTGCGCCTTCAGCAACGCCTTGTCGTTGGTGACCGCCGCGTCAGAGCGCGACGGGCGATCCGCAACCGCATCGGCATAGGCTTTCTCAGGATGGATACATTGGCCATGATCGCTATTCTTGCAGGAGAATGTCTCTGAATAGGGCGACATGAGCGACCCGATGCTCGCGCATCCCGGGAGCACGGCGAGCGCAGGGATTATCCATGTCATAGAGGTTATGGATGTGGGCTGGCTTGGCGAGGGCATGGGCTTTGACTCCTGAAGGGCGATTGCGCCGCGCATCAGAATTTCGATCCGGCGCTTGGCTTGATTTCGAGGGAGACGCCTTCCTGGATGACCACGACCACGTCCTTGGCGGCGCCGACCTCGACGATCGGACCGGCCTGGCGCGCGAGGTCGAGATAGAAGTCGGTGAGCTTTTCGGAGGATTTGCCAAGGCCACCTGCGATCCCAGACTTGGCGGCCTCCCCCGCGTCGAGCGTGCGGACATTGCCGAGCGCCGACGTCGAGACATCGCCAAAGCTCGATTCCACCGATTGCGAAAAGCCGGTGACGGTGCCGGCGATGAAGGATCGCGCAAGCGCCGCGCCGGCCCTGGTGACGACCTTGCCCGAAAGTCCCTTCTTCCCATCGGTGTCGACGAAGAAGCCTTTGATGGGCTGGTCCACCACCGATCGCTCGTCAAAGTCGACGCAGGAGAGCGAGACCAGTTGAACCTCGACCCGCTCCTTGGCGAGACTGCCGGTCGCATTGCCGACGACAAAGCAGCCGGCAAGGTTTGCCTTGACGTCATTGGGCAGGACCGCGGGCGCCTGGACCCTGGCGATCAGCGGTTCGGGGTTGCTCGTCGCATCCCGGCTCGCCAGCGCGTCGATCCCCGTCAACAGCCGGGCCTTCATGAAACCAGGCGGTAAATAGATCGTGCGGGCTTTTTTTTTGGGTGCGCGCGCATCACCCGCATCGCCCGCGGTGATGCCGCTCGCACTGGTCGCGCTGCCGATCGAGCCTACGACCTTATCCTGCGGCGGAGCAGGTGGCGCGGCGGGCGCCGCGGGCGGTGGCGGGATATCGCTCTGCGCAGGACCCGATTGTGCGCTCTGCCCAGCCATCGGCGGATAGGCAGGAATGTCCACGTCGGGGAAGGCAGGGGGCAGGTCGCCCGAATCCACGCCTTCTCGCCTCGCCGGATCGAGGGGGGATATCCTGCCCTCCTCAATCGCACTGATCCGGTCGCCAAGCAGCGACTGACCGTCCATAATCTTCTTAAGGTCACCCCGCATCTTGAGTTCAAGGCTGTCGCCGCGCAGGCCAGCGCCCATGTCCAGCTTGGAGGCGCTGGGCGGCAGTTCGGTCGGCGTGCTGGAACCGCTGCTTGCCGTGTAGAGGCCATAGCCCAGGATCGCGATCCCGGCGGCAACGCCAGCCTGTTTGCAGCGCAGCTTCTGGGTCGCGCTGAGCGCGGCCCAATGGGTCTTGAGGTCGAGCAGCGGCGCGCCGTGCGATTTCCCTTCGTCTGCCGACGTGTCGGCATCGCCCTCCGGCTTGGGTGGTCGGGGATAGCGGATGAGGCCATCATCAGGCTTGGCGGGCGCGTCCGGGCGCTCGGGGACTTGTCTGTCGGTCATGACCGCTCTCCGCGCCGCACGACAATGAGGCGCGCACTCTCGCCAGCCTTGAGGTCGGACCGGTCAAGGGTAAGGGCAAAGATGGTCGAGCCCAGTTCCGATCGCAGGAACGACCGCTCATCGAGATGGACAGGCTGCTTGGCCGTGATCCTATATTCGGAAGCTGAAAGGCCGGCGCCATCGATCTGGATGGCCTTGCGCTCGGTGATGGTGAGGTCGGGAAGAGTGGTGATCGCGATCGGCCCGGCCCGCGGCGCTGTCTCGGCGAAACTGGCCGGTAAGCGATCCTGGAGCAGGGAAAGGGTGATCGATACCGCGCGTTCCTCTTCGACCAGCGGCCCCAGCAGCTCCATGTTCGCCTGCGCGCGCTGGTGAGCGCCAGGAACCAGCGTCACGGTCTGCGCCGGGATATCTGCTGGCTCGGCGTAGAGCGGATAGATGGCGCCATTACAGGAGACGAAGAATTCCGACGGTGTGGTCACATAGCTGCGCGTGACCTGGCCCAAATCGTCGCTTTCCTTGACGAGAAATTTGATCCAGGCGTCGGCGCCAGCCCGCTCGACAGCGATGGCTTTCTCCGCGGAGAATTTGACGTCCTCGATCTCGCCGCCCACGCAGACCAGATGATTAATATCGCGGTTCGAAAGGCGCAGCATGCTGGTCTGATCGGGGAGGGCAGCGAGAGGCTGCGACTGGGCCGAAGCGACCATATGCATGCCCGAGAGCCCGAGAACGACGGCGAGCGCGCCGATGGCTTCAGCGTTCAGCATTGAAATTTTCCTCGGTTAGAGCAGTCAGCCAGAAGCGGCCATTGTCGAGGGCGAAGCGGATGTGCAGCGTGCCCCGGAATTTTCGGATAACGCCGCCAATGACGCGGACCTTCTCGACGGGAACCTGGATGTCGCGGTCGGTATAGACGACCGGCTGATCGGCCCGGATGTAAGTGGCGATCGAAAGCGTCGGATTGTCGGCTAGCTCGTCTAATATGCCGTTCAGACTGTCGCGCAGAGCATTATAGGCCGACGGGTGGGCGAGAGTCAGCAGCTCCTGGAATTGGCGATCGGCGGAATAGGCCGAATATGTGCCGGACAGGGCCACGATGTTGCGGGTGATGGTGCGCAAATAGGCGGCAGACGGCTTGTTGCCCGTTACATAAAGGTCACCCGACGCTCCGAAGGGGATGACGATCGTTCGCTGGTTCTGGTTCGAGGAGTAGATGACGATCCCCAGGACGCTGGTTACGCCGAACAGGCCCACCACCGCGAATTTGAGGAGCCGGTTCTCTTCGAAGAGATTGGAGGAGCCCTGCAAATAGCGGTGGATGCCCCAGCTCGACGGTTTGCCTGCGAGCGGGTCAGCGGCTTTCGCAGCTTTCTGTCTGGAAAAGACCATGGGTTTGGGCTCCCTCATTCGAAGAAGCGGGTCTGGGTCGGACCCGGATAATAAGCGAAGCGCAGGAGGCCCCAGCGCCAGGCGAGATGGGGAATGAAACCCCTGGGCTTAGTCCGCTTCCAGGGGATGAAAAGGAGAAGGGAACAGAGGAGCGACCAGCCGATCACTCCGCCCACGATGACCGCGACAAAGATGGTGGCCATGACCAATATGAATTCATCGGAGCCGAACCAGAGGATCTGGACGGGGCGGTGAAGATATTGGGGGAGACGCTCGTCCATGTCCCTTCTCCTCCTGCTTCCCGACACCCCGCAGGGCATCGGTCCGGGAACCGACCATCGGCTCCGGTTGGTTTTGCCGGCGCGGACGGCTTGTCCGCGTCGGCCTCGTCAGACGGGTGTCAGATGGTCATGCCGAAGGTCTGGAGGATCGAATCCGCCTTGATGAGGCAGACCGCCGCCACGATCGTCGGGATGCCGATCATGATGTTGGAGAAGAGGCGCGAGACCCCGAAGAGAAAGGCCGCGACCCCTCCCACAAAGCCCAACGGACCCTTCACGCCCTGGTTCACCACGATGTCGTAAATATCGTAGCCAAGGTCGCCCTGTGCCGGCGCCGAGAAGGCATGGGCCGCGCTGCCGATAACGGCCAGCAGCAGGAGGGCCACACCATAGTCGGCGGCCGACGCGAACCGCTTTCCCAATCGCATATTCATGTACTTACCTCCTTTGAACCGGGCCGTCCCTCATCTGCCTGCCGGCCTCGATCGAAATCGCTGTCGGCCGATGACGTTGCTGGACAGCCCATCAGAGGCTGCGCCATCGGCATTTCGGTCCATGTCGTGGTTGGGTCGGCATGCCCGTAAACTGCCGCCGGCCCGGCCGAGATGGCCGCCAAAATTCTTGCGTGACGCCGGACTTGGCCGGCCGAGCTATTTGCCAGCACTGGCTATGCCCTGTTTTTGGCTGAGCCAGGCCTCGATCTCTGCTTGCTGGAAGCCCGAGAGGAGTTTGCCGCCAAGGATGAGCGTGGGCGTGCCGGAGAGACCGACTGCCTTGACTGCGGCGTCGTGCGCGGCAAGGTGGGCATGGCCCTCCGGGCATTGGTCAAGCCTGGTTGGCGCCGCACCGCTATAGATGGCCCGGAACGTCGCCGCCTTGTCCTTGGCGCAGAAGATATGTTCGGCCTTGGAAGCGGCGGTGGGATGGATGCCGCTGACGAAGAAAATCACCCTTCGCACGGGCTTTCCCTCAGCCGCCTTGGTTGCCCAGAAACGATCCAGGGTCCGACAATAGGGACAGTCGGGATCGGTGAACTCGATAACCTCGGGTGCGCCGGGCGGTCCCAATATGAGGGCCTTCGACCGATCGACACCGGCCATTCGCTTGCGGGCTGCGGCATCCTGCGCGAGCGCCGTCACATTGACGCCGCTGCGATCATAGATGGCGGCAAAGAGGATATGCTCGCTCTCAGGCGCATAATAGACCATCCGGCCGCCGGCATTGGCCTGATAAATTGGCCCCTTGATCGGCGAGGGACCAAAATCCTCGAAGGACAAGTTGGTGAAGGTCTGTTTGAGCTGCTCCTGCGCCAGCGCTGCTGCCTTCGAGAGCGACCGGGTTGATGGTTCCTGGGAGAAGGCGGTCCCGACAGCCGCAAACGACCCAAGCAGGACCAGGCCGAAGAGGGGCTTAGTGCACTTCATGCGCCGCCTCCGTCCTCGATGCGGACGAGCCGGCCGGGAGTGGCAGGGCGACATGGGCGCCGAGCTTGAAAGTCAGCCGCTGGTCAGGCTGTTGCACGCCAGGAGCGCGAGAGGCTTCTCGGATGGAAAAGTCACCGCCTTCGGCAACGACATGCTGGCGTGGCGTAGCAGAGATTGGAAGCCCATCGTCGCTATGCCCTTCTGGCCGGGAGAGTGTGGCCGCATGGACCGCAAGGCTGGTCGCAACCAGAGAGGTAAAGGCAACTATCATCGCGAACTCCCACATTTGGGGCGAAGCTCCATTCTGCCTCATGTTCGACACTAAGGTGGTCACAAGGCATTTGCGCTTCGCATCTTGTCTCGATGAGAGGTGGATGGCCGAACGGAACCATCGCGGCAACCACGGGAGCATTTGAGTGCGCAAAGCGCATTTTGCTGCCCAATGCGCACTACAGTGCGCAAATCTCGATCATATTTCCTCAACGGGCGCATCGATTGTTGGGCGGCGCTACTTTGCACGGCGCATTTAGGTTGGCCGGGCAGTGGTCGTGCGCAGGGGCGAAGTCCTTGATTTCGCCGGACGAAGACTCGCCGGATCGGCGACACTTTATGTTGCGGTACTGCGAGCGCTGCTTATGGTCCGATCACAGGGATTCCATGGCGGCTCATTCTCCAAAGAAGGGGGCACATGTCACCAGACAAGGCGACTGCGCTAGCGAATAGTCCGCTTCTCAACTTCGTGAAGGAGTTGTCCGGAAGCCGCATCGAACAGGCGCGTAGACGAAACGGGATCACGCAGGCGCAGTTCGCGCGTGAGATTGGCATCAGCCGACGTTGGCTGCAGGAAATCGAATCTGGAAATCCAAGTTCCCGCCTCGATTTTCACGTCGTCTGCGCTGAACATCTCCAGCTTACGACAGGCTATATATTTTTGCCGTTTCTATTCCGTGGGCACCAGATGGAGTTTCCTCGCGAACTGACATACGGCGATTACCACGATATCGAGCGCGAATGCATCGACCTCATCGCGAGGCGAAATCTTACGCGGATGAAGCAGAAGCTAACGCCGCGCTGGTGGTCGCCGCAGCTGCCCGAAGGTGCGTAAGTCATCAATGCCCGCACCCGAGCCGATCACGCATGATCGCATCTACCGGACAATGAAGGCCGACATTCTCGGCGGCCACTTTACATCTGGCGCCAAGCTGACGGCGACGAAGATTGCCGGCCGGTATGAGGCGAGCATTACGCCCGTGCGCGAGGCGATCTATCGCCTGGTAGGCGAAGGTCTCGTCGAGATGACGGTCGAGGGCTTTCATGTGAAGCTGAGCAGCCGGGATATGTTGCTCGATATTCTTGACCTTAGCCAGAAGCTGCTGGTGGTGTGTTTGCAACGCTGGAGCGGGTCGCCGGCAATGAGGGTGGACGATCAGCCGCTCGCGGCAGAGCCCACTGCTGAAGAAGCCGTGCAGCTTCTCGAAAAAATTCTCATCACTCTCTTCGTCGCCTCCAACAACAAGGCCATCCTAGCCTGGGGCGAACAGGCGAATGAACGCCTGAGATGGATTCGCACATATCAATGCCGCGGCAGCAGAAGGGCGCTGCTGGAATGCGTTACCATTCATAATCTTGCGCAGCAGCACGATCGTGTGCGTCTTCGGCGACAACTTCTGGCCCATCATCGTCGCTGTGCCCGCACGATCGTCGAGCATTTTTTTATCGAGTGATGATCTTATTCAGACTGGAAATCTCGGGCGTTAGTGACGAATTCCAAAAGAACTTTCGGTCGCTTGCGCCGGATCGGCGCTTTATAAGCTGCGATATATATCCGTCGCTGAACTACCTTTTGATGGCCGCACCATTGCGGCTGTTATGAGGAGTGAAACGATGCGTGACGACGAAACGGTCGGCCAGTCCGACATCATCGAACTGGGTTCGGTTACCGAACTGACCCGGGGTCCTTTCGGTGTCCAGGAGGACATTCTCACCAACCAGGCGCTGACGAGCATGGGCCTCGCCGACGAGTGAAGGGGAAGGGGCACGCAGCCGCGTGCCCCTTTTCTTGGCAAGGAGGGTGCGGTGGGATTTGTCTTAGCGGATGGTCTCTCATACGGCGTCGGCGCAAACCAGGCGATTTTCCTGGCAATCGCCAGCGACCGCTATTTTTGTCTGTCGCCAAAACTCAATGAGGCTTTTCTGGCGCTGGCCCAAGGGCAAAATATTGATCAGCACCATATTAAGAGCCTTATTGCGGATCGGATTATTTGCGATGCGGTCGGCGATAACGATATTCGCGCCGTCCGCGTGCCGGTGGCTGAGCGATCGCTCGCGACCCGCGCGGCGCGGTACACCAGGGCTGTTCGGTCGCCGGTCGCCCTGTTCGATCGTGTATATGTAAAACGGGTACTGGCCAAGAAAGGGCTCCCGCGCTTGCTCACACAAGATCTGAGCAATCTCCTTTACGAACGGAGCGAACGGGGAGCAGACGATATCGCCCAGATTGTCGAGGCGGTTCACGCCGCAGGCCGGATATTCGGGGCGAAGGATCAATGCCTATCGCAATCCTTGTTGATCCGACGCCAGATGCAACGCTGCGGCTATGGCGCGGCGCTCGTTTTCGGAGTTCGTCTCCTGCCTTTCCAGGCGCATTGCTGGCTTCAGCGCGGCGTCACCGTACTGGACGACCATCATGAGCATGTCGCTCAGTTTACCCCGGTATTCGCGTCATGATGGCAGAGCGCTATCTTGTAGTGGCGGATAGGTCGCCTGGCGCGCAAGGTCGGATCGCGGAGGCCGGGCTGCTGACGGTCTACACAAGCGATCGAGTGGCGATTGGCATTTCGCCTGGTCTGCCCTTCACGCTTCTGCCCGGAGGTGTGGGTGTGATTATGGGCGCCTTCTTTCCTCGCAAGGGCCGCGAAAGGGCGCTGGATAGCCTTCTGAATTGGGAGGCGACCGGGCGGACGGAAATGCTTGAGGCAATCAGCACCCATTTCTGGGGCTCCTATGTGCTCGTGTGTGATAGTGCAAATGGCGACGGTCCATTGGTGGCCCGCGACCCTTCTGGAGCACTCTCTGCCTATTACAAGGCTGTGCCGAGCGGCCTTCGTATCAGCAACGATGTCAAGCTGCTCGGCAATCGCTTCACGATCGCCAGCGACCGGGTCCGCGACCTCATAGCCTCGGACGGCTATTATGCGGAAGAAACCTGCCTTTCGGGCATTTTCGATTTGCGGCCGGGGATGGCGCTGACGGGACTGGTCACCCAGCTGGTCGAGCGTCCCTTCTGGTCCCCCTGGGATCACTGCCCTGATCCCCGTGAGCCGGGGAATGCGCGGGCGGCCGATAGCGTCAGAGAGGTGGTGTGCGATACGGTCGCGTCGCTTTGCGCTGCCTATGAGCGCCCGCTGGTCTTCATGTCGGGAGGACTCGATTCTTCAGTCGTTCTCGCTGCATTGAAGGCCGCCGGCCGCGCCGCTCATTGCCTGAATACCTACACTGCTGATCTGTCTGGAGACGAGCGCGGTTTCGCGCGGATCGTTGCCAGTTCCTTCAACTATCCTCTGGAAGAGCAGTTTCTTGATCCTTCCCTGGTGGACTTCACGACCTGCGTGGCCCCTCATCTCCCCCGGCCCAAGAGGCGGCCTCTCTTCCAGGCGATGGGCAAGCTCGCCGCCCCCCTTGTCAGAGAGATGGACGCCGATGTGCTGGTGAATGGAAGCGGTGGGGACCAGGTTTTCTGCTCCACCCAGTCGATGAACGCGGTGATCGACAGCCTAAACGCCCGCCGGTCGCTGCTCGCCACCCTGGCAACGTTTGAGAATATAGGTGAACTGACAGGCTGCTCTCTCGGTGAAGGTCTCAAAAGCATCTGGAAGCGCTTCCGGCGGCCGGCACGGCATGATTGGGCGATCAATACGGATTTGCTGGCTCAGGCCGAAAAGGTTCGACTTCCGAGCCATAGCTGGCTCGATTGCCCAAAGGGTACGCCCCCGGGAAAGGCATTCCATGTAGGGATGCTGCTCCGCGTCCAGGAGAGTATCGAAAGTCCATTCGATGCTGACGGCCCGCCGATGCTCAATCCCCTGATCGCGCAGCCGATCGTCGAAGCCTGTCTTCGCATTCCGACCTGGGCTTGGGTGCGTGGCGGGCGCAATCGCGCGGTCGCGCGTGAAGCCTTTTCGTCAGACCTGCCGCCAGCGATTTTAAACCGAAAGGCAAAATCCGGCCCAACCAATTTCTCTTCACAACTCCTGTCGAAATATCGTTCGCAGATGCGGGAAATGTTGCTCGGCGGGGTCCTCGCCGAGCAACAGGTGATCGATGTGGCAGCGGTTTCCAATGCTTTGGACAATGTCATGCAGCAAAGCGGACCGCGCAGTCTAAGACTGCTTCAACTCGCCGACACCGACGCCTGGTGTCGGCATTGGTCTAGCCTTCGTTAGATTGTCATGCCCCGTCAGCCCGCCTTGTTCTCGGCCATGGGCTTCCTGTCGCGCAGCAGCGTCCATCGCTTTGCGGTCTCTGCATCCCGTGGCACGATGCCCTTCAGCCAGAAGTCGAACCAGGCGATATTGCGCTCATAAACGGCGAGGCGGTGGGCAGCTTGCCACTTGATATGCTGCTCGTCCGGGAAGACATAGGCGTCGACCGGTTGACCAAAAAAACGCAATGCCCGGATCGATACCAGGGAATGCAGATATTCGGCGTCGGCAAGATTGAACAAAATGGGCGTGGAAATCTTCGCTGCATTGCGGGAAACCGACATATTGGCCCAGAAGGGCTGATCATTGTCCGACAGGAGCGGGTAGCCACCTGCCTCGAAGCCCTTTGCGCCGCGTTCTCCCAACAGGGCCATCGAACTGATGGGTTCTTCACAACAGTGACTCACGGATGCTGCGGCAAAGAGATTGCTGTTGATGAGCGAGAACCACAGGATGGACGCTCCTTCGCTCAGGCCCGTGATGGCCCTCCGTGTCGGATCGGTCAGGCCGAGCCGCTCGACCGTCGCGATGCCCGCTTCCAGGGAGGACTGGATGCTGCGCCGGTTCGCCCAGTTTTTCCGGTTGATCGCATTATATTCCGCCTGCGAGCTTGTCTTTACAAATGATGCAATGTGTCGGGGTTCATCGAAGCTCAGAACCGCATAGCCCCGTGCCGCCAGAGGTTGGATCGGATATTCATCTCCGGTGCCCCCGCGAAGAAACCCGCGGCTGCGATAGGTTGTGACGATCAGTGGAAGCTTCCCGCCTTTCCGGCTTTCGGGCGGAAGGACAAGATCGCCATAGGTTTCGATGCCGCGATCATTGCTCCAGAATAGCCGGCGAACCGGCCCCAAACGGAACTGTTTGAATTCGGGGTTCGGATCGAAGACCAGGCTTGTCGCACCTGTTTGCGGATTGAGCCTGATGATCCTCCTCGGGACGGTCGCTTCCTCCTGTGCGCAGACCAGCATATCTTGAGCAGGCTCGCAGCCCAGGAGAAGACCAGCGGTTCGGAAACGCTCGATCACCTTGCCCTTGTCGAGCCGCCATTGATACAGCGCCATGTCGCCATTGGCGCGGCCCACACGCCGGAGGAATAGAAGAGATTGGCGGTCGGCAGCCTGCCATGCTGCGAGAATTCGTCCGCTGCAGGCGGCATCCGGGCAGCTTCTCGTTATTCCCGCCTTCCGGGCAAGCTCCTCAATCGACACGGCCGCGCCCTGATCAACAATGACAAAGGCCAGCCAATGCGGAGGGGGCGTTGGCGCTGTCCCGACGTCCTCTGACTTTGTGAAAGAAGATGTCGGGAATGGACTGACCGGGATGGCTTCATTACGCTGGGGAAGGGGCGCTACGAAAAATGGACGATCTCTCGTGATCGGAACAAAGCGATCGTCGAGATGATAGCCCCGGCGTGCTTCCTGGGCATCGGCTTGTTTGAGAGCAGTCAGATCCTCGAACGTCACGTCAATTACGCGCGCGTCCTTCACCCATTTCAGCGCGACCACATTGGCAGGACCGGTGGTGACGGCGCGCGATCCTCCGCCCCCCGCGTCAGCAACCCAGGCCTGCACCTGGCCGTCTACCTGCTTGAGGTACGCCAGCGACCGTCCGTCGGACGACCAGGCAGGTTTTATGGCCTTGGCGTTGCCCGAAGGGTAGGGCCCAAGGTCCCATTGCGGATCCTGCCGGAGGATCAACTCGCCGCCGCGATCGACAATGCGGGCCTCTCCATGCCCGTCTATGGGCATCACGATCATGGAAAGGCAGTAGCTGTTGCTGACAGGGTCCGCTTGACGGATCTGGAAGGCAACTTGCCCACCGTCAGGCGAAACACTTAAGCCAACATCCGATTGCGAGTCGGTTGGCTCACCGAAATCGCGCAGACGGGCAAGGTCGTCTGGGGTCATCAACCGGCTGACGGCGGCCGAAACTTTGCTTTGGGGAACATCAGCGCAAGAGGGCTGCGCCGGTGCGGAAATTACCGAGGCGGCGAGCGCGAGAAGGAGGCCGGTCACCAGCTTTTCTCCACGGTAAAGCCGACATAGCGGCCGATGGCGGAATAGTTGGTCGAATCAAAGGCTGGGACAAAGGCGCTCGATGTTCTGATGCGGTCGGGCTTGGCATTGAAGATGTTGAGGACCGACAGCGCAAAGCTGATGCCGGGCAGAGTGGTCGAGTGCGGCTCATAGCGGATATTGGTGTCGACCGTGGTCATGGAAGCGACCGTTGCAACGGCGCCAAAGCGCCGGTCTTCAAGGCTGTCGGTGTAATTCACATAACCTGCGAACATCAGCTCGCTGATTTGCCAGGCTACACCAGCGCGAGCGCGCCAACTGGGCGGACGGAACACCGTGCCGGCGAGCTGCTCTGGGGCCTGGCCCGGCAAGAGCTGTTGGCGGCTCTTGAGGTAGGACATCGAAGCTGAAAACTGAAGATCGCCAATATCCCTGGTCTTGAGATGATATTCCAAGGCGAGATCGACACCCTGGATTTCCTGCCGCGCGACGTTCCTGCTTCTATTGTCGATAATATAGGCAACGCTTGCAGGATCGAACGGCCGGCCGGAATTATTGAGCAAGCCGCCAGTCGCCAGTGCGAGCGCACTTTCGACCTGCGCGATTGTCGGATCGCTGGTGATGATCGAACTGTACAAGGGGTTCGACAGCGCACCCACGCGGCTTGCAATCGGGGTGACCACCCGATCTTTGTAATCGGTATGGAAATAGCTGAGCTCGACTTTGAGCCCCGGAATGAAATGCGGTTTGACGGTGACACCTGTCGACCAAGTTTCCGCCTTCTCAGGATCGAGATCGAGATTGCCGCCAGTCAATTGCAGGACCGTATCGCCTGCCGAGCCTGTTGCGCCATAAAAGCTCGGCAGATCGATTTGGCCGCGTTGGATCAGATAGAGCTGGCGAAAAGTCGGGGCCTTGAAGGATTTCCCCCAACTGGCCCGGAAAGTCACATCGCCGACGGGAGCGTAAACCAGACCAAGCTTTGGCGTGGTCACATTTCCAATTGCCCGATAGCGCTCATGCCTCAGTGCGCCCGTCAGCGTCAGACGATGGATCCCCGGCACATCATTGTCGGGTGAGACGATAGGAAGATTGGCTTCTGCGAAAACATAGGTCGATTTTCGAGTCTCATCGAACGTCGTTCCGGGAAGGATCGCGGTCGGTGTGACTGTCCGAAGCCGGGAGTTAAGGCCGTTGTGGCGAAATCCTCCACCCGCCGCGATCTTCGCCTCGCCGCCGGGGAGTTTGAACAGACTTCCCGCCAGGTTCAGTTCTCCAAGCAGGATCGAGTTGGCGTATCGCGCCTCACTGGTGCTCACGCGCACGCCGCCGGCATTATAGCCCGTCGCGACACTACTCTTGTCTTCGCCATAGGTCCCGGTCAGCGAGACCGACCAGCTTTTCGCAAAATCCCATGCAAGGCGCGGCGTAATCACGAACGATGAGAGGCGGGACGACGTCGGAAAACCTGACTGGCGATAATCCGCCGTCGGCGTGAGGGCGGTCGCAAAAAAGGAGGTGCGGTGGTTGTACAGTGCATCGAGATCGAAGGTCAGATCCTTGCTGACCTGCTGATGTCCGGTGAGCGCAATGGCATGATGTTTCTGCTCAGGAAGCAGAGTGGTGCTGTGATTAAGATTGCTTCCATAGCTTCGTTCGCCGGCCTTGATCGACGTGTTTCGACCCGTCTCCGCGGCAATGAGAAAACCGCCATTGTTCCATCGACCGCCAGTGACAGCGGAATATTGCTGTTCGACATCTCCTCCATCCGTCGCCGCTCCAAGCCGCGCCGATAGATCGAGCCCTTCGAAATCGCGTTGCAGGATGACGTTCACGACGCCCGCGACGGCATCTGAACCATAGATAGCGGATGCGCCCTCGGTCAGGATTTCCACCCGCTCGACAGCTGCCATGGGGATGGCGGAAATGTCGATGGACTCGATCCCGCTATCATAGGCCAATCGCTTTCCATTGAGCAGCGTCAAGGTCGCATCCGCTCCGAGACCCCGTAAATTTACGCCGGTCGCGGAATTCACGTTCAGGTCGGCCGCGGTCGGACTACCCGCAAGCACGCCGGGATTCTGGCCACCGTTGAAATTCTGCGGCACTGAGCGCACGACGTCGCCCAACTGATATTGGCCGGCATCGCGCATCGCCTCTTTGGAAAGCGTGATGAGGGATGCGGACGGCTCAGCACCGGCGATGCGCGTACCCGTGACAATGATGGCCTCTGATTGGCCGTCACTCGGGGCTGCGGCTACAGCGTGGGCGCGCTTGTGAACGACAGCACTGCCTTGCGCATATTCAATCTGAAGCGGAGATGTCTGCTCCAGAACGGCAAGAGCCTGCGGCCCGGTCATGCGCCCCTTGATGGCAGGAGCCACCAAATCTCCGATTTCCTGCGCATCATAGAGGACCTCCAGGCCGCTGGCCTGGGCAATGGTCCGCAGGGTCGTTCCCATGGACTGCGACGGAATGTCAAAATCGGCGACGATATCCTGCTGCGCCGACGCGATGATGGGAAATGCCGCTGTATTGACGCTTACCGAGGCGAGGAGAGTCGGCAGGAGTTTGCGGGTAATACTCATAAAGCCCCCTTCGGCCCGGCTTGTTCATTTTGCCGGGCTCATCGGGCTTTCACGCCTCAGTGAGGGCTCCCCCTAATCATGGACGAAATCTTTTTTGGTCCTGCCGACGTCGCAAGATGATCCGCTCCTTGCCCACCTCTCGCTCCAGGTTAAAAAGAGCGGCAAGCTTGATACTTAAAGCCTTGGTGTTCTTCAGCGAGAATATCCCAGAAACGCGCAACCGCTCTGTCTCGACATCGCCGATCTCGATGGGCAGATCGGCGTAGCGGTTGGCCTCGGTCACAACGTCGATCAGCGGCTCATCATGAAACTCGCCTTTCGCCTGTGTCCACAAATTTGGTTCGTGGTCGGCGATGGGTCGAGGGGCTTCCAGGCGAGGGGCAAAGGCTGTCTGTTCGCCCGGGCGCAATCGTTGACGTGAAATGACTCCAGAACTGGCCACGGTGACATCGACCGCGCCCCGGAGCAGAGCTACCGATACTTTCCCACCTTCGGCGAGACGCACGTCGAAGATCGTGCCGCGCGCCGTTACCGTTCCCGCGCCGGCGGCTACGTTGAAGGGCCGTTGTTCATGAGCAACCTTAAATCGGGCACGACCGCGCACAAGTCTCAGTCGCCGGTCTGTTGCGGTGAACGATACCTGCACCTCGCTGTTCGTATCGAGGAGGATAGACGATCCATCGGGGAGAGCTACGCTGCGTATCTCGCCGATGGCGCTCGCAACGGTGAAATGATCGAGTGATGCATGCTGCAACCGCCCGGACTCCTGGCGATCGAGCGCTGTATGGAACATCAGCTTGGCCGAGATTGTACCCATGGCAATGAACAGAGCGATCATGGCGAGCCCGCGCTTGCCCGGGCGCAATCGGGGCTTTTCATTCGCGCAGTGTCTATCAGGATCATCCACTCTCCCACTGTCGGTGAAAATCTCCGATACCTTGTTATAGGCCGCCCGGTGCAATGCGCCGCGGGCTAGCCAGGCCTTGAAATAGGGCTCATGCGATTTTGCATCAGGGCCGCGCATTTTTGCGAACCAATCTGCCGCATCGTCATAAAGCTGATTGCCCAGGGGCGCGATCGGATCCGGTCTCTCGTCGGTCATGCCTGATCCACTCCCCTCACAAGCGCCTTCAACGCCGCTGATATGTGATACTCGATCGCCTTGACGCTCAGATCCATCTCTTGCGCTATCTCGATATAGGTTCGCCCGCCCAAGCGATGCATTAGGTAGATGCGTCTGGTTTTCTCAGGCAGTTGGTCAATAACCCTTTGATATTGTCGCTTCACGTCTTCAGCCTCAAGGTTTAATGACTGCTCTGCGGGCGACGCAAACAGGCTGCCTTCATCGACTGGCACGTCGCTGACAAGCCGCCTCCATCTGGCATCGCGCCGCATGCTGCTGAGGAGCAAATTCCTGGCGATCCTGAACAAATAGGGGAGGGGGTCTCCCTCGATACTGGCGCGGGACAAACGAAGAAATGCGTCGTGCATGAGATCCTGTGCCTCGGCTTCGTGCCGTGTTCGACGGGAGAAAAAGCGCAGGAGGCGCCTAGATTCATGCCGATAGAGCGCCTCGATTGTGGCCGCCGGCATGGGCGCGCGGCCTCCACGGCCGTCTGGAACAATGTCATTCATTGCCTGGACACCTTCCAGGCACTGCATCGCTGCCCAATAATGGGCAAAGGCGCGAGATGAACATGAGATACTGCTACATGCCGACACGAACCATCCGGAAAACCGGACCAGTCCGCTCATGCTGGTGCCGCCGTTCGCTCTACACCATTAGCGCAGGGCTTTGATCCGGTACGGCCGCTCGGCCGTCATGGACGAGCGTGATTGATGCCTGACGAGAAAATTCACGAGTGGCCGCCGGCAGTCCGATCTCGCTTCATCAGTCTGCATAGCGGGGCGGCAGTGTCAAGGGATGGGGGGCATAGCCGTCCTTTGTTACCGATACATCATCTGCTTCATAGGCTCTATGCGTCGGGGTTCCATCATGGGATGACCCAGGGTGATGACGATGTCGCTGGAAGGTTTTTGCTTTTTTCGTAGGCGCAAACTGCAATCTTCATCAGTCCTTGCCGCGGCAGAATATGCCTCAAATGATGTTTCCCCGGACGATAGACGCCGCTGTCGCGGTCGAGGTAAATTTCACCATTGGCCTTGGAACGGACGAGGGGTGCGCTACTACGTCGTCACCCTGCGAAACGCCGCGTGTCATGCTTGCAGAGCGGTTAAGTGACGCGTCCAATGCCAGGATTGATAGGACTTCTCAGCCATGCGCGTCGTGGGGAGGCAAGCGGCATTCGTATACCGCACTCTTGGGTGACCATCAGCGCCATCAATCAGAAAAGGGGGGTGCTCAATGAGCGATGGGCCAAGATGCGGGCACCATTGCGGAGGCATATAGCCCCTCGGCAGCTTTCGAAAAATCCGGGCAAGGGGAGCGAGACCGAAGGCCGCGCTCCCGCTCTGTATCAGGCTTTCACTGGTGCGAGTTCGCTTGCCTTAGAAGCCGGCTCTGCTTTCTTCGTAGCGGATCTGGCCGGTTTCGATGCGGGAGCGGCCTTGGCCTTTGCGTCGACCTTTTCAGCCTTCGGAGCAGCGATTGACAGGCGCTTGCGCGCTTCCTTCTTCACGGCGGCAGGCGCGGCACCAGCGGTGATCGCACCGCTCGCAATCATGGGAGTGGCCTTGGGCTGGGCATCTCTCGTTTTTGCGGTCTTTTTCCCAGTGGCCATGGTAGGTTTTGCGGCGACCTCCAGTGCCTTAGCCGCAGGATGAGCGGCGCCGGTAGCAGGCGAGACATTTGCCTTTGCAGACTTCTTCGCCGGAGCGGGAGCCGCTTTCTTAGGGGCCTTCGTCGTTGCCGCAGCCACTGCAGTTGATGCAACTGCCAGAGCGGGTGCAGCTTCGACGGGCTTGGCAGCGACGACTGGCTTTCTGCCCAGTCCGATCTTTTCCGCGACAGCGCGGCGCGAGTCCGAATAACTTGGCGCCACCAGCGGATAGGTCTTCGGCAGCTTATAGCGCTCGCGATACTGTTCGGGCGTGAGGTTGTTCGCGGCCAGATGACGCTTCAAAGTCTTGTAAGGTTTGCCGTCGATCAGGCTGATGATGTGTTCGGGCGAGGACAGGCTCTTGCGTACCGACACAGCGGGCGCAAAAATCGGGGCGGCCGGTTCCTCGACCGCAGGCGTCGGCACAACAGTAAGCGCCGCCCGGGTCGTCTTGATCAAGTCCGCCAGGCTGTCGCTCGCGACAGTGTTGTTGGAAACAAATGCGCTCACGAGCTGAACAGTAAGAGCGGTAAGGTCGGTCTGATTGTCGTCTGCCATGTTGTGGACCCATATCAAAAGAATGTTGCTGCTATCTGCCCGCAAAGACCTCAAATGTAAATATCGCGATCTGGTTTCGCTTCAAGACCGGTTTTGGGTGGTAACGTCTCACTTGCGAAGATTTCACCTCAGCTAGGTTCCGGGCCATTTTCGAACAAATCGAGAATATAGCTTCGAGGAAGTTTAAGGCGAACTCGTCAAGGCCATCATGTGGTGACGGCGGCGATGATGGTCATAGCTTTGAAGCTTTTGCTGTTGCCGTCGAAGCGGGATGCCCCTTTTGATGGCCGCACAGGGGTTCAGTGACGTCGACTGAAAAGGAATGCCGCGGTCGTGCATGACTTGGACCTTATCATCGGTCTGACGGGACGAAGGGTGACCTTCCGCGCAATCATCGACACAAGGGCAGCGGTTGCTGCGGGCAAAGGAAAAGCAAGAACTCCATTGAAAATGTGGATCGGTCGCTTCGAGTAAGGCATCGTTTAAAACCTGACGTTCCGAGAACAGCTATATTTTGTGCGGTACGCAACGGCTATTGGGATGGTCCATATTTGGAGCGAAGCCAATGTTCGATGACGCCCACGACATAGGTCTGCTGCTGAGCGCTCAGTTCCTGCCCCGGTGGAATAGCATGCCATTTGGACAGACAATCGCGGCAGCAGGTCGCCGTGGCATGCTGGGCTATGAAGACAGGGTGCCCGCGCATCGGCGTCTGCTTGCCGTCATTCTTTGGGGCTGCCGGGGCAAGCCGCTTCCCGACGAAGTCTGCGGCATGGACAAGGACCGTTTCGATCCCGCGTTCCCGAAGATAGGCTTCGTCCTTCGTGTTCAGACGGAAACGGGAGCGGAAAGACGACCTCGCAAGCCGCGAAAAAAGTGTGTCTAGGTCGTACATGGCTTGGATATAGATCGTGCGGCCCAATAGTCACGCGCTCGGTGCGAAGATCAGCGCCATGGCTTACGGGTGGCGTTCCGCGTTTGATACAGGGAACGCCGCCCCTATTAGCCGTTCAGCCGGTCATTGAGCGCCTTGGCGGGCGTGTTACGAACTTCCTGACGTGCTCATCGGTGCCCTTTTTTGGAGAGACGAGCGCTGGTATTTGTCGCGGCGCCCCATCCCAGTCGGTAGCGAATGAAGGGTGAAGCACTCGGATTTGCCGTTAGCAGGCTGGCCGTTGAGCGTGGAATGCCTCAATGAGGGCAATCTGCTCGGCAGCGAGAGCATCGACGGCTCCGTTTTGCTGTAGACCGCCCAACAGTTCGGATGGGCACCGGCCCTCGACATTTCCCAGATTGGGGCGATGGATCTGGTAGCCGACCAATCGCGCAAGATCGGGCGTGAAGCGCCGCGCCTTTTCGGGCGGGTAGACGAGAGTCTGGATTTCATAGGGCTTGAGCCACCCCAACGCATAGCTAACGATCATTCCCCTGCGCGCCGCTGCGGTCCGGTTCGCGCCCCCACAGTGTAGCGTCGACCCCAGGAACAGGAGCGCAGAGCCGGGTGCGATTTCCAGCGATGTTGCCTGATCCGGAGCGATCAAATCTTCACTGCGGCGCCGATGACTTCCCGGCCATAGTAGCGTGGAGCCATTTTCCGGCCGATACTCTGTGAAAGGCCACATGACATTCACCAGATATTCGGCTCCGTGGTCGCATGGCAACATCCTGCTCACAGGCCACATGTCCTGGTCGCGATGGGGCACCTGCTGCTCGGCACCTGGACGTATCTCAATAGCCTGGGTGAGATTGAGCTGAATATTGTCGCACCATGGCCCAAGGATCGCCTCGACAATCTCGACAATGAGAGGATGTTGTACGAACAGGGCGGACAAGGGGGAGCGATCCAGCAGCCCGCCGAACCGGACCGTGTCAGCGCCGTAAAAGGGACCCTGTGACGGCTGTGTGGCTGCGAAGCAATCGCCAAGATCTGAGGCAAGTCCCTGGACAAGTGCTGCGGGTATGACATTGTCCACGACGCAATAGCCCTGCGTCATCAAAATATCGATGTGAGGCTGTGCTGCACTGCTAATGGGTTCGTGCTTCATTGAACGCCCCCCTCGCCAAGCGCCGCATCGACGTAGGTTTGAACCGGCGTCTCGTCCCAGGTTCCCGCCTCCGCCATCAGGCGGGGCGTTTCCTCGTTGATCGATATCTCTAAGGCGCCGACCATTCCGCCCGGGTCGAACTGAGGAAGGCCTAGCGGCCTGCATTGCCAGCCATAGGCCATGACCTCAGGGAGATACCAAGCGTGCGTCACGCAGCAATAGCCGCTTATGCCATTTCGCAACGCGAACTGAACGGCGGAGGTCAGTAACCGGTTGCGGACACCGCGACGCTCCGCCGCGCGAATTCGAGGACTGAGGCACAAACGGGATAGCTCCCAGACCTGACCGGACCTTGGCGCCTCGGTATCGCAAAGATGCTCGAAGAAATCGCCGATGATCGTGGGCCGGTCGGTGGGCAGCAATCGCATGGATCCCAGATGCGTTCCATCCGGCTGCCCCACGATGAGGTAAAGAGTATCGGGACCATCAAACTGGTCTATCTCGAACTTGCCGTCCAAAACCGGTAAGTCCCAGCCCAGCAGATCGATGAAAACCCGTTTGCGATCCCGATACATGTCGGCCATGAGCGCGTCGGGCACGCGCGCAGATACACCCTGTTCAAAAGACAGCATCTTCGTCCTCCTGCTTAAGAGATTGGCAGGATGTGAAGGATCGTGATTCCGCGCTATTCCCTGAACAGGGGTGCTTTAATGCATCCGCAGCATGTCCCTGTAGCTCAGTTGCCCATCGAACAAAGCGCGCACGACGAGCAGTGTCCTTTTGCCCACGTCATATTTGCGCATCGCGCTTGAAACATGTTTGTGGATGGTATCCTCCGAAACTCCAAGGATCTTTCCGATCTCCCAATTAGTCTTGCCCGAGCCCACGAAAACGAGACAGTCAAGCTGGCGCTGCGTGAGCACGGGTATTTGGGAGGTCGATGCGCCGCCCTGCTTGGTGATCCGGCGGGCGACCTCGAAGCAGAATGTCCCGACCAGTTGGGCGCTACCGATAAGATCGGCGGTGAGTTCAATCGGATGGTCGCTGGCGAAGGAGCAGGTCCCACGATATTCACCCGCAAGCTGAAGCGGTACGGTAAAGCCATCCCGCAGGCCGTGCGCCCGTGCTTCGTGCAATATCCGGCGCTGACGCCGGCTGAGACGGATGATGTCGGGCACCTCCCGCCAACCAAAGCCGGTCAGCCGGCGATTGCTTGCAGCCAATATCGGATCGTCGTGAAAATAGCGGTATCGCAAAATCCGCTCCATCCAGCTGTCCTCATAACCCAGCAATGTGATCGAATGCGCGGGCGGCCGCACCAGATCGACGTGATGGAGTAATGCATACTGATTGAAACCAAGTTCCCTTGTCATTTGGTCGAGCATATCGCGAAGGCCGGTCTCGTCCGTGATGGCCCGGCAGCTGTCCATGAACTCGATCATTTTTGGTGACATGAGCATCGGTAAGTCCCCTGTTGCCTAAAACTAAGTAAGCATCTGCGACCCATCCTTTCGCGGGCAACTGCATCCAATCACCCCCTTTCAGGGAATGGGCGGAAGCGCGGCCGCGTGAAATATTTGTGACAGTTTTGCTATGGGGTGAATAGGGATGCGCTGGCCACTGGGAGATAAAATTTTCGCCGTATCGGCGACAGTTAAGGGGATTTACGGCATGGGTGAGGTCCTGGCGTTTAAGCTCGTTGCAGCTTGCTTTCAGCCTTCCTGCCTAGCTGATCGTTCCGCCACATATCGCCGGTGATGAGGTGGAGCGGAGCGACGACAGCCGGCGACATGAACGCCGGGTCGAAACATGCCTCAATCTGATTGCCAATCGCCACCTCGTCGGCAGGCATATCGGATTTGACCTGTGTGCCGATCCCGCCTGGGACATGCTGCTGGACCTCTACATCTCCGAATGTCGAGGCCGTAATATTGCGATCTCCAGTCTTGCCAGCGCGGCCAATGTGCCACCCACAACCGCGCGAAGTGCGATTAGAATTCTTCGGAAGCGGGGCTGGGTATCCCGTGAAGCGGATACACTCGATGGAAGGCGCATCTATATCCGCCTGACTGAAATGGCGAGATCGGCCCTGGTGGAAATTTTCGATGCGGTCGCCGATAGAGCGGACACTGGCCTGTGACATCCTGACGTCTGGGGGAGGGGAGAGGGAGGAAATGGCGGACCCTCAATCGGGAGTTCGTCATGTCATCCAAACCTTCCAATCAAACCGCCTCCAAGGGCGTCGACCCAGGCGAGACTAATATCGCCTTCGGCGGCAGCCCGATCCACCTTGGGCCCCTTCTGCGGGAAATCGCCGCAGCCTTGCGCAAGCCTTCATTCGGGCGCTTCTGGCCGATGCAACGACGACGCTATGCCGCGCTTGCCGACAATATCGATCGCCTCCTGCAGCAGCAGGCGCCAACTCCTCTTAGCCTTGCGACGGCCGAGGCAGTTCAACTGGCGGACATTCCACCAGGCGTGCGCGTCGATGTCGGACAAACAAATGTCATGCCGACGGCTGCGGGGGTCTGGGTTCACGCCCAGTTTCTGGTCGATTGGAGCCTCATCCTGCCATCGTTGCCGAATTTCGCCCGTTCTCGCTACGTCGAAGCAATCGCGGCATTACCGGAAAGGCAGCGACAGGTGTTCATGCTGCACCGATTTGGGGGCCTCGATCTCAACGAAATTGCCAAGCGCCTCGATCAAGATATATCGGCCTGCGAGCGCGCGCTTGCCCAAGCGCTTGCCAGCATCGCTCGGCATATCGATCAAATCGATCAATAAGGGGTTATGCTTAGAGCATGGCTTCCACGGACGGCCATGGAGTTAGTCCGCTTGCTGATCGGGCTCCTGCTCCCCGCGAACAACGTCGATGGCATGCTGCAAACGCATAGCCCCAAGAGCATCGTCCATCGCGTCTAATTCCACCAGCGCCTGCTCCATCAGCTTGATCGCGCTTGATCGTCTTGCGGTAGCATCTTCGATTGTGACCATGTGAATTTCCTCTACTCTCAGCCGGCGGCACGCCTTGCTCATGAAGGATCAAGGCGTGCGGCCCCTGAGAACCGGGTGTGGTTTAGCTGAGGTCTTTTCTCTCCTGCAAGTGGGCGCACGATGATGCTGCACGATAGATGGGAGATGAAGCGATGACAAAGAAGATCACGAACCCCGAGATCCTGGCGTTCCGGGCGGCGGCGGAAGTGGACCCGGCATGTGGCCGCGTCTGGGTCGGCCTTGATGTCGGCCTCAAGTCGACATCGGTGTGCGTGCTGGATCGAGACGGCAAGGTCGTCCACCAGGTTTCGATGAAGACGCACCCGACCGAGATCGGGCGCTACTTGGCGAAGAACTTCACCTCTAATGTGGTGGTCGTCGGCATGGAGACGGGCGCGATGTCGGCGCATCTCGCCGGCGGGCTGCGCAAGCAGGGCTACCAAGTCGCCGTGATGGACGCGTTGCAGGTCCACCGGGTGCTGTCCCTCAAGCGCAACAAGACCGACACCAACGATGCTCGCGGCATTGCCGAGATCACACGCACCGGTCGCGACTATCTGACCGAGGTATACGTGAAGAGCGCAGCCTGCTTCGAGGTGCGCGCCCAGCTCATCATGCGCCACCGGCTGGTCCAGCAGCGCCTCGCCAACGAGAACATGATCCGCGGCCTGCTGCGCGTCTATGGTGGGCGGGTCGAGCCTGGCGCCAAGTCATCGGCTACCTATCGCGACCGTGTCGTCGAGCAGTTGCTGATCATCCAGGATCGCGAAGGCATCAACCTGCGACCGCGCATCCTACCGGTGCTCGACCTGTGCGAACGGCTCCAGGCGGATGCCGTGCGGATCGAGACCGAACTGGAGGCACTCGCTGCCGCCAATCCGGTATGTCGGCGATTCATGGCAGTGCCCGGCATCGGCGCCATCACCGCCCTGTCGTTCTTCACCGCAATCGAAGAACCATCTCGTTTCCGGCGGGCTGACGATGTCGCCGCCTATCTCGGGCTCACGCCGCGCGTGTACCAGTCCGGCGAGAGCCTGACCCATGGCAAGATCAGCAAGATGGGGAACCGATTGACCCGTACGCACATGGTCAATGCCGCAACAGTACTGCTGTCGGCGACCAAGACCTTTTCGTCATTGAAGGACTGGGGCGTCAGGCTGGCGAAGAAGGTCGGGTTCAACAAGGCGAAAGTGGCGGTTGCCCGCAAGCTCGCCGTCATCCTGTTCGGCATGTGGCGCGACGGCACTCACTTCCAGTTCAAGACGGAGACCCTCGAGCCGCATCGCCAGATGATGCAGACCGCCCGAGCCTGATACGATTTTACGCCATCCGTCCCATCGGACGGTACGATCCTCCCGGGAGGCGGAGGGACCGGTGACTTCGATTCTAACGTTGGGGCAGCGATGACCCCGAGCAACGGTTGTTGAAGCGCCACCCTTCGATACGAACCGACCCCATTGCGGCATGCGACACTGATGAAGGCTGCATCAAGACGGCAGTCGCATGACCCCGGAGAGACTGTTGCGCCCCGGGTCGATCGACATGCCGATGTGACCATTGCCAGAAAAGGCAAAGCATGATGAAGTAGCGACACCAATGTCCCGCCCTGCCGCAGGGACCTCAGCTAGAGAATGTTCGAAACTCGCCAGCAGACGAGCGCAAGCGCCTTTAGCCGGATGGCCTGGACATACGCGCCCGCCATCCGGTCGAGGGAGCATTCGACCGGCCCTACTGGTGCGAGGTTTCGACGCCTCGGCCCGCCTGTGGACGGACGCGGCAACTAATAATCGAAAATGCCGTAAATCCAAGCGCTCTTGTCATTGGCCCGGACCCAACCCGCCGGTGTCAATGGCATGGCTAGCTGCCCACGGCGTCAGAGGCCGGTGGCAAACACCTCATGAACACGTCCAACCAATCAGGAACCACCTCAGATGAGCACGCATCTTGACAGGATCGGCGAGTCCCTCGTCCGCAAGCTGGGCGGCCACTGGAGACACGGAAAAGGCCTGTGCCGTTGTCCCGCCCATCCGGACAGAAGGCCCAGTCTTTCGATCCGGGTCGGGACCAGTGCGCTCTTGTACAAATGCTGGGCCGGTTGCGATACACGCGATGTCATTCGCGAAATATTGAGGCTCGACGGGAAGGCTCTCGATAGCATCGAGGAGGCCGGCCCGGCTCCTGCGTCATTCACGGCAGATCTATGGCGTAGGCAGCGTGCCCTGCATGTCTGGGACGCGGCGCGCCAATTGAGCGGCACGCCTGCGGAAATCTATCTTCGTCGCCGGCGTATCGCGATCTTGCCGCCCGCTTTGCGCTTTCATGCTCGAACGCCACTCGGCGGCGGCGAGAGGCTGGACTACCGCCCGGCTATGATCGCGGCCGTGCACGAGGGTGACCGCTTTGTCGCCATTCAGCGGACATTTCTTGATCGCGACGACGCCCGCCGCGCGCGCGATCTGATCGACCCCCGAATGATGCTCGGACGACCGCATCGGGGTGCTGTGGTACTGGCACCGTCTGGTCAGACACTTGGCCTCTCTGAGGGTGTCGAAACCGCGCTTTCAGCGATGATGCTGTTCGACATCCCCGTGTGGGCGGCACTTGGCTCTGAGCGCCTGGACCAGGTCGCAATACCGACCTATGTGACCCGCCTCGTACTTTTTCCCGACAATGACATGGCGGGCGAGATCGGCGCAGCAAAAGCCATGGCAGCCTATGCGATGCCCGGCCGCCAGATCGACGTGGAATTTCCGCCAGCGCGGTTCAAGGACTGGAATGACGTCCTTCTGGCGGGAGGGCAGGGAGTGGGCAAGTGATGATGGCGAGTGCCCTCACAACGGTGCTGGCCCCGTCAGGAGACTGTGCTCATGACCGCGCGCGGTCTAATGGTAGCAGCCGCCGGTCAGGCCCTTTCGGCGACGAAGCCGGGCCAGCTGTTCATGTAGGCGATGAACGCCTCGGCCAAGCCTTCGTCGAGTAGATGCTCGGCAGTCACTGGCAGCGGTGGCGAGTCATAGCCACTATCATCGCGTACGCGTTCCGGAAAGTCGTGGCGCAGTATGGCCGCCCGGCCGATTGACACGAAGTCGCAACCGGCCTCGATCACGCTGGCGGCTGCGGGGCCGCTCATCACCTTGCCCGCTGCGCCCAAACGAACATTGCCCCGCGGTAGATCGGTAAAGCAACTGAGCAACGTGCGTCCCTTGAAGCGTTCGTCCTCCGGCTCCTTGGTCACGTCCCACAGCGACAGGTCGAGATAGTCGATCTTGTCCTGACGCATTATCTCACCAGCCACCGCGATGATTTCCTCAAGGCTTTGTTCATAACGCTCGGGTGAGAGACGAAGGCCGATCTGAAAATCGGAGCGGCACTGCGCACGAATGCCCTCGATGATCTCGAACAACAAACGCGAGCGGTTCTCCGAGCTGCCGCCGTAACGGTCGGTGCGCTGGTTCACCTCTGGCGACAGGAACTCGGCCAGCACATAGCCATGCGCTCCATGCACTTCTACGCCGTCGAAACCGGCCTTTTCGGCACGCACGGCTGCTGCGATGAAGTCGTCGCGGAGCGTCTCTACCTCATCCAGCGTCAGGCCACGTGCACCCGTCTCGGGATTGTCCGAGGGGCAGACCGGCGTGCCGACCAGATCCTTGGGCGCGCGATAGCCTGCATGATGAAGCTGCACGGATGAGATTGCCCCGCGCTCCTTGATTCCTGCGGCCAGCCTCGTGAGGCCCTCGATATGTTCGTCACCGAAGATACCGAGTTGGCCCGGAAAGCCCTGACCGACAGACTGCACATGCGATGCGCAGGTCATGACCAGCCCGAAACCGCCGGTGGCGCGCTTCGTCAGCCAATTATATTCCTCGTCCGACAGGCGGCCGTCCGGATGGCTTTGTTGATTGGTCATCGGCGCAAGCATGAAGCGGTTCCTCATCGCCGGACCATGGGACAAGGAAAGGGGAGAAAACAGGTCGGTCATGAGGTTCACTCGACTGGAGAATAATTAGCTTTTCCTAAGCACATCTTAGGTCCGAAAAAGAAGGAATTAGGTCAAACGGTTAACTAAGCGACGGGAAGCCGGCGAGCGCGACCTTGCCTATCATTTGGCCGGTTTCGACCAGGCGGTGCGCGGCTTTCAGGTGCGCGGCATCGATCGGCCCCAATTCCTTGGTCAATGTACTGCGCAGGACGCCTTCATCGACGAGACGCGCAATCTCGTTCAGGATGTTGTGCTGCTCGATCATGTCATCGGTCTTGTAGATGGAGCGTGTGAATACCCCTTCCCACGCGACGGTAATCGACTTCTGGCGCAGTGGAACAATGTCAAAGGCCCGGACATCATCGATCAGGCATAGAGCGCCTCGTGGAGCGATGATCTTGGCAATTTGCGCCAGGTTGTTGTCGCTGGCAGCCAGGCTGGCGACATAATCGACACAGCGTACACCGATCCTCGCCAGTTCCTCATCAAGCGGCCTGTGATGATCGATTACGTGATGGGCGCCCAAACCCTCCGCCCATTGCACCGTGTCGGGCCGCGATGCAGTGGCGATGACCTGAAGGTTGGTGAGTTGCCGCGCCAATTGGACGAGCATGGAGCCTACGCCACCTGCGCCGTTGACGATCAGGATCGATCTTCCGGCATCCTTGTGGCGCGAAACCCGCAGGCAATCGAACAGGATTTCCCAGGCGGTGAGCGCGGTGAGCGGCAGTGCTGCCGACGCCGCCCAGCCAAGCGACGACGGTTTACGCCCCACTATACGTTCATCGACGGCGTGCAATTCGGCATTTGTCCCGGGCCGAACGATGGTTCCGGCGTAATAGACCTCGTCTCCCGGAGTGAAAAGGGTGACCTCAGGGCCGACGGCTTCCACAATGCCCGCCGCGTCAAAGCCGAGGATCATCGGCTGTCCACCGCGCGGCTTGGCGGCGGCGCGCACCTTAATATCCACCGGGTTGACCGACACTGCGTGGACCCGGACCAGAAGGTCGCGAGGACCGGCTACAGGATCGGGAACTTCGATGTCGAGCAGGGCATCGTCACGGTCGATGCTGCCGCTCTCTGTGAATCCAATCGCTCTCATTTCGAACCTGTCTCTATCATCTTTCAGGGCGGATAGGTCCACCCCCTGCCAATCTGCAACCTTACTAAAAGCGAATGATAGCTTACGTGCCTTAAAGGTCAGCCATCACTTTGCAACGCATTCTATCGATCACTCTATCAACGCGACCTGGATTTCATCTCCTATTCTCGCCGCCGGTAATGCCATGCCTGCTTCAGGCATGCTCATCGAAGCGCGGGTCAGATCAACTCGACGAGCGCTATGCCTTGGAGCGGTAGTTGAACCGACAGCGTCGGCCGTTCCGCTCAGCTGGAAGCCGATCGCTGCCCTTTGACTCTGCGGCCCCCGCATGGCCCTTCAGCCGCTACGCCGTGCGGCACGAATGCAGTTTTGCTGTGAAAAGTCGATAAGCCGATTCTCTGTATCTTCGGCTTCTGCTTTGGTCTCCTGAATGCTCGTCAGAGCAGCAAACTTACGAAGCATGAATAGGATTTCGGCCTCAGACGGTTCGACGGCTTTGAAGCGTACTGGCTTTGCAATCGAAATTCCGCGTGAACGTCGAGACGAACCCCAGGGACGTAACCCATTTAAAGCCGGCTTTTTTCTTGTGCTGGCGGCCCATGCATAGGTGCTCACTACGTCAGATATAGATGCTTGCGCCTCTGTCTCGGCTTGTGTGTCAGAAAAATAGCACAGTCAGAAAAAAAGCTCCGGATGAGTTTACTTTCTGCTCCGTTGGCGTAAGGTCCAACCGTCGCGCACGAAAGGGGGGAATCGACTGCCAGCTACTCAATGACGCTTCCATTCTCGAGAGAGCGCTACCACGGTCCGCCCTAACAGACGTAAGCGTCAAGTTGCGGCACGAAAGTTAGGGCCGATGCTCGAGACGGCCTGGCCGATCCTAAGGTTGTGCGCGACAGCTAACAATTCGGATAAAGAACAGCCGCTCCTTTTGGGGTGACGCTGAAGAGTGGTTACAGCTGCGTGCGGCTGAATAAGAATGAACTTTGAACGTAAAATGGGAGAGGATGATGCAAAGGAATTTGCGCCGTAAAATGCTACTGTTATCGACTTGTACTTTTTGCGCACTATCATTGCCCGCCTGGGGCCAAACCGAGACTGGAAATGTCTCAACAGGGGCTAATCAGTCCAACGCTGAGATAGTCGTGACAGCCACTCGCCGGGCACAAGCTCTGCAGGATGTTCCGATGAGCATCAATGTCGCGACGGGCGAGCAGATCGAGCGCCTGAAAATTTTTGACGTCAAGGATGTGCAGCAGCTTGCTCCGGGTCTTGAACTTCGGAATGACAATGGCCGCGCCAATTCGGCAACGCTGCGTGGCGTGACCTTTGATCCCGACCAGGGCACAGGTCCTGCGGTCGACCTCTATTTCAACGAAGTTCCCATCGACGCGCAAACCGCCTTCACGGCCATTTACGACATCGATCAGATCGAAGTGCTGCGCGGGCCGCAGGGCGGTCTTCGCGGCCGTACCGCGCCGTCGGGCGCCATCACCATCCGGACGCGTCGCCCGAACCTGAGTTCGATCGAGGGATATGTGCAGGGCACCGCGACCGAGGATGCTGGTTACAACGTCCAGGGCGGGGTCTCCCTGCCGCTCATTACGGACAAGCTCGCCATCCGCGCATCGATGCTGGTGGATGGCAACCGTCTGAACCAGGTGCGCAACATCGTTCGTTGGGACCGTTCGCGAAGCCGCACGGAAAGCGCCCGCCTGTCGGTCGCCTTCCAGCCGGTGGAAGGTTTCGACATCAACGTTATGTATCAGTATCTCAATGCTGATAATCGCCTTTACCCTCAAGTTTTCGGCCCGGGAAATCCGGTCATCGGCAATCCGGCGGTCGGGCTCGATGACCGCTATACGCTCGCTGAGGGGCGCAGCCGCTTCATCAACAACAGTCATCTGGTTACCGTAAACGCGAAATATGACTTTGGGCCTGTGACCCTCGACTTTATCGGCGGTCATCAGGAAACTAAACTCACGCAATATGGCGAATCCGACCCAGGCAATGCGATCCACAGCTACGCGCCGACGCAGATTACACGTTCGCCTTATAATGTGGACTCAGCTGAACTTCGCCTGCTGTCTAACAATGATGGTTTCTTCAACTGGTCGATCGGCGGGACCTACTCCAAGCAAACCGGCAATGTCACCGTGGATAGCCCGCTAGACTACATTCCCAGCGTCCCGGGCGTCCCGGTACCTGTTGCGCCGATCTTCCCCCTGACAGGGCTGATTTCTATACCCGTCAGCGCCGAGACCTATTCCTTGGCCGGAAGCATTCGCCTTCAGCCAACAGATCAACTGACTTTCGAAGCTGCCGGGCGCTATTCAGTCATCAGTTCAAAGCAGTTTGCAACTATCTCGATTCCGGGCGCAGGAACTTTTCCGATCGTCGATTTCGAGAAAAAGTTGCACCCGTTTACCGGATCGGCAACACTGACATATGAACCGACCTCGGACTTGACGGTCTATGCTGCTTACGGCCGATCTTTCCGTGCACCCACAGCCGGCGTCGGAATCCCTCAGAATGTCAGCCAGGATCTAGCGATCAGCAAAGCGGAACGATCGAACACCTATGAAATTGGCTTAAAGACAGCTTTCTTTGATCGCAGGCTCTCGCTCGACATTGCAGCCTTCTATCAGAAGTTCGACAATTTCATTTCGCGCTTCACCGGGATAGCGACTGACCAGGGCACGAATATCGACTTCAACGGTGACGGCATTCCTGATGGCGTCTTCGTCGGGCCGCCGGACGGCACCGTCGATACGAATGCCGATTACAATTATAATGGCGATGCCACGGTCAAGGGCGTGGAAGCGACAATTTCCGGCAGGCCTATGGACAATTGGGATGCTTCGATCAGTGCGTCCTACGTAAAGGCGCATTATGATAACGCTGTGCTGCCTTGCAACACGGTGGATCCAGTTACCGGTCAGTCAGTGATCGTTCCAAATCCGGCGTTTGGTGGTGTCAACAACGTCAGCTACTGCCAGCGTGACTCACGTCTTGCTGACGTTCCGGACTTCAGCCTGACCGCAAACAGCGAATTCCGTTTCGGAACCGGGCCTGTCCAGCCGTTCATCCGCGGTCTGATCACCTATCGTCCGAGCGTCTTTTCGGAAAGGCAGCAGTTCCGCTTTCCGCACCGGGAACTCATCAACCTGTTCGTGGGTGTGCGCGGTGAAGAGAATAAGTGGGAGGTGTCGGCGTTCGTGCGCAACCTCCTCAACCAGAACAAGATTACCAATATCTCGTTCAACAACGCGACGATCACTGGCGACAATGTGCTGGGCGGGGCTGGGGTGATCTTCGACTCCGGATACCGAACGGTGAACCTCACCAATCCGCGGGAGTTTGGCCTTTCGGGAACTTTCAAATTCTAAGCCTCTCCACCTCCCGCCAGCCTTCCGGCTGGCGGGTCTTTTTTCCTTGTTGAGGGCTTTTGTGCTTTAGAAGGTTGTTCGAGAATACTCATCGGGATCCCGAGCCAAAAACAGGTGTTGCCAACCAATAATGCAACGATACGGTCTACTTCTGCTTTGGTCATGTTGTAAGACGCGCGGATTACGATCCGCAGCAGCAGCAAAGGGGATCGACGACCCATTTGGACGGAGAATGTCTTGGCTGATCAGCTGGCAGTTATGCGGCGAATGTTCATCGCTTGAACCGCTTTGGCGATGCCTGTGGCCGCAATGGCTGAAGGTGCAACTCGCAGTGGCATCGGCCACGTTATCCACATCTCGGCTAGGATACGCTTCGCCGGTTGGAGAAAGTCTGGCTGCAGGAACACGAAACCAGCCCTTCGATGCGGAATGGACATTTTATCGCGGCGATGACGATGGAGCTTCAGCACCGTCTTTTGATGACTCCGACTGGCGCAAGTTAGATCTTCCCCACGACTGGAGCATCGAGGATGTCGAACCGCAGGAGCCGTCCGTCAACGCCATTGTCCGGGATGCTGACACTGCCCCATTCTGGGCCCCGGTCAAAGACGCGCCGAAGCTCATAGGCCCCTTTGACAAGCTGATCGGTGAGGGGGCCCGTAAGGACGATCTCGCGCGCATAGTTGTCCCGCATGGTGGAATGGGCCCTTATGAGCCTCCGCCCATTCTTCTAAGGCAACGGCGCATCCGATATCTGGCAAATGTCAGTTATCTCAGAAGAGGAGGGGACTATGAAGGTTTCAAGGGGCCGTCACATCATATCGCTGCTGGGTTGCGCGTGCGGGCTGGCTATCGCCACCGGTGCATCTGCGCAGCAGGCTGAGCAAAGCGCGATCGAGCCGCCGACGGCGGAAATCGTCGTTACCGCGACGCGGCGCGCCGAAACGTTGCAGGAAACGCCGCTGGCTGTTGATGTCGTGTCGGGTCAGGACGTCGCCAAGCTCAATTTGTTCGATGTCAAGGAAATCCAGAACGTCGTTCCCGGTCTGACGCTGGAAAATAGCGACGGCCGCAGCAACATCGCGACACTACGGGGCATTTCGTTCAACCCGGACAGCGGGTCGAGCGATGCGGTGCAGGTCTATTTCAACGAAATCGACGTAGATCCCAACACCTTCTTCAGCGCGATCTATGACATCGGCCAGATTCAGGTGCTACGTGGGCCCCAGGGCCTGTTCCGCGGCAAGGTCTCGCCGGCCGGTTCCATCGTCATCGGCTCGGCGCGCCCGGATCTCAGCAAGCCGACCGGCTATGCTCAGGCGGCGGTGAGCGATCTTCACGCCCGCAACTTCCAGCTCGCGGCCTCTGTGCCGATCATCCAGGACAGCCTGGCGGTTCGCGGAGCGCTTCTCTACGACCGCAACCGTGCCGGCCAGGTTAAGAATATCGACGGGCGCCAGTCCTACAATGAAACGATGAGCGGCCGCTTCTCTTTGGCGTGGGAGCCGTCATCCGACGTCCGTGCGGACCTCGTTTATCAGTATCTCTGGACCGACACACGGCCGTTCCGCGCGGTATTCGGCTCAGGCAACCAACCGAGCCCGAACTCCTTCTTCCCGCTCCGCAGCGGCCCGGCGATGGATCTTGATGACCGTCTGGCGGTCAGCGAAGGCGCGCTGCGCTTCACCAATGAAACGCATCTTATCACGCTGAACACCAACTATAATCTCGGCTGGGGCGAACTAGTATTCAACGGCGGCTATCAGAAAACCCGCCTCGAACAGCAGCGAGACCAGGATGAGGGCAATGCCGTGCCCGGCTATCAGCTGAACCAGCACGTCCACACTCCTTATGACCTTTGGACCGCTGAAGTCCGCCTGCAGTCGCCCAGCAATTCGCGGCTGAACTGGGCCATCGCGGCGAACTATGATTATGGCAAGTTCAACAATGTCCGCGTCAATCAGAGCAACGACGCCTTCTTCACCGATCCGTTTGGCACCATCTTCCCCGGCATGACCGGCCCGGGTCCGGTGCCGCCGCAGATATTCGTGTTCCCGGTCGACGTCTCGGTGATCCTGCCGATCCTGAGCGAATCCTATGCCGTGTCCGGCTTGCTGGGCTATGAGGTTATCGATGGGGTTACCATCACCGGCGGTCTGCGTCAGACTTGGGGCAAGACCACCCGCTCGCAGCGGCTGATCATCCCTGCTATCGGCCTCGACAGCACCAACACCAGCGTCGTGAAGCCCAGCGCTCTCACTGGCGGTGCGTCGATCAGCTGGAAGATCAATCCGGATCTGAATGTTTATGCCAACTATGGCCGATCGTTCCGCCCTGGCGTCGCAGCGACGGGCGTTTCGACGCCGTTGGACCCGCAATATCTGCAGACGCCTGACGAAACGTCGGACGGTTTTGAAGTCGGTCTGAAATCCAGCTTGTTTGATCGGAAGGTGACGCTGAATGTCGCTGCTTTCTATCAGAAGTTCAAAAATTATGTGGATTTCGCGGCGTCGCTCACGACCAACTCGTCGCGTATCCCCGGCAACGTAGATACGGCGACTGCGCCGCTGCCGACCTTCGGCGACGCGATCAGCAAGGGCGTCGAGGTCCAGTTGGGCTTCCAGCCGTCCGAATGGGTCGATTTCAACGTGAACGCTACCTATGCCGACGCGCATTATGACGACGCGCTGCTCTATTGTAATGACTATAATGGCGACGGCGTTCCGGACTCGATCGGCACACCCAGCGTTCCCGGCACCAACCAGGTCGCAGTTTGCCCACGTAACGACCGCATCGCCGATGTTCCCAAGTTCAGCCTGTCGAGCAATGGTGAAGTCCGCTTCGGCATGGGTTCGCTGACGCCGTTCATCCGCGGCCTGTTGTCCTACCGGCCGGGCTTCACGTCGCAAAACAGCAACTACACCTACCGCGACTTTACCAAGATTGACGTTTTCGCGGGTATTCGCGGCGAGGATCGCTGGGAGTTGAACCTGTTCGTGAAGAACCTGCTCGACCAGACCCGTGCGCAGCGCGTGTCGCAAGGCAATGCCCAGGTCGCTACGGGTGCGCTGCCGGGCCTCGAGTCCTTCGGCACCATTCCGTTCGATTCGGGTTATCGTACGGCGTCGATTACAGCGCCGCGTGAATTCGGTGCGACCCTTCGCTTTAATTGGTGAGCCACAAAGCGGGATCGCTTGAGGATCCCGCTTTGATCCGAGTTGAAGGATATCAGAGCGGCCCGTGGCTCGGTTGAGCGCGCGGGCCGCAATTTTTCGTTAGCCTCAAACCCATCGGTTGCTGTGCGCCGTCCCGCCACAGGCCGGCATTTCAAAATCCGCTGGCTAAGCATTTTTGATGTGGTATTACCAGTTGCGATCGGATGGGATGACATGATGCACGAGAAAATTGAGACTGTGGCTGCGTCACGGCTTGCCGGCTTTTGCGCCACGGCTCTCGCGATCCAGGCGTTCGCGACACTCATTACAGTGTTCCTGCCCGAATTTTACGCCAACGCCATGGCCCTGCCGGTCGCCGCCGTCGGCACTGCGTTCATGACGGTGCGTGTGCTTGACCTGCTGATCGATCCAGTGCTGGGCGGCATGATGGACGCGACGCGCAGCCGTTTGGGACGGTATCGGCCATGGCTGGTGGCGAGCGCTCCCATTCTCATGCTGTCAACCTACGCGCTGTTCCAAGCAGAGCGCGGCGTTGGCATGACCTATTTATGGTCATGGCTGTTCGTCGCCTTTTTGGGCTTTTCCATGATCGTATTGTCGCATCTGGCGTGGACGGCAACGCTATCGTCCGATTCCGAGGGCCGCACCCGCATCTTCGCCTGGTGGCAGATATTCGCGACGGCAGGCCAGTTTTCGATCCTTGCCATCCTGCCATTGGTCGCACGCGCCTACCCCGATGATCCGGCGGCAGGGATGCGCGCTGCCGGTTGGGTCATGATGCTGCTTGTTCCCGGTGCGATTATCATGGCGTTATGGGCGGTGCCTGAAAAGCGCGTTTCCGTGGAGCAGGGTCGCATGTCGATCGGGGATTATGTCGCGTTGTTCCGGCAGGGTCCGGTGGTGCGCCTCGTTCTGGCGGACCTGCTGATCGCACTCTCAACTGGTGTCGCCAACGCCGTGGCTCTGTTCTTCTACATGGGCCAGTTGGGGTTCGACCGGGCGACCGCGAGTACGTTGATTCTCATCGCCTATGCCGCAGCCTTTGCCGGAACGCCGCTGTTCGCAAAACTTGCGGGGCGGATCGGCAAGGCGCGAGCGCTCCAGGCGGGCGCTTTCCTGCAGGCGGTGCTGCAATTGGGCATGGCCATCCAGCCGCCGCAGTTCTTCTGGTTGACGGCGGCCAATGTCGGGGCGCTGGGGCTTTGCATTCCGATCGCCTGGTTCCTTCCCCGGGCGCTGATGGCTGACGTCGCGGACGCTAGTCGGGCGCGCTTCGGCGTCGATCGTACCGGTCTCCTCTATGCGACGTTGAATGGCTCTATGAAGCTGGCGCTCGGGCTTGCGGTCGGCTTGGCCTTCCTACTGCTCGGCTGGTACGAATTCGACCCCGCGCATGCAGGCGACCCCCGCAATGCCGGGTTGCTGCGCGCCTTGATCGGTGTGGTGCCGGCGCTGTTTTCATTGTGCGTCGTGCTGTGCATGCTCCGTTATCCCGAAGAAAGGTTACGGGAGGTGTCCAGAATGACTGCCCTGGCCTGAACGCCGCCTCGCCACCCACGAGAGCTTCATTCTCCTTCAGGAAAGTAAAATGCCAATGAACCGCCGTGAGATGCTGAAAAGCTCCGCAATCATGATGTTGGGGGCGAGCATGCCTGCGATCGCGAAGTCGGGCGGCATCTGGGGTACGGATGGTATCGGCGTTCAGCTCTATGCGCTGGACCCGGATTTGCGGCGAGACCTGCACGGAACTTTGGATCAGGTCGCCAAGCTCGGCTTCCGCAGCGTGGAAATCGCTTCGATGCATGGTCGTACGGCCGCCCAGATGCGCGCTGCGCTGGACCAGGCGGGGTTATACTGCCGCAGCGTCCATGTCGCCGCGTCGTCATCCGTTCCCGGCGCCAGCGGGCTGACCTTTGACGATATGGATAAGCTGGGCGAAGATCTGACGACGCTGGGCGCACGCGAAGCCGTCCTGCCTTTGTTTCAGTTTCCCAAAGACCCGAAATGGGGCGAGCCGGTGCCCTTCTCATCCTTGATGCGTGCCGATGGATCGCCCCTGTCGGCGGCACGCTATGAACAGATGGCCAATTTTCTGAACCAGGCGGGCTCAGCCCTCAAAAAGCATGGCCTTCGCGTTGGTTATCACAACCATAATGTCGAATTCGCGCCCATCGGCGAGAAGACGGGACTGCAGATCCTGCTGGAGCGCACCAATCCCCGGCTGGTCGACTTCGAGATGGATGTGGGCTGGCTTGTCACGGCGGGTCACGACCCTGTGGCATGGTTACGCAAATATCCTGGCCGGTTCAATCAGATGCACGTCAAGGATATCAAGGCGAGCACACCCGTAAACTTTCACTTGCGGCAAGACCCCGTCGAAGTCGGCGGAGGCAAGATCGACTGGAACAGCATCCTGCCGGTCGCAAGGACCTCGGGGGTCCACCGCTATTTTGTGGAGCAGGACCCGCCTTTCACCGGACCGCGCATCGATGCGATGGCGCGGAGCCTCGCCTATCTTCGTTCGCTTCCAATCGCGCGCGGCGGCCATTGAGCCAAGTCATGATCAAAAGGAGCAAAGTGGCGGTGACACTATCTTCGACCAACCGGAGCGCTGTTTGGGCTGTCCGTGCCCTGTACAAGCCGTTGATGATGGCGTCGCTCGCGGCTGTCAGCTTGGTCCCCGCTCATGCGCAGGACAGCGCGGCTGCGCCGACCCTGTTCGAGGATGTGACGGATACGCACGTTCCGGCGGCAAAATATATTCATGCACTGGATGTGGCTCTGGTGGATGTGGACGGGGATGGCGATCTCGATGCGGCGCTGGCTGTCGAAATGGGGCCGAACCGTCTGTACATCAATGACGGCAAGGGCCAGTTCAGCTGGCGGCAAGGCGCGTTTGCAACCAAGGCGCATGACAGCGAACATGTGCTCTCCGCCGACTTCGACCGCGACGGCTTTCCCGACCTGATCTTCGTTGCGGAGGAGGACCATGCGCATCAGTTGTTCCTGGGTGGAGCGGGCGGTGTCTTCACTGACGCGTCGGATCGGTTGCCCAGCATGAGCGAAGGCAATGGCTTGGCGGTCCACGACGTGAACGGTGATGGCCTTCCCGATATCGTTATCGGCAATTCGGCGGAGGAGCGACCGGGCAAGCCCCGCGCGTCAGCCCAGGATTTCCTGTGGCTGAACAATCCGGAGAAGCCCGGCACGTTCATCGACGTCACCACGACGCATCTGCCCCGCGATGCGGACGACGCGCAGGACATTGCACTTGCCGATATCGACGGAGACGGCGATCTCGACATGGTCGTCGCCAACGAAAGCCCGCCGAACCGATTGCTTCTGAATGATGGAAAGGGGCATTTTCGTGAAGCGCCCAAGGCTCTGCAACTGTTGATGCCGATCGAAACCCGCGAAGTCCATGTATTCGATGTCGATGGGGACGGAAGGAAGGACATCTTATTCCTAAACCTCACCAGCAATAACAAGGCGTGGGACAAGGATCCGCAAGCCCGTCTGCTGATCAACAAGGGCGGAGCGAAATTCCGCGACGAAACGGCCAAGCGCCTGCCCGCGAACCGCTTTTCCAGCTGGGGGGGCATGCCGATCGACTTCAACCATGACGGCGCGATGGACCTGATTGTCGGCGCGATCGATGTGCCTGGTTTCAAGCCGCTGCAACTGCGGGCTTATGCAAATAACGGGAAGGGCTATTTTTCTGACGTCACCGCCTTGGTAATTCCTGCTGCAAGCGTCGGGCGTAGCTGGAGCATGGCCAAGGGCGATGTGAACGGCGACGGAAAGGAAGATCTGTTCGTTGGGACCTGGGGTACGCAGGCGAGGCTGCTGCTTTCAAAGGCGCCTTGAGGATCGCCCAGCTCGAATGAGCTTCGTGATGATTGGAACTGGAAATTCCGCGTCGGCGGGGACAGTGGGGATTATTGAGATGGCAGTTGCGGAAACTTTGGCAGCCGACGAACAGGCTATTCCCTTCCGTGAAAGGATCGGCTTCGCGAACGATCATGCGGGATTTAACCTGCGCGTTCCCGTGCTCGAACTGCTGAGCCGTCATTGCGGCCGGATCATCGATGTGGGCACCCGGTCAGAAGAGCCGGTGGATTTTCCCGACATCACGCAGCGCGCCGTGCGGGCGATATTGGAAGGCGAGGCGGATCGCGTCATCTTGTTGTGCGGGACCGGCGCGGGGGCGTGCATCGCGGCGAACAAGATCAGGGGCATTCGCGCGGCGGTGGCTCACGACACATATGTTGCGCGGCAGGCCGTGGTGCATGACGATGTCAACGTGCTTTGCATCGGTGCATGGATAACCGGGCCCCAGATCGCACTCGACATCGTGCGGCAATTTTTGGCCGCGCGGTTTAGCGAAGAAGAACATTTTCGCCGTCGTGTCGCCAAGCTCGCGCTGTTGGAGGAAGCTCTGGCGACCTCCGGCTCTTCGGACCTGTCTGCCGGATGACGTCGCGGCCGTTCACTGGCTTGAAGGATGGCGGCAAGGTTGTCGTGCTGGGAAGCGTCAATGTCGATCTGATCGTCAGCGCTGTCCGCCTGCCCAAGGCGGGTGAAACGGTGGAAGGCCGCGGCCTTGTGCGCCAACTGGGGGGGAAAGGCGCCAATCAGGCGGTCGGAGCGGTGAGGGCCGGCGCGGCCTGCACCCTGCTGGCCGCGGTCGGATCGGATGTTGAAGGTGCGACGATGACCGCCACATTGCAAGACTATGGCGTGGACGTAAGTAAAATGATCCCGGTCGGTTCGCCGACCGGGGCGGCACTGGTCGCGACATCTCCACATGACAATCAAATCATCGTAGTGGCTGGCGCAAACAGCAAGGTGGACGCGGGTCTGGTAAAAAGCGTGGAAGTCATGCCGGGCGACATTTGCCTTACTCAGATGGAGACGCCCGTATCGGCAGCGACGGCATTTTTCAACATGGGGCAATCCGCTGGAGCGACCACCGTCCTCAACGCCGCACCTGCCAGCATGGCGGCCAGGGAGCTACTGCCTCTATGCGATATATTGGTGGTCAATGAAGCAGAACTGTTTCTCCTGGCGGGCGCCGATGAAGGACTGAACGATGCGGCGCTTCTTTCCTACAGGGATCGTATGGGAATGAGCGGCCGCCAGGCGCTGGTCGCGACGATAGGCGCTGACGGATTGGCCATCGTCCGCAGCGGATCGGTGTTGCGCATCCCAGGGCATAAAGTTGATGTGATCGATACCACAGGTGCGGGGGACTGCTTTTGCGGCTATTTGGCTGCTGGGCTGGCGCGAGGCGATGATCTTGCAACCGCAGCGATCGAGGCGAACGCGGCAGGCTCCATTGCCGTCCAGACAGTGGGCGCCGCTGCTTCCATCCCGGACCGTTCAGCCGTTCTTGAAAGGTTGAGGCAGTGTTCCGCGTAATGCTGTTACGCCATTTGGAACCGATGATCGCTTAAGTTGAAAGATCGCGAAGACCTGCGACGACGCTGCATATTTGCGCGAGGCAATTTGAGGAGTTTGATTCCATGAAGAAGACCGACGGAAAATCCCGGATGCACATGTGGCGGCTTGTGCTCGCCGCCGGCGCGGCCGGCGCGATTTTGCCGCCCTTGGCGTCCATGCCGGCGCGCGCGGCGGAGCAGGAAGCGGTTGTTGGCAAGATTGATTATCTGACGGCGCCGTTCCGACAGGAGCGAATATTGGATTGGGGCAACCGGCCCAACTGGTCGCCCGACGGGCGCAGGATCGTCTTTACCAAGGACGATTTGGTCGACGGCCCTGCCTATGAAGTCGACCTGAAGACGAAGAAGGTGCGCTGCCTTACCTGCAAATTCGGCAAGACGCAGTTTGTGACGCGCATATTCTATCTGCCGGACAATAGCTTTCTGATCGAAGCGGCCCCGGGAATGGCTGGTGGCAGCGGCGGTAGCGGCGATGCAGGGCGCACCGAATTGTTCTGGATGCCGAAATCGCTCGGCAAACCGGTGTCGCTGGGTACGGGAGCCATGGGCGACATTGCCATCGCACGCACGCCCAATGCAGACAAGTCGGTCAATGTTGCCTGGTCACGGCCGAGGGACAAGGGCCTGCAACTCGTCAAGGCGAAGTTGAAGAATGATGGCCGCACTGCGCAATTTTCCGACGTTGAGCTGCTATATGATTATAAGATCGGTCAGCCGGGCGAGACGAGTTTTCCCGAAGCCTATGAGTTCATCGACGGCGGTCGCGCCGTAATGTTCTGGACGATCGAGCCCAGGACCGTGGACAGTGAAATGTACAAGGTCGATGTCGCGAGCAAGGCGGTCAGCAAAGTCTACGCAACGTCAGCGCATAATGAGACGCACCTCTTCCCCGATGAGCGTTACGGCCTGGAGGAGTCCAATTATGCATCCGATCCCGATGGGCAGTATCGCGGCGTGAGCGGGCTTGGCAAAAGCGGCGTCGAAATGGTTCTGCAGATGAACGGCGTAGCCAATGCGAAGGAAGTGGCCGCCGCCAATTCGGATAAGGGCTTCGACATCTTCGTCGTCACCATGGATGGCAAGTCGCGGCGGCCGCTGACGAACATCAGCCCGTCGGGTGCGCAGGCGCATCAGTCGACCGTCTCGCCCGACGGTAGGCAGATCGCCTTTGCCATCAAGGGGTCGAAGGATGGCGCTTCGCCCTACCCCGTCGGCCTGTATGTGGGTACGTTCGGCAAATGAAGAGAGGGTGGGGCAGTCGAACTGTTCCCACCATAGGATCCATACCGGCATCCAACGGCGAAACACATCTGTTCCACTATGCGGAATAGAGGCGCGACATCGTTGTCGATTGCCGATCAAGCCCTCAAATATTTAATGGGCCGAAAGGTAGAAAGGGGAGCTGCGAAGGCTGAGGCCCCTCACTGACACGGCCCGACGACAAAATCCTTTGGTCAAAAATGGGGGTAGGGGATGCCTGGGCACAGTTCCAAAAGACTTGCGCTTTTATTGATGGCAAGCGCCGCTGCGTGCGTCAGCACTGCGGGTTGGGCGCAACCGGATATACCGTCCGACAATGAAAAGGCTCTTCCGGCGGACATCATCGTTACGGCGGGCAAGCGGGAAGAAAAGCTAAAGGATGTTCCCATGGCGGTCGATGTCGCCACCGGGGAGCAGATCGAGAAATTCAACCTGTTCGATTTCAAGGATGTGCCCGCCCTGGCGCCGGGCCTCCAGATCGCGAACACATCGGGCCGCGTCAGCATTGCGACATTGCGCGGCATTTCATTCAACCCCGACATCGGCGGTCCGGCGGCGGTAGCCGTCTATTATAATGAAGTGCCTGTCGATATTCAGACTGTGACGACGGCGATTTACGACATCGGCCAGGTAGAAGTATTGCGCGGACCACAGGGAACCTTGCGAGGCCGCACCGCTCCTGCTGGCGCGATCACACTCACGACGAGGCGGGCCGATCTCGACGCTGCCGACGGCTATCTGCAGGCCACGGTCAGTAACAAACATGCGCGCAATTTCCAAATTGCGGCCTCGACGCCGCTCATCGAAAACAAATTGGCCCTTCGCATCGCCGCCCTGGTCGATCGCAATCGCGTCAACCACGTCTATAATATCAACCGCGATGAATGGTCGAACCAGGAAACCGAGAGCGTCCGCGCCACTCTTTCTTTCGCGCCGACTGAGCGGCTGCGCGGCAACATCATGTATCAGTATCTGGAAAGCGATCTGGTGCAGAACCGCGCGGTTATGGGCACGGGTAATCGCCCCAGCCTGTTCTCGCCATTTGTGACTGGCCCGGCGATCAGCGCATCGGATCGCCTAGCCGTTCATGAAGGGCAGTCCTTTTACACAAATCGCACTCACCTGGTCACTGCCGACGCGTCCTTCGACCTGGGTAGTCTTTTGATTTCGGTGCTAGGCGGTTATCAATATAGCAACCTCAATTCCCGTACAGATCAAGATGTTGGCAATGCGGTGCAGGGATATGACCAAGTCTTGACCGTTCCTAATCCCACTCATGTCTATACAGCGGAAGCGCGCGTCGCATCCGCATTTGAAGGGATGTTCAACTATACGCTTGGCGTCTTCTACAACAAGACTACCTCGCATAGCCTTTCATCGATCCGCGTAGACAGCTTCTTCGCCAATCGTGTTCCGAACACGCCGTTCCCGGCCAGCATGTTCTCGCTGCCTTTGCTGGCTGTCGTGGATATCGACAATAACACGACCGACCTCGCCTTCTTCGGTCAGACGCGGTTGCAATTGACCGACAAGCTGAGGGTCGAACTGGGCGCGCGCTACACCCGGGTGTCCGCAACGGCGCAAAGCTTTCTGGAGGTGACGACGACAGGTGGCGTGGGAATACCCGTACCGGCGGGGGTGATTGTGCCTCGCGCGGCGACCGTCGATCCCGATTTCGTAACCCAAATCAATCATCCGCTGACCGGGACAGCCAGCATCAGCTATGACTGGACGCCAGATGTAACGACCTACGTCACTTATGGCCGTTCCTATCGGCGTGGATCGGCCCAACTTGGTGTGAACTCGCCATTGTCGTCCGATCTTCTGGTGCTGGACCCGGAGCGTTCCGATGCGGTCGAGGCCGGTTTGAAGGCGCAACTGTTTAATCGGCGCGTGTCGCTCAACCTGGCCGCCTTCTATCAGAAGTTCGACGGCTTCGTCGGCCTTGTGACCGCTCCGACATCTTCGGCGAGAAACGGTGTCATCGACGGGTCGGCCAATTCGATCAGCTTCAACGGCGATGCCATATCCAAGGGGGTCGAGATGCAATTCGACGCACGCCCCGTCGACGATTGGGACATTTCCATAAACGCGTCCTATGCCAATTCCCATTATGATAACGCGCTCGTTCCGTGCCGTGACTCCAATGGCGACGGCATCCCGGATACAGCAGGGCAGCCCGCAGTGCCGATCGGACAACAAGTGGCGTTCTGCCAGACGAGCGATCGCTTGGCGAATATTCCGCGTTTTGCACTAAGCGCGAACAGCGAACTCCGCTTCTCGGTCGGCAGTTTGCAGCCATTTTTCCGCGGATTGGTGAATTACCGGCCCGGTTTCTATTCGGAGACGGCTGACTATCGGTACAAGGCGTTCACGAATGTTAATCTGTTCGCTGGTATTCGCTCGCATGACGCTGGGTGGGAACTTACGGCTTTTGTGAAGAACCTGTTCAACACGACGCAGATAACCAGTGCGTCCCGCGCTGAACTGCAAGTCGCAACGCGGTTCCTGGTCCCCGGTCCGGCAGGCAATCCTGCGCCTTTCCGTTCGGGATATACCGCCGTGTCGGTCAATGCGCCGCGCGAGTTCGGCCTGACCGCAAACTACCGTTTCTAAGGGGGAGTGGCGTCTGGAGTAATCCGGGCGCCACTGAACTGAAATCGGCCACATCAGAATTTGAGCCAAGGAAAGGCCTCCTTCCCTCATCGAGGGAAGGAGGCCTTTCCTTGGCTGTAGCGGGTGATCAAGCGCGCATCAGCGATCCGCCGTTCACGTCGACGATTGAGCCATTGATCCAGCGGCCATCAGCGGAGAGCAGCAGCGCGACGACGGCGGCATGATCTTCGGATTCGCCCAGCCGGGTGTGGGGCGTGCGCGACATGAAATATTGCGCCCATTTTTCGGCTTCGGGGCCATTAGCTTCCATCTGCGCCTTCATCTCGCCAGTCACGGTGAAGCCGGGGGCGAGGACGTTGGCGGTCAGCCCTTCCTTGCCCCAGCGCGATGAGACGTGACGCATCAGGGCGTTCACGCCCGCCTTCGACATTGCGTAGGAGGGACGGGTGGGTTCCGCGCCATGGGCGGAGCCGGAGCTGGTATAGACGATCGCCGACTCCTTGTTCTTCAGCAGATGCGGCACCACGGCGCGCGTGCACAGCAGGTGGCCGCGCAGGTTAACGGCGATGGTGCGGTCGAACACGGCAAGGTCGAGCGCCAGGGCGTCAGAGTCCTCCATGATCACGCGCAGGTCCGCTGCGTTGATATGCGCGCCATCAAGGCCGCCCAAGCGCTCCACCGCAGTCTTGACCGCTTCGTTCACCGACTGTTCGTCAGAAATATCGACATGGACGGCAAAGGCGCCATTGCCTGCCGCCTGCGCCGCTGCCTCCGCTCCGGCTAGGTTGATGTCGGCCGCACAGACTCGCGCGCCTTCTGCGGTCAGCCGCTTGACGGTTGCGGCGCCGATGCCTGTTGCGCTACCGAATATGATGATGCGGCGATCCTTGAGTCTGCTGTTCATCTGATTTCTCCCAAAATAGGTTGCTGCACTATTTCTATCCCTCGCGATGAGGACTGTTTTTCCAATCTGCCGTTCCGTTTTCGCTACGCGCCGTGGCGAGTTGCCCGTAAATCAGGCCCTGCCGAACTGCGCGATCAGCAGACATGACCCGCCCGCGATCAGCAGGAAGATCGCCAGCGCGACCCGGTTCGACGCGAACCGCAAAACCAGCTGTTCGCCAGTCCATCGCCGCGATCCGCTGATCATCGGGCCGATAAGGTTATCGCGGCGATGGATCAGGTAAAAGAGGATCGCCACGACATGCAGCGCCGTCAGCGCCAGGATGATGTTAAAGACGAACGCGTGCCATTCCGCCGCGACCCGTCCGGTGTCAAAATCGACCAGATAGGCGAAGGGGCCGGATTCCATGCCGTCGATATCGACCGAGAAGAAGCCGAGGCCGACTTGCGTCGCCAGCAGCGCAATCATCGCCAAAACGCTCCAGCCGCCAACCGGATTATGGCCGGGCGCCGGAGCCGCCCCCCGCTTGAACATATGACCGCGCACGTAGCGGAACAGCTTTCCGGGCCCACCCACGAAATGGGAAAAGAGAGCGGTGCTGCTGCCCGCAACGCCCCAGATGAGGCGGAAGAGCAGCAGCGTCAAGATGCTGTATCCTGCGAGCCGATGCAATCGAGCATCCGTTCTTCCGCCGTCCACCAGGCGAGCCCCAGCAGGGGCACCAATGTCCAGTGGAACAGACGGGTTGGCAGGTCCCAGATGCGCAGGCGCGCAGGCGCGCTGCTCATGTCCGCCTCCGCCATCAAAGCTCCGCGCGGAAACGGTCGTGGCAACTCTTGCAGGTGCCGCCCAGCGTGTTTCGTGCTGCGCTGAGGCCGGCAACGTTGCCGCTCGCGGCGGCAGCGTCCAGCGCGCGCGCGGCGGTGATCATGTCGCCCTGAAGCTTCACGAAGGCGGCGTTATCCTTCCAGATTTCGGGCTTGGCGCGGGTCTTGAGACCGGCCTCCGGGCCGCTGCCCTTCGGGAAATATTTGGGCAGCAGTGCGGCGCGTGCGGCGATGTCACGCGCCAGCGGCTTGACGCTGTTCATGTCGGGCGCGCCCGACTTCAGCTCGTCATTGATGCTTTTGAACGCTCCGCCGATCTCCTTGTAGCTCGCCTGGCGGGCCTTGATCGCGTTGGTGACTGCAGGCGCCGCAGCATAGGCCGCATAGCTGGCCAACATGCCCAGCACCACGAATGCTGTCGAATAGGGGAGCTTCATCTTCACTTCGTCCTCTCTGAAAACATCCTGTCGGTCAGCCAGCGCTTCGTCCGGTCGGTAGGCATCGGAGGGCTTGGGCACCATCCGTGACTTTTCATGGTCAAATGACGCCTGTCGAGATCATGGACCACCCGGTTTGGGATCAGTGAACACGGGTTTTTGGAGCAATCCGTCGATTTTGGACGAACAGTATGATCTTCCGCGTCGATCGGAAGCCTGTTTCAGGGAGCAAGCGTTCTGGACCGTTCCAGTGGACGGAATAGAATGGCGGGCATTTGCAGCCGCACACGAGACCGATTAGAACAGGCAGATGTAACTGGGGAGAATGTGTGGGCGTGGATATCAGGACCGGAAGTCGCGGCGTCCACGCGGAATTGCTGAGCGAAATGTTGGAGGTCGCGTTATCCGCGGTGTCGGCGGACCGTTGCCTGCCCGCCTATCTCCCCCCTTATCCCAAAGGCCGCAGGCTTGTCGTTGCCGTGGGCAAGGCTGGGGCAGCCATGGCCAGAGTCGCGCTGAGGGACGCCCCGCCGCAGACGCGTGCGATCATACTGGTTCCCTATGGGCACGGCTGCGCGCTGGCCGATCTACCCTCGAGCGCTATGCTGCTGGAAGGGGGCCACCCACTGCCGGATCAGCATGGGCTGGAAGCTGCCAAGATGATCCGCGAGGCGGTGTCCGAACTGACGGAGGAAGACCAACTGCTCGCGCTGGTATCGGGGGGGGGCTCAGCGCTCCTCGCTCTGCCAGCGGAAGGTCTCTCCCTTGAAGACAAACGCCAACTGACGGAGGAGCTACTGCTGTGCGGCGCGACGATTTCCCAGATCAATTGTGTCCGCACGCATCTGTCGCAGGTCAAGGGGGGGCGCCTCGCGGTGCTGGCGCATCCTGCCGAAGTGGTGACGCTCGCCTTTTCCGATGTGTCAGGTGATGACCCGGCGCTGATCGCTTCCGGACCGACCGTCGCGGACCGAACGACGTTACAGGACGCACGGCGGGTGCTTGAACGTTTCGCAATTCCGGTGCCCGATCATGTGCGGCGCATTCTTGAGGATGAGCGGCACGCAACGCCGCGGCCAGATGCCGCAGCGATGACGCGGGCTGAGGCGCATATCGTCGCGCGCAACCACATGGCCTTGCAGGCCGCGGGCGAGATCGCGGCATCGCAAGGATTTATGCCGGTTTATCTTGGGGACGATCTGGAAGGGGATTCGACAGAACTGGGCATCGTGCACGCCGCCCTCGCGCTGCATCATCGGCGCAAAGGTGGCAAATGGGCGTTGCTGTCCGGTGGAGAAACGACGGTGCTGGTGCGCAACAAGGTGGGGAAGGGCGGGCGCAATAGCGAATATGCGCTCAGCCTCGGCCTTTCACTAGACGGTGCCGCGGGGATTTCGGCGATTGCCTGCGATACAGACGGTATTGACGGCGTAGGAGGGCATGCCGGGGCGATCATCGATGGATCGACGCTGCGGCGGGCGAAGGCAGAGGGGATTTCCCCCGCTGGGATGCTGCGGCGGAACGACAGCTACGGCTTTTTCGAAGCGCTGGGCGATCTTGTCTTTACGGGGCCGACGCGGACGACCGTGAATGACTTCCGGGTGATCCTGATCGACGACGCAGCCTGAGCGTGGGTCGCTCTCGCCGAAAGATGTGACAGCCACTTGAAATGCTCGCGCAAGGAAAATGTCCACATCGTGAGACAGGATAGTGCGCCGCTTGCGACGGGAGTCGGCCGCCATCATAGACCGACCACTTTTGGGAGAGTTGCATGGATCGCCGGGATTTCAATCTTTCGCGCCGTGACATGATGGCTGCCTTAGGCCACAGTGCGATAATTTCCGCGACATCGGCTGTCCTGGGTTCCGCAAACGCCGCGACATCAGCCATGACGAAGGACTGGTGGAAAAGCGAATATCGCATCCTGCAGACAAACCTGCGCGAGATAGATGCACAGCAGGATCCGGCCGTGATCGCCCGCGCAGCCCGCGATTTCGGCGCCACTGCAATCGTTTCGAATATTGGCGGGATCGTCGCCTTCTATCCCTCCGCCCTGCCGCTTCAATATGCGAACCCCTATCTGAAGGGCGATTTCGTGGGGCGGATGGTCGATGCGGCACACGCCAACGGCCTCGCCTATATCGGCCGGTTCGATCTGTCCAAGACAACCAAGTCCGTCTTCGATGCTCATCCCGACTGGTTCATGCGCAACCGGGACGGGTCCGTGCGCGAATATGAAGGTACCTATCAGGTCTGCCCAAATGGCGGATGGGCGCAGGATTATGCCCTGCGCATCCTGGAGGAAGGCATAGGGCGGTATGACATAGACGGCCTGTTCTTCAACATGGTGGGATATACGCGGACCGACTATGCGAATGTCGATCATGGCATTTGCGTCTGTGACAATTGCAGGAAGAAGTTCCGCGCCATGTATGGGCTGGACCTGCCGAAAACCGACGGCGCGGATGATCCCAACTGGCTGCCCTATATCGCTTTTCAAGGCCGGACGCTGGCGGAACTGGCCCAACGGACGACTATGCTGGTGCGCTCGGTCAGGCCCGATGTGCCGCTCATGGATTTCTTCGTAGGCCAGGTGGCGCGCGGAGAGGTACAGCGGCGGGTGGATCGTCCAGCGCCCGAATGGCCCTATGCGATGGGGGAACAGGTACGCTGGGCCACAGGCGTCAATCCCAAGCGCCCCTTTTCGGCTGCTTCGGCCGCCCATATCGACTATCCGTGGCGACAAGCGACCGAGAGTGCGGACAATCAACTGCTCCGTTTTGCGCAGGCGCTGGGAGCGGGCGGCAAGCTCGACCTGTATCTGATGGGCACCCTGGCGGATCAAGACGATCAAAGCTGGCTGCAGCCTGTGTCCCAACTCTTCAAATGGCATGCAGCCAACGAACGTCATTATGCGGGCCTGACACCCGTCGGACGCGTCGGGCTCTTCTCCCCCGCCTCGGGCTTCACCGGCGGCGAGCGTGGATTTTCACCCGGCCTGCGGGGTGCCTATCAAGCGTTGATCGATCTTCGTCAGCCCTTTCTCAGCCTCAATGCAGGACGTCTGGTGAAGGAGGGGAGGGCGCTGACCGACAATTTCGACGTCGTTCTGGTGTCCGACGGCCAACGGCTTTCGGACGAGGAAGCGGCGGCGCTCGACAATTTTGTCGCGGCGGGCGGCTTGTTGATTACGACAGGCAAGACGGGTGCGCTCGATGCGAAAGGTCAGCCGCGCGCGCGGCAGATATTGGCGAGCAGCCCGGTGGAGATGTTCACCGGGGAGTCCGACGCCCATGGCTGGTCGTTGAAGGATGATGGCTCTCAACTGGATTTCGGCGGCGCGCGCATTCCCGTTGACGGCCGCTACTTCCATAGTCGTCAGCGCCAGGGAGCGACGACGCTGGTCCCCTTCGCGCCCGATCAGCGCTTCGGTCCGCCGGAATTCAGTTATGCAAAACCGGACGCCATGGCGCGTCCTGACCCCGGCGTTGTCGCCATCCAGTTTGGCAAGGGTACGGCGGTCCACATCCCCTGGATGCCCGAAACGCTCTACTATCGGGACGGTCTGCAGGCGCACCGAGGCTTGTTCGGCGCGATCATCGACCGCTTCGCGCCGCCACCGTCAATCCGCCTGGAAGGCGAAGGCCCTGTCGAACTGACCGTTCAGCGGCAGGATGGCACGGGTGCCCTGATGGTCCACCTTATCAACTATGCGGGGCAACGGAACACCGCTTACACCACGCCGCCGGCTCTTCACGGACTGCGGCTGGGGGTGCGCGGTTCGTTCAGCTCTGCGGGATCAGCGCTACGCACGGACCGCACGATCCGAGGCGCGAGAAAATCGGGCGATGATTATCAGTGGTTCGACCTACCACCCGTCGCAGCTTTCGAAGTGCTGCGGCTGCTGCCGCGTTAGCTTTGGCGGGTCGCGCTCACGCCGGAGGGCGCCAAATAGTAATCACTGGTGAAATGATGAAACTGGTTGTACGCGAAGGGGTCATGACAATCGAATGCACCGCAGCAGAAATACAGGAATTTTCCGGTTACCGCAGGGTGCTCGCGCACCTGCGCGATCTGCTGATCAATGGTAGGGTTCAGACCGGTGACCGCTTGCCGGGTGAACGCGAACTCGCCTTGCAATTGGGGGTCAGCCGACCCGCTGTGCGTGAAGCGGTGCGGGCGATGGAAATGATCGGCGTCATTGAAACGCGCCACGGTCGTGCAAGCACGGTACGCATTCCCGACGCCACAGTTCTGGGAGAATTTTTCTCGCTGGCCCTCGCCCAGCAACCGGCGATCATCGAAGACATCGTCGAAGTTCGGATCGCCTTGGAACGGCAAGCTGCGCGGCTGGCTTGCGAGCGTGCGGCCGAGGAGGATCTTCAGCGTCTGGCCTTGGCCCTTGAGGAAATTTTGGCCACCATCGACGACGCGCAGTCAGGGGGCGATGCGGACTTCCGTTTCCACGCGGAACTCGTCGCAGCAGCGCACTCGCCCGCCCTTTCCACCGTTTATGGGACGATTACCCATTTGCTGGAACGATCCCATTTCGAACGGAGGCAGCGGATCGTGGAGACCTCGAAGGCTCGCGATTTCCTGATCGACCACCATCGGAAAATATTCGACGCGGTAGTGTCCGGCGACGCCCGCCTGGTTGATGACCTGATGCTCAGCCATTTTGCAATCGGCGCAGCCTTGCACAAGCAGGGGGCGACCAGCTTGTCCTAAGGCTGTTTCGCAAAGCGAGGCAAAAAACAGCAAACACACGCCATCACGTCGTGGTAAGACCAGATGAATAATGGGGCTGCATGCTCTGCTGCTTACAGGTGAGAGGAGGGGGATGGTGCATGAACCTACGCCAAAGGGCTATCGAGGGATGAGGTTCTACGGCTCATCTACTAGCGCGGAGCAGCTAGCATGATCGACCGCCGCGCTGTTTTGGCTGCAAGCCTGGTCACCGCCTTTGCTAGCCGGACCCCCGAAGCCTTTGCATCTGCGGTTTCGCCCGATGATGCGACGATCAAACTGCATGGGCGTAGGCTTGAAATCGTCGATCTGACACATCGGCTGACCCGCGCTTTCGCCTTCACACCTGGACGCCTGTCGATGGAAGCGGTGGAAGGGTCCGGCACCGGGGCTGGCATGCGGCTTAACCGACTTTCGATCGTTGAGCACACCGGAACCCATCTCGATGCGCCCCGCCATTTCTCTCCCGGGGGCCGCAGCGTTGGCGACTTGTCAATCGCCGATCTGGTCGTGCCTCTTGTCGTGATCGACATCAGGGCAAAGCGCCAGTTGGACCGCGATGCGCAAGTGGGACCAGAAGACCTGGCCGCTTGGGAAACGAAGCATGGCAGCTTGCCGGCCGGTTGCTGTGTCGCGATGCTCTCAGCCTGGGATCCACTGGCGGAAGTGGCCCGCTATGGCAGCTTATCACCGGAGGAGCGGCGCAAGAGCCCCGGTTTCAGCCGGGCCGCAGCCGATCTTCTGCTAAAGCGGGATGTACGGGGCATCGCGGTCGATACGCTCTCCCTGGATGCCGGGCGCGATATGCCTGCTTATCCGGTGCATCGAAGCTGGCTGCGGAGCGGCCGCTGGGGCTTAGAAGCCGTCGCCAATCTCGATCGGGCGCCAGCCTCCGGCGCCATAATGTTCGTGGGCGCACCTCCCATTGCAGAGGCCACCGGTATTCCCATTCGGGCCATCGCGCTCTTCTGACATTTGACGCGGAAGCAGGAAATGACGGAACCATCCTTTTCATCGGATCGCGGAAAAGGGCTGGCGGCGAAGCAGCCCCCGGGAGTGCGCCGTCCGAATGAAAATCTGCTCGCCACCGGCCACCGCTTTGTCGCGCGGTTGCTCCGCCTAATTGAGAGCAGGGGCGGCGATGCGCAGTCTGTATTGGCTACTCGGAACATCGACCAGCCCCTGGCCGAATTTCTGGGTCCTGGATTGCTCGCCGTCGAGAAACAGAAGTTGCGGGCGATCGCCTCCCACGCGAGCGTCGTCGCTGCCGACATGCAATCGCGCAAGGCGGGCCGCGCGCTTTTTCGCGCGGGCGACTGGCGGTTGCTCTTCTATTGCCTCACCGGTAGCAAATCCCTGCGCGAAGCGATCCAGCGGATGGAGGAGCTGCTGGTGGCGATCGACGGTCGCATGGGGTTCGCTTCGCTCAACTGCTCCGGTTCCTGGGCACGGCTGACGCTCCGCGGCGCTCGCAGCGGAGACGAGGAACTGGACTTCATCGTCTCGCTTCATGGCGAGCTCATGTTCCACTCAATCTTCAGCTGGCTTATCGGCGTCCCGCTGGGTGGCATCGCAGCGCTGGATTACCCAGATTCCGCAGCATGTTATCTGGACGATGACAGCTGGCCCTTCGAACTCCGTCTTGGGACGCCGCGATCCGAATTGATCTTTGCCGAACGCATGCTCGACCTTCCTGTCCTAAGGACGATGGATGATTGCGAGGCGGCGCCGACGCTCAATTTTCTGTTCGGCCTGCGTGACGGAAATGATCCGGAGGAAATCGCACGGCGATCACGGCAGCTCATGGCGCTGGCCCTGCGGGAAGAGGCGCGCATGCTGTCGCTCGATGAATTGGCGAATGAGCTGGTGCTGGGTCGCATGACATTGCGCAGGCGGCTGAGCGCGGCAGGCACGACCTTTCACAAGTTGCGCGATGAAGTCCGGCGCGGCATCGCCATCGATCTTGTCGTCAACTCCGATCTGCCGATCGAGGAAATCGCCGAACGCCTGGATTTTTGCGATTCCGATTCCCTGCGATCGGCATTTCACGCCTGGACTGGCATGGCTCCGACCCATTATCGGCGGAGCATGAAACCGGCGGCCCACCCCAGTTGAAGGCGATGGCGGTCAGGGCATGCGAAGCTCGACAAGTTCCACGATCACCCCGTCCGGATCGCGCACGACGCTGTTCAGGACCGGCCCCTTGGCGTCCACAGCCGGCTGGCTAACCAGCTGATATCCGGCGGACTTGACCTTCGCCGCGATGGCCCGGGTGTCGGCGACCCGCAGCCCGATCTTCGCGCCGGATGATTTATTCTGATCCGCCTTGGGACGATCATAGTGGATGAGGATCAACAACGTTTCGTTCGATTGCGGATTGCCCGAGAAGTTGTAAGCGATCTTCTGGAACGGGTCAGTCGGCTTGCTGATCGTCAGGATCGGCTTCATACCCAGCGTATCGGCATAGAAGCTTTTGGCCCGGGCCATGTCCGCCACCTCAAGCGAAACAAACCCCATTGCTGGGGTAGATTGCGGATCGGCCTGTGCCGGTGCGGCGGCCATGGCCAGCGGCAGCATCAGCAACGGTGCGATGAAAAGTTTCTTCATACCATGATCTCCGAAATGGACCGATTTGTGCGCATCGACCCCGTGCCCCATCCGTCGAGCGGGACGCCCATCAGTTGCTGCATTGTCAGCCCCACGCGGGAGATCGCGTCGCCCTGGCTGGCGACATGGATTCCGCTCTTGACCTTGCCGCCTGCCCGTCCGGCCAGCATCACCGGTATGCCGTTGACGTCATGGTTCTTGGCATAGCTGACTTCGGAATGGGCCATGACCAGCATGTTGTCGAGCAGGGTGCCATCGCCTTCCTTCACCGCCGCCATCGACGCCACGAAGTCCGCCCAACCCTGCATGCTCTGTGTAGAAAAGGCATCCACCGTCGGCTGATAGCCTTTGGTCTTGTCCACAAGTTCTTCATGCGTGGCTTGATGATAGGCCGTGGTCGAACCCGCTTTGCGCAAGTCCGCTGTCGCGGTGGAAAAGACCATGTTGAAAACCTTGGTCTGATTGCAGGCGAGGGCCATTGCGAGCAGATCCGCCATCAGCTTATGCGACTTCTGACGCTCGATCACGTCAGTGCTGGGGGCCATTTCAGCGGGCCTTTGCGGAACGACGCATGCTTCGGCCTTTGGCGGCTTTTCCAATTGCAGGGCGAGCTTAGTCTCGACCTCGCGGATGGCAGTGAAATAGCTGTCCACCCTCGCTTTATCTTCCGCACCGAGTTTGCCCATCATCCGGCGGCGCTCGTCAGTCACAGCGGACAGCACGCTCCGCCGCGCCATGATGCGCGGATCGGGCTTGAACTCGGCTGCGTTGGGATCGTGGAAGTCCGCCCCGAATACGCGCTGATACAGTTCCATCGGCGACGCGACGCTGGCGTTCATCTCCGTGCCGCTGCGGTAGGAGAAGCTCGTCCGTGCATTTCCATCGGCGCTCAGGTCCAGGCTGCGGAAAAAGGAACCCGATCCGATAGTATCCGCGATCGTGGTATCCAGCGTGGGCGCGACGATCTGCTGCCAGGAATCCACCGGCGTTCCGGTGCGCAGGCCGATATTGCCGGAAATATGCGGCTGGTTGCTCTTCCCATCCAGCGAGACGCTGAAGCCCGACAGGATCGTCACCTTGTCCTGCACAGGCGCGACCGGCGCCAGTTCGGGCGGCAGGTCATAGCCCGCCCCCTGCTTTTTCGGGTTCCAGCGGTCGGGGATCATGCCACAACCCCAGAACCAAGTACCGAAACGCACCGGCAATCGACCCCCGCCATATTCAGCGGCGAAGGCGGTGCCGTTATCATCGAGGAAATAGTCCAGGAACGGTAGGCCCACGCCCACCGCGGCCCCGGCAAAGGCCCCGCGCAGCAAGAATCCGCGCCTGTTCATGTTGGTCATGATGACTTCCTAGCTGAATGCCGCGCCGCCGTGGTGCGAGTTGGCACGCGCGATGTGGCCGCGAAGAAATGGGGATCCGTGGCAATTTGCCGGAACAGCGCCCGGATGCGAAAACCGCTCTGCGCGAAACCATTGTGAAGCGCGGCGGTCACCGGTTCCTCGCTCGCCAGCGCCTCTCGACCCACGGCATAGCGCCACGCCGACTGAGCGAGACACTGCGTCACTTGCGGGCTGTCATGCAGCGCTTTGCCGAGGCCCGCAGCATCTGGGAAACTCACATTGCCGAGCGATCCCGATGTATCGATCGCCATGCCATTTTCGCTCGCCCGGAACTGGCCCGCGCCATCGAAACTATCGAGGGTAAGACCCATTGGGTCGGTCAGTTTGTGGCAGCTGGCACATTCTTCATCGTCGAGATGCGCTTTTAGCCGCTCCCGCGTGGTGCGCAGGCTCGGATTGGACGTATCTTGCACGATGGTGAAGTTGACGTTCGCGGGGGGCGTTGGAATATGCTCGCACATCAGCACTTCCCGCAACGCCTTCCCGCGCAGCGTCGGCGACGATCGTCCTTCGTGCGAATGAAGGGCCAGGAAACTTATCTGCGTCAGCAAGCCCACGCGCGGATCACTGTCCGGCAGGGTGATCATCGACCAGTCGCGCGGTGCGTAGGGCATGCGGTAAAGCGGACTGAGTTGGCGATTCATCGCCACCCGCCTGGTCGTGAACAGGTCACGATAATCTCCGTTTTCCCGCGCCAGCAGCGTGACGATCGTGCGCAATGTCTGCTCTCGCGCCGCAGGACCGGCGGAAGACCGGAAAGCGGGATAGATGAGCGAGTCCTTCGACAAGGACATCATGCCTTCCAGCTGCAGAAAGTCGTCGAAGAAGGCCGTGACGCCGGTCTCGAACCGGGGTGAGGCCATCAGGCGGCCGACCTGCTGGGCAAGCCCCGCCTGCGTCATCAGCGAACCATCCCTGGCGGTGTTGAGCAATTCCTCGTCAGGGGTGCTGTTCCAGAGGAAATAGCTGAGCTTGCTCGCCCGCGACCAGGCATCGAGGGTCTGGGCCGAACGGTGCGCCGGGTCAGCCACCACCCTGTCCATCTGGAACAGGAATGGCAGATCCGACAACATGGTCGTCAGCATGACGGCCACGCCTGCATGGAAGTCATTGAGCGTGCGCGCCGAGGCTAATGTCTGCGAAACGGCCAGTCGGCTTTCGGTAGGGCTCAAAGGCCGCCGGTAAAGCCGCAAACCCACCCTGTCGAAGAAGCTCTCCGCGCAGGCAGCTCCGTTGGGATCGGTAGGACCAGGCTGACATGTGATCAGCCGGTCCCGATGCGATTTGTCCACCACCTGCTCGGCGATGCCGCGCGCAATCTGTTCATATTGTTCGGCACCGGACGGCGTCAGCGAAACCGCGCTTGTTCCGGCGGCCAGCAGGCCGCCCACCCGCAAATCAGGCTCGAACCGGCCGCTGATCTTGATGTCCGGTCCGAAAATGTCGGCGATCGTCGCGCGATACTGGGCTTCGGTCAGGCGGCGCAGCTTCGGTACGCCCGCCTCCGGCTGATCCGCCCGCCCCGCGGTGCCGGCAAGCAGGATAGCGCCTACCGCGCACAATGCCGTCACCGCCGAACCGATGCGAATGGCCTTGGAAGTCTTATCGTTCATTGCTGCGACCCTTGGGCCACCTTTTGAGCCGGTTTGATGAGAAAGGCGGGAATGCCACGGAACCGCAGAGCGGAAGAAATCGCCGTGTTGCGCCCGCTCTTGGGATCGGGAAAGGCGTCAGCGTGACTGCGGACGGATTTGATGAGGGCGGGACAGGACATGCGGGTCAGATTGGCGCCGACCTGCGTCGATTGATGATATCCTTCCTCGATACTGGCGAGCGTGTGGTAACCGTAGATCCCGCCTTCGATGCTTTCCCCCGGCTTGATCGTCGCGCGGATCTGTGCCTGCCGCACCTCGCGATAACTGTCGACGATCTGTTCACGCAGGCGCACCCGCAGGTCGAACGGTTCGGTGCTCAGCTCGCCGTTGCGGATGCGCCCCTTTACCTGGGTCTGAAAGCGCGGGTCGGGATCGACATCCAGGCTTGCCCAGCCCAGTCCCTTGCCCGAACCCGAGACTTCCAGCGGACTGGCGCTCGCATAGACATGGACGGTCACGTCGTCGTCGTTCAATGGATCGTCAACGTCGGTGATCTCGACCAGCGTGGGCGAGCCGATCGACGTGATCACTTCATCCGCCACCTTGGGCGTACCATAGTCCCGTGTGGCGAAGTTGCATCCGGTCGCGCGGATCAGTTCGTTGTCGACGCCCTGTTCCCCATTGGGGCCCCGAAAGTCATTCTTACCGTTACGACCGTCCAGGTCGATCCCATAGGCGACCTTTCCCAGATAAGGTTCATTGCCTTTGGCCAGGAACGGAAAATCCTCGGGATTGGTGCAACTATCATAGGCTAGCCGCGTACCGAGGAACGACAATACGCCCTTGCCCTTGGGGATATGATATTTCTGCCGGAGCGCCTCTTGTTCCGTCTCCGGAACCGCCGCCATGCTCCCATTTGCTCCCGACGCGTGACCGGTGGGCACCATCTTGAAACCGAGTTTGTCGCTCATCAGCCTGTGAAGGGCCTGAACCTTTTCGGGAGCTTCATATTTCGTCCGCTCGGCAGGCGGCAGGCTTTGCAGGAATATGTCGCTGGAACTGAGCGACAAGGCACGACATGCCTTGTCGTCCTCATAAGACGGCACGTAGATGTTGGTCAGTGCGAAGGATAAAGGCGCCGGCGCTGCGGGCAATGGACTTGCCGTCAGGCAGCCACCTATCGCAAGCACTGAAATAAACGCGATCCGCCTGATTGTATAAGGGCGTCTTCCGCCTTGGCGCCATGTGGCGTTCATCACCCTCTCCTGCCGCAGTGCTTATCGCCCGCGTGCTCCCAAATTACCGTCTTCTTTATCGCTTGATTTTTGACCAGGTCGCCACCCGAAAGCTGTTCATCGACCCGGCAAATCTGTTCGCTTTTTCGATGGTGGATGGCTGTCCCCAAAGACCCGAACGGCTCACGCGACGTGCAACCGACGTCCGGACAGCCGGTCTGAACAAATCTCAGAAATATTGGGCGGCGATCTCGCTGCTCATCTGCTGGGCGGCCATTACCAACGTCGGTCCCAACTCATACAGCCTTGTCCGCGCCAACTGCGATGACCGATCGGACACAGACAACGCGCCCTTGGGCAAGCCATCACGATCATGCACCATCGCCGCGACACAGCGCAGCCCGGCGTCATATTCCTCATCATCCATGGCATAGCCACGGTCGCGGATAGTCGCCAGTTCCTTGCGGAGACGGTCGGCATCTACAATGCTGCGGGATGTGCGTCCCTTGAGGGGGGCCTGAGCGACATAGTCGTCGAACTCCTGGCGCGTCCAATGCGCCATCAGCACCTTCCCCGATGCGGTCGTGTGCAGAGGGAGCACTGCACCAGGGCGCGCAGCGGTCGGACGGAAGCCATTTTGCGCGACCTGCCCGACATAGCAAATGCCCCGCCCTTCCGGCACGGCGATATTCACGCAATGGTTTACTTCGGCCATAAGCGAACGCATGATTGACCGGCCGAGTTTTCCAAGATCCCGCGTCTGCGCGAAAACGGCTCCGACGGTAAACGCCTGTACCCCGATCGACCAACGATTGGTCGCTCTATCGAACGTGACGTAACGCAGCGCTTCCATCGTTGTCAGCAGGCGATGTGCTGTTGATCGCGGGAGACTGACCGTACGCGCCAAGTCGCTCAGGGTCATGCTGTCACTTTTGGCCAGTTCATCCATCAAGCCGAATGCGCGAACCAGGGACTGCACCCGACCTAAGGCGCCCTCATCCAACTCTTCGCGGATATTGCTCACATTTGCATCCTCGCCTGCATGGGCCATCAGCATGACAAATGCTCCAGCCCTGAAACTGGTATGACCTGTTTGCCGGCAAATGTCGATAAGGAATTGGCGCAGCTCCCCTGGCCGTTGAGTGACGCACATCTGCGGGCGTTTACCGGCCAGCAGATTTGACGCTCGGTCTAACCGCTGACCTTGTGATTGGCGGCCAGTTCCAGCGCCTCGACCAAAGCTGAATGGTCCTTGTCACCACCGCCGTTCGCGACGCAGCTGCTCATCAACTGCTGTGCAGAAGCCGTGCCGGGTAGGGAGAGGCTTAGCGTGCGAGCGCCCGACAGAGCCAGGTTGAGGTCTTTCTGATGCAGACTGAGGCGGAAGCCGGGCGCAAAGCTGCGGTCGATCATCCGCTGGCCATGCACCTCCAGCACACGGGACGCGGCGAAACCGCCCATCAGTGCCTCGCGCACACGGGCGGGATCGGCGCCGGCGCGCGATGCGAATAGCAACGCTTCTGCCACCGCTTCGATATTCAGCGCGACAATGATCTGGTTCGCGACCTTCGTGATCTGCCCCGCGCCCACATTGCCGACCAGCGTGATATTCTTGCCCATGGCTTCGAGCAGCGGTTTCACCTTCTCGAACGTCTCGGCCTTCGCGCCGCACATGATGGTCAGGCTTGCGTTGCGCGCGCCCACCTCGCCGCCCGATACCGGGGCATCGATGTAGGCGCCGCCCAGATCTTCGATCCGCTTCGCGAAATCACGAGTTGCGATCGGGTCGATCGAACTCATGTCCATGACGATCGTGCCCGGCCTCAATCCGGTCGTGACACCATCGGGACCGAACAGCACATGATCGACATCGGGCGTGTCCGGCAGCATCAGGATGACGCATTCCACCTCGGCCGCGACCGCTGCGGGATCGCTGCAGGTGACGACACCTGCTTTTTGCAGTTCCTCGGCAAGAGGCGTGCGATTGATGCAGCTGTAAAGGCCGTGCCCCGCCGCCAGCAGATGGCCCGCCATAGGCCGTCCCATGATGCCTAGTCCGATGAATCCGATCTTCATGTCGATTATCCTGTTTGATTCAGAAATGGTTCGGCCCAGCCCAGGCCAGCGGCTGTATCCCCGGCCGGGCGATACTCGCACCCGATCCAACCGGAATAGCCTAGGGCGTCGATATGGGGCAGCAGCCAGGCATAATTGATCTCGCCCGTCCCCGGTTCGGCGCGTCCGGGATTGTCGGCGAGCTGGATGTGGCCAATTTCCGGCAACAAACGCTCGATGTTGCGGGCAAGATCGCCCTCCATGACCTGCATATGGTAGATGTCATATTGCAGCTTCGTGTTCGGCCGCCCCACCTCGCTCAGGACGGAGAGAGCCGCCTCGCTGGTCGAATAAAAATAGCCGGGAATGTCCACGCGAGTGTTGATCGGCTCGATCAGCAAATCGATGCCATGAGGTGCAAACAGGTCTGCGGCAAAGGCGACATTATCGACCAGCGTTCTCCGGTTTCGCGGGTCGGCGGGCGCTTTCCCGGCCATGAGATGCAATCTGCGGCACCCGAGACGGCGCGCATAATCCAGCGCCCAAGCCGCCCCGCGCCGACATTCATCGATCTGGTCGGGTAGCGCCCCGATTCCGCGCTGGCCGCGTTCCCAATCACCTGCGGGAAGATTGAAAAGGACGATCTCCAAACCGTTCCGAGCGGCTCGCGCGGCGATCTCATCGGCGGAAAACTCATAAGGGAACATGAACTCGACGCCACGAAAACCCGCATCTGCCGCCGCGTTGATCCGATCGAGAAAAGCTAGGTGCGTGAACATCAAGGACAGGTTGGCCGCAAGCTTAACCACGAAAATTCACTCCTATTCCAGACCTCGGACGCCGCCCGGGCAAGTCACCTAAAATGCAATGCCAAGAACAAGGTCCATCACATTGGTCCCCGTGGGACCCGTGCGCAGCAGATCCTGTGTCATGTTGAACAGCGTGTAGCTGTCGTTTCGCGCGAGCATTTTGAGCGGCTTGAGGCCAAGAGCTTGCGCCCGCGCGACCAGAGAGCCATCGGCAAAGGCTCCAGCGGCATCGGTGGGTCCGTCAGTTCCATCAGTGCCAGCGGCGAGCAGTGCGACCCGTTCGACCGCCTCCAGCTCCAATGCGGCGACCAGAGCGAATTCCTGATTGCGTCCGCCTTTTCCGTCGCCCGTCACGTGCAAGGTCGTCTCGCCCGCCGATATAAACAGTGCAGGGCGTTGCGCGGCAGGACAACTACGCAAAACTTCAGCCATCGACCGGGCCTGCACATGCGTGTTGCCGGTCATGTTTGGATTCACGACATGGAAGCCGAGCCCTGCATCCCGAGCGCCATGTCGCACTGCGTCGAGTGCGCTGCCGCTGTCTCCCAGAAGCACGACGTCGGCCCTGCTGACCTCACGATGCGGAAGAGGGGCTGGCGGCGTGGCGAGCAGGGCGCGCACGGCTGAAGGGATATGATCGAGCAAACCGTAATGTGCGATGATCTCCAGCGGGTCGTCACCGCCGGGTGATGAGCGGATGGTCGGCCCGGACCCTATCGAACCATGGTCCCCGCTCGGCACGTCCGATAAGAGCAACGTAAGGCAGGCGGCAGGCGCGATATAGTCGAGCAATTGCCCACCTTTTACCCGGGATAGTTGTTTGCGCACGCAATTGATTTCTTCAATCGAGGCGCCGGACCGAAGCAGGAGTTCGGTGGTCGAAGACTTTTCCGATAATGTGATGCCTGCCGCGGGCGCGACAAGCAGGGCGGACGCGCCCCCCGAGAGGAGAACGATAACGCTGTCATTCCGGGTCAGGCCATTCACCGTCCTCAGCAATTCCTCCGTGGCCGCGACACCCGCCTCGTCCGGCAGGGGGTGCCCGGCCTCGAGTTGCCGGATGCGGTACAAGGGCGCGCGATGATCGCGCTTCACGATGATGCAACCATCATCTATCCTGTCGCCGAATAGCGTTTCAATGCCCTGCGCCATCGCCGCGGCCGCTTTGCCCGCGCCAATCACGATCAGACGCCCCCGGGGATCCATGGGCCAATCGATCGCCTGCCTGTCTTTCTTAATGAACCACCCGGTTTTAGTGGGAGGGCCCAGGCTTTCGACCAGATGATCGCCTCGCACCGCGTCCAGCGCTGTGCCAAACAGCAACTTCAGAAGGCTTCGTGCTTCCTGCACCGTATCGATCGTCACTGGCATCAGGGTACAAGCAAGGTGAAAGGATAAACATAGGCCTGCAACATCACGAATAGACCTATCAGCGATCCCAGAGCCAGACTGTGCACAAAGACATGGCGCAGGATGCGTCCTTCCTGCCCGAACCATTGAGTAGCGGTCGAAGCGACGACGATGCTCTGCGCATCGATCATCTTGCCCATGACGCCGCCTGCACTGTTCGCGCCCGCCATCAGCACCGGCGACAGGTTCAGCTGCTCCGCCGTCACCTTCTGGAGACCGCCGAACAGGACATTCGACGCCGTGTCCGACCCGGTCACCGCAACCCCCACCCAACCCAGCATCGTACCGAAGAAGGGGTAAAGCGTCCCGGTTGCCGCGAATGCGAGGCCCATCGAGGCATCGATACCGCCGAAACGCGTCAGATAGCCAAGGGCCAGCATCGCTGCGATCGTCAACAGGGACGGCAGGACCATTATCCAAGTGCGAGCATAGATAGTCCCCAATCGGCGCGGCGAAATGCGCAGCAACGCTGCGCTCAGCAGCGCCGCCACCAAAATGGCCGTTCCGGTGGCGGAAAGCATGTTCAGATTATAGACGGCTTTTTCGAACTCAGGATGCGTGACGACCGGAGGTAACCGCTGGATGACGCCGTCCAACCCGGCAAAAGACAGATGGAGCGCGAAGATGTCGTCGAGCGAGCCTTTCACGAATGGCAGACCCCATATGAAAACGCAGGCGGTCAGGATTATCCAGGGCATCCATGCCCGCTTGACGGCCGCAGCCTCATAGCTTGCCGATGGCGCACTCACGCTGTCGGTCGTAGCGGCTGCATCACGCTCATCACCAGGCGCCAGCGGTGCTTCGTTCACTGCCATGATTCGCGCGGGTTGCCATATCCTGAGGAAGAGGATGAGCGCGACGATGGAGGCAAGCGCAGCGCCGATCGAAGTCAGCCAAGGCCCATGCAGATTTGATATCGCGAGTTGCACTGCGGCGAAGCTGGTCCCTGCCACCAGCAAGGCAGGCATCACCTCCATCGTCCGGCGCCATCCGCAATAAGCGACGAGCAGCCAGATCGGCACGATAAGGGCGAAAGGCGTCATCTGTCGCCCTACCATGGCGGACAGTTCCAGAAGCGGAAGACCCGTCACCCCGGACAGAGTGACGAGCGGCGTGCCGAGCGCCCCGAACGCCACAGGAGCAGTATTGGCAATCAGCGACAAGCCGGATGCCTGCAGCCGGGTAAACCCCAACCCGATGAGCATGGCGCCCGTCACCGCCACCGGCGTTCCAAAACCAGCCGCACCTTCGAAAAAGGCGCCAAAGCAAAAGGCGATCAGCAGCAGTTGCAGGCGGCTGTCGGGCGTAATCGTGGTGATGGCTGTGCGCAGCACATGGAACTGCCCGGTCGCTTCGGTCAATTGATACAGGAAGATGATGTTGAGCACGATCCAGCCGATCGGCAACAACCCATAAGCCGCGCCAAAGCCGGCGGCGCGCAGGGCAAGCCCCGCAGGCATGCCGAATACCAAAATCGCCACCAGCAATCCAGCGGCCAGGCCCATCAGCGCGGCCACATGCGCACGGACATGAAACAGGCCGATCGCCCCAAGAAGGACGATGACAGGCACCGCTGCAACCAGCGCCGACAGCCAGCCACTGCCCAGCGGATCATAATTTTGCGACCAGATCATCCCGAAACCTTTTGCGCTATCCTATGCCGGTCCTGGGGCCGCAAACGGGACGGAGCCGGTAAACCGCTCCGCCCCGCCGCCCCCTTTGGACCAATTCAGAACCCTGGCGCCAAATCCATCAGCACGATGCCTTGCCCCACACCCGCGTCGATGACGTCGGCGGAACCTACCTGCGCTGCGATCATGCGGCCATTGGGTCGAACCACCGGGTTACCGTATTTCCAGCCGCCATATTGGACGATGTCGGTCATGCGCGTGTAGCGGGGCTTGCTGGGATCGAGATCGAGAACGCACAGGTCCATACCCTTTGCGCGATCTTGGGCACATTCGACCAGCGCACGGCGCCCGTCCGGGAAAATCCCCTCAACCTCGCCATAAAGGGTGGTGGGTGTCGGATAACGGGTGATCTTCTTCGTTTCGAAATCAACGGAAATCACCTGCGTCTCAACGCCTGTAGGTCCCTTGCCATATCCATAACAGGGCATCAGCAGCCCCTTGTCGCCCGGAAGGAAATCCTGGGCTTCCACAAAACAATCCGTGGTCGTGACGATTTCCCGCTTGTCTTCCATCTTTGCTGCGCCATCTCGCACCGCGATGCGGCCGGTATAGACCGTTGTCGCGGCGGGCTTTCCCGCCGCCGCAGGACGCATCTCGCTCCAGGCAATCATGTTGCTGCGCGGGCTGGTCGCAATCCCTTCAAATATGGTGACACCCAATGGCACGGGCGCGCGGGTCGCCGATGGGTCCATCCAGAACAGTTCGATCCGGCTGAAACGGGTTTCCTCGCGCGTCTTGCCCAAAATGCGGGGCCCCAGCAGCGCGAAGCTGCCGTCCGCGATATAATGGACCCGCAGAAAACCCTCGCTTGGCGCGTGGCCGGTCAGATTGCGGATCTGACCGGTCGCCATGTCATATTCGAAGGCGTCGCCATAGGACTTGCCGATAAAGGCTAGCTTGTCTCCCTTTGGCGAGAAAACCGGACGCTCGCCGAAAGCCGAGATCAGGCGCTGTCCAGGCGGCATGTCCAGGATCGGATTGCCGGGCTTGTTGCCGAGTGGAAGGGTCACCGGAACCGGATCGCCGCGCGTGAATGTTTGCGCCGACAGCGCCGACGACAGCAGCATCGGCGCGGCCATCGCTGCCAGAAACTGGCTTACCTTCATAGTCATTCTCCCTATTTCAATCCCGCTCCAGCGTGGGATTGATCGCCAGTCAAGCAATGGCGGCGCCCATCCCACCATGCGGCAAGCCATTTCCCGCATGGTGGGATGGCTGATTGTGGCGACGCCGTCTTGGACTAGAGGGAGAGGGCAATGACGGATATCGACAGGGAGAGATCATGCCGGACATCATGCCAGTCAGCCGACGCACCGCGCTGGCACTGAGCGGCGGAGCGCTTCTCTCCCGCCTCGACCCCGCCATGGCCGCACGCGCAAGCCGCGATGTCGCGCCGGACTGGGCGACAGAACCGATGCGCTGGTTCCAGCTCGCCTTCACAGAGGATGACGTCGGCCATTTCGATCCCAAATTCTGGACCGATTATTTCCGGGACATCCATGCCGACGGGGTATGTCTGAGCGCTGGTGGCGGGATCGCTTTCTATCCGACGGCGATCGCCTATCACGGCATGGCTCCAGGGGTGGACAGGGGGCAGGACCCGTTCGGCGACATGGTCTTCGCCTGCAAGAAGATGGGCCTGCGCGTGCTTGCCCGCATCGATCCCCACGCGATGAATGCAGCGGCTGCCGCCGCGCATCCCGAATGGGCACTCACTGGTCCAGATGGCAAGAGCAAGCGCCACGGCAGCGCGCCCGATCTGACGCTGACCTGCGCTTACGGCCCCTATAATTTCGAACTGATGCCCAAGGTGATTGAAGAGATTGCCCGGCGCTATCCCATTGACGGCGTTTTCGGCAATCGCTGGAACGGAAGCGGTACCTGCTATTGTGAAAGCTGCCGGACGCAATACCGGGCCGCGTCGGGGCTGGACATACCGCTTGATCCGGATCCATCGACACCCGCGGGGCGCCGCTATGCCGCCTGGGTGGAGACCCGCCTTTTCGCGCTGATCGACCGTTGGAACGCTGCAGCGCGCAAGCATCGCCCTTCGGCCAGCTTCATTCCCGGCAGCGACCGGCGCGGCCTGGTCGAACTGAATGGCCCCGGTCTGTCGCAACGGCTTCCCATCGCCTTTTGTGACCGCCAGGCCCGATCGGTCGAAAACTCACCATGGGCACCAGGACCTGAAGCATGGGGTGCCGGCCGATATACGCGCGAACTGCGCGCGTTCATGCAGGACAAGCCTGTCGGCCATATCATTTCCGTCGGCGTGGAGGAATCCTATCGCTGGAAGGATTCGGTGCAGGCTGCGCCTGAAATCCGTATCTGGGCAGCCGGCGCGATTGCGCAAGGAGCGCGTCCCTGGATCACTAAATTCAACGGCAAGCCGCTGGACAAGCGCTGGATGGACGTGGCTCGCGATCTCTATCAATGGCATCACGCCAATGACCGCTATCTGCGCAATACGCATAATCTCGCGCGAGTCGGGCTGGTGCTATCGACCCGCACGCCACCTTTCCTTGGCGGATGGAAGCAACGGCACGATTTGGATGGGCATTTGCGCGGCTTCTATCAGGCGCTGCTGGAGTCCCGCATTCCTTTCGACATGATCGACGACGGCTTCCTCGACGAGGCAAGCCTCTCCCGCTTCAGAACGCTGATCCTCGCCAATGCTGCCGTGCTCTCCGATACCCAGTGCCAGCAAGTCCGCGCCTTCGTCGCCCGCGGCGGTTGCGTGATCGCAACGCATCAGACCTCGCTGTTCGACGGCGATGGACAGCGCCGTCCAGACTTTGCACTGGCCGACCTGTTCGGTTGCTCCATCACAGGTGAGGAGGAGGGACCGCTCCGCAATGCCTATCTGACAATCCACCACGCGCACCCTGCGATGGCGAAGTTGCCAGAGATCAGCCGGACGATCGGCCCAATCCGGCGGCAACCGGTCAAGGCGCGCAATGCGTCGGAGGTGGCGCTGACGCTGGTGCCATCCTACCCTGACCTGCCGATGGAGCGGGTCTATACTGACCGCACGGAAAGCAACATCCCCATGGCGATCTGTCGCCAAGCCGGTAAGGGCCGCGTTGTCTATCTGCCAATGGATATTGATCGCACATTCGCCGAACTGTCGCATGGTGATCATCTGACCCTGCTGCAATCAATGGTGGACTGGGCGCACGACGAGCAGCAGCCGCTACAGATTGACGGGCCGGGGTTGGTGGACATCGCATACTGGCGTCAAAAAAACTCTGTCACCGCGCACCTGGTTAGCCTCAACAATCCCATGACGATGCGGGGCAGCTATCGTGCGGCGATCCCGACAGGCCCTTATCGAGTCGCCCTTCAGCTTCCGGCTGGCACGCGGCCCTTGCAGGTGCGCAGGCTATCTAGTGGCGACCATGTTCCAATTCAGGTCGATGGCGAGCGCGTCATCGTCGATGTGCCGCTCATTGATTACCATGAGGTGATCGCCGTCGATCTTGGATGACAAATCGGGGCGATTCGGCGTTGCGCGCAGGAACCGGGCATGATGTTGGATCGTCTCCAACCCGCGAGCCTGCGCCGCGTCCCTTGTCTGGAGAAGGATCCCATACTTTCAGGCAGTCCTGCGAGTTTTGCTAGAGCAGAATCCGATCAATCGGGCTCATCGGCAGCCTCGACCTCGTCCGTCACAAGCCTTCGGCTTCGAAGGCAGGCGAGATGGGCAAGGCTTTCGCCCGTGGCAAGACCAAGAACGCTTCGATCGGTCTGGCCTTTGAACAAGACTGGAAAAACGTCGATCGCCCGTTCCGGCGTTTCAACGAGCGTGAGTGTGCGAGGCCGACTTCATGGCCTTCGATCAAGGCACCGATGCGGGCATGCAGACCATGAAACGGTTTACCATGGGCTGGAAGAACGAGCACATTGTCCGATACTTTTTGGCGGATCGCCTCAAGGGTCTCCAGCCAGTCAGTGAGCGGATCTGCCGCGGGCTCTAGAGGCTGTACCGAAACATTCGATGAGATTTCAGGCGGTACCTGATTTCCAGAAATCAGCAACTTCATCTCGGGACAATGGAGCAGAGCATGCTCGGGCGAATGACCTTTGCCGATCATTCGCGGCCTGATCACCTATCGTCCGTGCGTCTATTCCGGAAGGCAGCAGTTCCGCTATCCGCATCCAATCACCCATTCACGCCTCCCGATCTTGAGCCGTTGGCCATCCTCCATCGCACGGAAACTGATAAAGCATCTTGCCAGCCGTTCAGACCAATAATGCAACGTTCCTGTTTACTTATAGTTGCGTCCTGTTGTAAGACGCGCGGATAGCGGCCCTCAGTTGCAAAGCGGGGGATCGGCGAAACATTCGGACGGAGGATTTCTTGGCTGATCGGCTCGCCGTTACGCGGCGTATGTTCATCGTTTCAACCGCTCTGGCGATGCCTGTGGTCGCAATGGCTGAAGGTGCGGGCAAAGCGCTATATCGCAATCCCAAGGCGCGGATCGAAGATCGCGTCCGCGATCTGCTAAGCCGGATGACCCTGGAGGAAAAGGCCGCGCAGATGCGGTCGATCGCCTACACGAAATCCCGGTTCCTCGAGGGCGATAATTTCTCGCCCGAGAAGGCAAAGCAGGTCTTCGTCAACGGCATCGGGCAGATCGGCAATCCGAGCGATACCAATGGTACGGCGCGTGTTGCCAAGGACGCCTATCGCGCCGTTGGGGAAACGATCGACCTGGTGAACGCGATCCAGCGGCACCTGGTTGATAATACCCGCCTCGGCATCCCCGCATTGTTCCATGAGGAAACAGCCCATGGCCTCAAGGCGCGGGACGCGACCATTTTCCCGATCCCGCTCGGGCTTGGTAGCACCTGGGACCCCAAGCTGGTCCAGCAGGCTTACGAACTGGCAGGGCGTGAAGCCCGCATGCGTGGCGCTACCGTCGCGCTCAGTCCGGTCCTGGACCTCGCCCGTGATCCCCGCTTCGGGCGGGTCGAGGAGTTTTTCAGTGAAGACCCTTATTTGGTCAGCCAGATGGGCATTGCGTCTGTCCGCGGTCAGCAAGGACAGCGGCCGTTGGCGGCGGACAAGGTCTTCGTGACGCTTAAGCACTTCATTCACGGCGCGCCAGAGAGCGGGCTCAACATCGGCCCGGCTGACATGAGCGAGCGGACGCTGCGCGAGAATTTCCTCGTGCCCTTCGCGCAGGTGATCAAGAAGGCCGATCCTGCTGTTATCATGCCGTCCTACAATGAGCTCGAGGGCGTTCCTTCCCACGCTAATTATCAACTGCTTCAACGTACCGGGCGGGAGCGGCTTGGCTTTCGCGGCGCGTATTTCAGTGATTATGGCGGTGTCACCAATTTGGTCACGCATCATCAAATGGCGGCGAATGACGATGATGCCGCTGTGCTGGCAATCCATGCAGGCGTCGACGCAGAAATGCCGGAGGGTCAGGCCTATGCCCGATTGCCCGAGCTGGTGCGCGCTGGCCGCATTCCCGAAGCAAGTATCGACGCCGCGGTGTCCCGCATATTGGCCCTCAAGTTCGAGGCCGGCCTGTTCGAGAATCCCTATCTGAACAAATCTCGCGCCCTGCGTCAGGTCAATGCCCCCGCTAGTAAGGCGCTTGCGCGCAAGGTTGCGCAAAAGTCGCTCGTGCTGCTCAAAAATGACGGTTTGCTGCCGATTGATCCGGCTAAGCCGCGAAAAATTGCGGTTGTTGGGCCTAATGCGGTTGAACCTTTGTTTGGGGGCTATTCCTCCGTCAACGCGCAGGCCGTCGGGATATTGGCGGGCGTGAAAGCAGCTGCCGGGCAGGCGATCTCCATCGAGTATGCCGAAGGTGTCCAGATCGTCAAACCGGACCCCACCGGTCAGCACCTGCCGGCCCGCGCGGCGCGCTACGCCGATGCGGCGGAAAATGCGGTGCGCATAGCCCAGGCTGTGGAGGTCGCGAAACGGTCGGACGTCATCCTATTGGTCGTTGGCGACGTGCCGGAAATCACCCGCGAGGCAATTCACGCAGGCGCTCCGGGCGATCGCAACAGTCTCAATCTGTTTGGCGATCAGGATGCGTTGGTGGATGCGATGATTGCGACGGGCAAGCCGATTGTCGCCTTGCTGATCAACGGACGTCCGCTCGCCGTTAATCGCCTTGCGGACAAGGCCAACGCTCTGGTGGAGGGCTGGTATCTCGGCCAGGAGGGCGGAAACGCCTTTGCCGACATCCTTTTCGGCAAAGTCAATCCGGGGGGCAAATTGCCGATCACTTTTCCCCGTTCGGTTGGCGACCTGCCAATATTCTACAACAAGCATTCTTCGGCAAGGATCGGCCAGCGATATGTAGAGGCGAAGCCAACACCGCTTTTTCCCTTCGGCTATGGCCTGAGTTACACGACGTTCGAAATGTCCGCGCCACGCCTTGGCAAGTCCACCATCGCGGTAGGCGAGACGGTGATTGTGGAAGTCGACGTCACCAACACTGGGCAAAGGACTGGCGACGAAGTGGTCCAGCTTTATGTTCGCGACGATGTGAGTTCTGTGCCGCGCCCCGTGCTGGAGTTGCGCGGCTTCGAGCGTGTGACCTTGAAGCCGGGGGAAAAGCGCACCGTGCAGTTCAGCCTTGATCCCGACAGCCTGGCGTTCTGGAACATCGACATGAACTATGTGGTGGAGCCGGGAACCTTCACGATCCATGCCGGGCCGAACTCGGTCGATCTGAAGTCGGTAAAGCTTACGGTCGCCTAACAATCATATGGTAAGGGCGGCCTATGCATGCGACCGTCCAAAGGAGTACAGATCATGTGGGATCGCCGCGAAATCATCGGTGCCGGAGCAGCAGCCTTGGCTGCTTCCGCTCTTGCGAAGCCTGCCTTTGGCCAGACCGCCACTGAACATGTGGAGATTGACCTGCGCCGCGAGACGGGCGCACTGGACCACATCTGGTCGCGTTGCGCCGGGTCGGATCGGGCGTCCGCCACGATGCGCGAGAGCTGGCGGCATGATCTAGAGCGGTTCCGTGCCGAGACGGGGCTGGAACGCGTGCGGTTCCACGGCATTTTCAACGATGATCTTGGCGTTTGGCCCGGTGGCATGAACGGCAAGGACCCAAACTTCCAGAATGTCGATGATGTGTATGACGGCGTGCTGGCGAGAGGGGTGCAACCCTTTGTCGAACTGAGCTTCATGCCCAAGAAGCTGGCCAGCGGGAACACAAAGCTCAACTTCACCTATAACGCTAATATTACTCCGCCTGCCTCGCCGGAGGCCTGGGGTGATTTTATCGGCGTTTTCGTCCGTCACCTCGTCGACCGCTATGGTCTTGGTGCCGTACGCCAATGGTATTTCGAGGTCTGGAATGAGCCGAACCTGACCTGGTTCTTCAGTGGAACCCAGGCCGACTATTTTGCAATGTACAAGGCTGCGGCGCGCGCAATTAAAGCGGTGGATCCAAAGCTGCGCGTTGGAGGCCCTTCCACCGCCGCAGCGCAATGGATGCCGGAGTTCCTGGGCTTTTGCGCTCAGGAAAATTTGCCCGTCGACTTCGTATCGACGCATATCTATGCCGGTGACGACCAGAAGGAGCTGTTCGGTCAGGCGAATTTATATCCCCACAAGGATGTGATCCCCGCAGCCATGGCCAAGGTACGGAGCCAGATCGACGCGACGCGGTATAAGGGCGCCGAGCTGTGGCTATCGGAATGGTCGTCCGACAGCCCCGCAATGATCGCCCATGTCATCAACAATTGCCTGCCCTACTGCCATGCCATGTCGCAATGGTGCATCAGCAATGTGTTTGAGGAGATCAACTTCCCGAATTTCATCCTCAAGGAAGGCGATGGGGGCTGGGGCATGATTGCCCAGCGCGGCATCCCGCGCCCGTCGTTCAACACCTATAAGTTGCTGCACCGGCTCGGGCCGCGCCGGCTGGCAGCCACCGGCCCAGCTCTTGCCAGCAAGACCAGGACCGGCGCAGCCGCACTAATATGGAACCTGGCCGAAGTGAAGCAGCCTTCGGGGATACCAGGCATGAGCAAGGAGCGGATCGTTACGGGAGAACGCAAAAAGATCGAGGTCAAACTGACAGGCGCTGCTCCAGGAAAGAGCGTGCGCGTTAGCTATGTCGATCAGGAACGGGGCTCGCCCCTCCCCAAATGGCGGGAATTAGGTTCGCCGCAATATCCCAATAAGGATCAGATTGAGCAGATCCGCCGCGCTGCCGAACTCGCGCCACCGGAAACGCGCCGGTTAAATGATCAGCGTGTCTTGACGCTGGACCTGCCGCCAGAAGGCGTCGCACTTGTTGAAATATCCGAATGACCGGCGCCGGAATTGGCGTGTTCGGGCGGCTTGCAGCTCAGACGATATATCCATAAGTGAGACATGCCTAACGAAGACGGGACATGTGGGTGAAGGAAGCCAAGAAGCGCGGTTCGCGGGTTGACGCAAAACCTGAACCTAAAGCGACGCGGGTTCGGCGCATGGGCCGGCCACCGAGCAAAAGGGCGGGCGAGATAGAGGAAGCCATTCTATCGGCCGCGAAGGAACTGTTCCTGTCGCTCGGTTATGAAGCGACTTCGATGGAAGCGGTGGCGCAGGCGGCTGGTGTCTCCAAACGAACCCTCTATATCCGTCACTCGACCAAAGAAGCGCTGATAAAGTCAGTCGTGGAAGATCGCGTCCGCAACTGGTCCAATGAAGCAAGTGCCCGAAACAGTGACGTGCCGGAGAAATTTCCGGACAGCCTGAAGCGTCACGCGCAGACCTTTGTCCACATGCTCGCTAACCCTGAAGTTCGGCAGTTCGACCGGTTAATCATGACGACTGCGCAGCGCTTCCCTGAAATCGCTGAAACTTTTTACAACGTAGGCTACAATTACGAGCTCGGTTTCCTCACCAACGAAATCATCAGAGGAACTCAGGACGATGCGGTGCCTCCTAAGGAGCCCAGACGCGTGGCGCTGCAGTTGTTGAGCATGATCCAGGGTTGGCGCAGGACCGAGGAAACGGTGCGCACGATCAGCCCTGAGGAGGCGGCGGAATTTGCGTCCCAGGCGGTAGATGTGCTGTTGCGCGGCAGAGACAGTTGGTAGAGGCGCAGGCGCGCCTGACGCGGCTGGCCGGAGCATATGATAGCCGGCCAGCCGCCTGAAGCTTACTTGGCCTTCAGTTTGGCGAGGTCCGCGTCAACCTCGGCAAGCACCTTGTCGGTGATCTGATCGGGCGAATATTGCTGAATGTCCTTCAGTGTCATCGAACGAGCCATATCGACCTGATCGTTGGTGGTCATGCCGGGAACGTGCTTTTCCAGAACGGCTTTTGCTGCCGGATCGTCAAGCAGGGCGCCGATTTCCGTCGTCGAGCTCGAATAGGTCGCCTGAGCAAAAGCGGGCAGGGGCGCCATCGCGAAAACCGCCGCTGCCAGGATCAATTTCTTCATCTTCTTCTCTCCATCAATGAGTGGCAAACTCTCTAGCAGGATCTCGTATAAATGCAACGAGGCTGTTTACTTCTCTCGTCATAAGGGGCTATACCTTGCCAGCTGCTGAACAACGTTGACCAAGGGTGAGGTGATGAAGGCAATCGCGAAGAGGAAGGTGCTCCGCGTCCTGGCTGTGCTCGCGGCGGCCCTGATCCTCACTCTGGTCGGCCTTTCCATAATGTTCATGATGGCTGTGGGACCTGGTAATTTCGGCCGGTTGGTGCTGGGCATCGGCAGCAGCTATGATGAGACGCCGCCTCCCATACCTGCTCGGCTGCATGGCCCTGCCATTCTCATCTTTTCCAAGACGAATGGATTTCGCGACGACGCGCAGATCGTTGCGGCCAACCGCGCGTTGGAGCAAATCGCGCGTCAGCACGGCTGGGACAGCTACACGACCGAGAATGCCGCCATTTTCAACCCGGCCCAGCTTGGCCGCTTTAAAGCCGTAATATGGAATAGCGTGAGCGGCGATGTGCTGACCGAGGAACAGCGTGACGCGTTCCGCAAGTGGCTGGAAAAGGGTGGTGGCTTTGTCGGGCTGCACGGAGCGGGCGGCGATCCGCAATATGCCTGGCGATGGTATGTGGATGACCTGATCGGAACCCAGTTCATAGGCCATATCATGGATCCGCAATTCCAGATGGCGACGCTCAACGTCGAGGATCGGGACCACCCCGCGACCCGTCATATGGGCCGGACATGGCGCCGCTCCGACGAATGGTATTCCTTCGCGACGAACCCCCGCGACAAGGGCTACCACATTCTTGTGACGATCGATGAGGGGACTTACCGCCCCGAGGAAAAGCTGCTGCCTTTCACAAAGCCTAAGAACATCCGCATGGGCCCCGATCATCCAATGGTTTGGACACATTGCGTGAAGGATGGGCGTGCATTTTATTCCGCGCTGGGGCACGCAGCCTCCACTTACCAGGAGCCGCAGCACCGTGAAATGATTGCCGGGGCGATCAGCTGGGCAGCCGGGCTGCAAGGGCCCCGTTGCGCAAGCGGCAAGGAATTTACCTCATAACCAGCGGTTTACAGACCGCGTGTCTTTTTACTGGAGTTGCCCAAGAATGTTGCGCGAAACCAATTTCAGTCGCAGGTCTGTCCTGATCAGCTCCGCCTGCCTGTTCGCATGGCAGGCCTCGGGCATTCCGGCGGCGATGGCCGCTGTTCGCCGTCCGCTCTCCAGCCGGGTCAAGTCGTTGATCGCGCAGATGACGATCGAAGAAAAGGCGGGGCAGCTCACGCTCATGCCGACACCTTGGACGTCGGCCGCAGCGGCCAAGATCAATCCGGAGGCGGCCTTGCGCAACGTCGAGAATTTGACGGGCGACGCGCAGGCCGGGCGGCTGGGCGGCGTGTTCAACGGTTTCGGAGTGGAAGCGCATCGCAAGCTTCAGACGGCAGCGATGAAGGGGCGGCTTGGAATTCCCATGATCTTCGCGGGCGATGTGATCCACGGGTACCGCACGGTTTTTCCGGTGCCCCTTGGCGAAGCGGCAAGCTTCGACCCGGACCTTGCCGAGCGCACCGCCCGTGCGGCGGCAGTGGAAATGGCGGCGACCGGTATCGATTGGGTCTTCGCGCCGATGGTGGACATAGGGCGCGACGCACGCTGGGGCCGGACGGTCGAAGGCGCGGGCGAGGATGTGCTGCTGTCACGCGACATGGCTCGCGCGCGGACCCGGGGTTTTCAGGGCCGGTCTCTTGCCGATGACGCTTCGGTCGCCGCCTGCATGAAGCATTTTGTGGCTTATGGCGCGGCGGAAAGCGGGGTGGACTATAACACGGCGGACATTTCGGAACGCACGCTACGCGAAGTCTATCTGCCGCCGTTCCAGGCTGCCGTGGATGCAGGTTGCGCCACCGTCATGGCCGCGTTCGAGGATATTGCGGGTCGTCCAATCCATGGCGGCCGTGAGTTCCTGACCGACATATTGCGCGGTGAGATGGGCTTCGACGGACTGGTCGTCGGCGACTATAATGGCGATGTGGAAATCGCAGCGCGCGGCCTTGCGGCCGACGCGCGCGACGCGGCACGGATCGCCATCATGGCAGGGCTCGACATGAGCATGGCGAGTGGCATCTACCGCGATCATCTGCCTTCGCTGGTACAGGCGGGGGAAGTACCGATGGAGCGCGTGGACGAGGCGGTCGGCCGCGTCCTCGCGCTCAAGGAAAGCCTTGGTCTGTTCGAAGATCCTTTCCGCCGCATGGACCTCAAGCGCCAGCAGACGCGCATGCGCACGAAGCCGGCGCTCTCGCTCGCACGTGAGGCGGCTCAGCGCTCGATCGTCATGCTCAAGAATGACGGCGACCTGTTGCCTTTGCCGCGCAAGGGCAAGCGCATCGCGATCATCGGTCCCTTCGCTGAAGGACCCAGCAATCTCCACGGTCCTTGGACACTCTTCGCCGACAACAAGGAAGCGGTTGATCTGGCCAGCGGCGCGCGGTCTGCGGTCAGCGACCCTTCGCTCGTTACCGTGGTGAAGGGTAGCGAGATTACGGCGCCGATTGACGGCGGGATCGATGCAGCCGTGGCGGCCGCCCGCGCGGCGGATATCATTATCCTTGCGGTGGGCGAGCGCGAGGCGATGTCGGGCGAGGGCGCCTCGCGTGATCTGATCGTGGTCCCCTCCCCACAACAGGCGCTGGCCGAGGCAGTGGCCGCGACGGGTAAGCCAATGGTCGTCGCCCTGCGCAACGGCCGCGCACTCGCGCTGGAAGGCGCGATCCTTAATGCCCCGGCAATACTGGTCACCTGGTTCCTGGGTTCGGAAATGGGCAATGCCGTCGCCGATATCCTATTCGGAGTTACAGGCCCATCGGGGCGCCTCCCCGTCAGCTTTCCCATTTCAGCCGGACAGGTGCCTTATTATTATGCGCATCGCCGGCCGGGTCGACCCACCAACGCACGATATATTACATCCAAATATGAGGCGCGGTTTCCATTCGGTCATGGGATGACCTATGGGAAAATCGGTTATGCCGATCTGGTCCTGTCGTCCAAGCAGATCCCGAAAGATGGCCGCTTACGCGTGAGCGTCACGGTCAAGAACGACGGCAAATATGCTGCCAAGGAATTGGTCCAGCTATATGTCCAGGACGTGGTGGCAAGCGTCACCCAGCCGATCCGGGAGTTGAAGGCCTATCAGCATGTCGATCTGGCACCAGGGCGCTCGCAGCAGGTCACATTTGACCTCGCGATTACTGATCTTGCCTTCCTTGGTGTTGATCTGAAGCCCGTCATCGAAGGGGGCAAGTTCAAGCTGTGGATCGCGCCTTCCGCCGAAGATGCCGGTCTCGCCGGAGAGTTCGAGGTTTCCTGATCCTGCTCTAAATCAGGTCATTACATTGCAGGCCGTAAAGGGGCAAAATGATGTTGCGCGTCATCACAATGGCCGTCTTGGCCGTCTGCCTGTCCACTGCGGGCAGTGCCCAAGAGGCGACACAGGCTACAGCGGAGGCGCTGAAGGTAACGCCGGATCACGCAACGGGCGTGTATGCTGTGCGAGAGCCTGTTGGGTGGACGTTCGCCGCGTCCGGTAGCGCGGCGCGCCGTTACACCTATGCGGTGCGTGAAAACAACAAGCGCGAGCTGCTCAGTGGTGAGTTGGATCTTTCGTCGGGCGAGGGGAGGATCACAACAGAATTGAACCATCCCGGCATGCTGCTCGTGCGCCTCACCCCAACACTGCCGACCCCCCTTTTGAGCACGGCTGTGCGCAATAAACTGACCATTGGAGCGGCCGTTGCGCCCGAGCGGATACGTCCCGGTGAAGCTGAACCGGAAGACTTTGATGCATTTTGGTCGCGCAAATTAAAGGCGCAGGCCGCAGTGCCCCTGAACGCTACTGAGACACCAGTGGAGGCGACCACAGCCGGGATCGAGATGTCCAGCGTCACATTCGATGCCCTGGGGTCCAAGGCACACGGCTATCTCGCCAAACCGAGCGGACCGGGGAAGTATCCTGCCCTCATCATATTCCAATATGCCGGCGTCTATAAGCTGCCGAAAAGCGAATCCGCCAAGCGAGCCAAGGAGGGTTGGCTGGTGCTGAACATCCAGGCGCATGACATGGCGCCCGATGAAGCGACGGCTCCTTCCGACTATTTTCTTAGGGGCAATCGTAGCCGGGAAACATCCTACTTCCTCGGCATGTATCTGCGCGCGAGCAGGGCGGTGGATTATCTCCGCTCCCGCCCGGAATGGGATGGCCGTACAATCGTGGTGACGGGGGCTAGCCAAGGGGGGCAACAGAGCTTCGCCGCAGCTGGCTTGAACCCTGGCAAGATCACCGCGGTGGTGGTGATCGTTCCCGCGGGAGCGGACATAACCGGCGATCGCTATGGTCGTCGCCAGGGTTATCCGAGTTGGACAAGCACCGACCCCGCCGTGGTGCAAACCGGCCGATATTTCGACATCATCAACTTCGCGCCACGCATCAGGGCTCCCACGGTCGCGGCGGTGGGGCTAGCCGATATCGTCGCGCCCCCAGCTGGAATTGTTACCGCTGTCAATCGCATAAAGGCGCCAAAGGAGGCCGTGCTGATGGTCGAAGCCGATCACACGCTCAATCACATCAACGGAAACAGACGCGTCGATGAGGCTCTAGCAGAACTTCGTCGGATGGGCCGTCTGACCATTAAGAAGTCTTGGGGCGGAACGGCAAAAGTAAAGGTTGATGCAACGCCTCATCGCTAGGTGTTCTAGTCTATTCTGCTTCCAAGATCAGCGAGCGGCGGCAGTCGACAAGCTATGACTGTGGGTGCCCCGGGCCGCTGAGCCGGCCTCGGCAATAGGACGCGTCTGCCTACATGCAGGGGATCGGCATGCCCCGCGCTCCTTCACGCTTCAACTTTTGCCATCTCAAGAGAAGCACAGGCAAGTTGCGGCGTCACTTGACCAGGCGGATTCGATATCTGCTGCGAACAAAGGACTCCTGGTCCTTGCGCGGGCCTCGCGACAAACGGCAGTGATGCCAGATGAAAATGGCCCGTAAGCGAGATGCCTGACAAGTGAGCGGCCAAGCGGACGCACCCGAACAATGAAACGAGGCTGTTTACTTTGTCGAGAATATAGGTATAGCGGTCGGCAGTTGACAGGAGATCATGTGCACCACTCTATTTCCTTTCCGGCGCTCCTGCTCTCGTGCGCTGTTCTGGCAGGGCACGCCCTGGCGGGTGAGTTACCACGCCTTCGCACGGAAGATGGGCGGCATGCATTCCTGGTGGACGGCAAGCCCTATCTGATGCTGGGCGCACAGGTGCATAATTCGAGCAATTACCCCTCAGCACTTCCTGAGGTGTGGCCGGTGATGAAGGCGTTGAACGCCAACACGATCGAAGTGCCTGTCGCGTGGGAGCAGTTTGAGCCTATAGAGGGCAGATTCGACTATAGCTGGGTGGACACGCTGCTGGCCCAGGCGCGCAAAAATGACATGCGTGTCGTGCTGCTTTGGTTTGGGAGCTGGAAGAACGGCGAGTCAACCTACACGCCGGAATGGGTGAAGGCCGATACGAAGCGCTTCCCCCGTCTGCATAAGAGGGACGGCCGCCCCACAAACACGCTTTCCCCACTGGGCGAAGCGACGCTCGCTGCCGATCGGAAGGCTTTTGTGGCCCTGATGCGGCATTTGCGCGAAGCCGATCGCCAGCACACGGTCATCATGGTCCAGGTTGAAAATGAGATCGGGAGCCATGGCGTTGCTCGGGACTATTCTCCTGCAGCCGAGCAGCTATTTGCCCAGTCAGTGCCCGAAGACATCCGCCGCGCGTCGGGAAAGCAGGCCGGGACGTGGGCGGAGGCGTTCGGTAAGGAAGCAGACCAGGCATTTGCCGCGTGGACCTATGCGCGGTTCGTGCAAGAAGTGGCTGCCGCCGGCAAGGCAGAGAAGAACTTGCCCCTCTATACTAACGCTGCGGTCTTCGATGCGACGGGCACGGCCATGGCCTCTTCGGTCGCGAGCGGTGGTCCCAATTGGAACGTGCTGCCAATCTGGAAGACTGCCGCGCCTGCGCTCGACCTCATTGGTCCTGACCTCTACCTGCCGCTCGAAAAAACCTATCTGGGCCTGCTCGATCGCTACGCCCGGTCGGACAATGCGCTGTTTGTCCCCGAGACGAGCAACGCGGTCTGGGCTGCTCGTTTCTTTTGGGCGGCGCTGGGGCGGGGGGCTATCGGCTGGGCGCCTTTTGGCATGGATGGCACCAACTACTCCAACTACCCGCTCGGTACGAGAAAGTTGGACGCCGCCGCAATCGAGGCATTTGCCGCCCCTTACCGCCTATTCCGGCCGATCGCGGGCGACTGGGCCGCGATCGCCAGCAAGCATCCGACCTGGGGCACCGCCAAAAACAGCGCGGGAGAAGACTCAACGTCCATGGGCAGCTGGAAGATCTCCGTCGCCTATGGCCGCAACAGCTTCGACATCCCCTGGCCCAACCAGGAGTCGCCGCCATGGGCGAAGGAGCCCGTTGGGGGTGGTGTTGTTGCCCAACTGGGACCTAATGAATTCCTGGTCGCCGGACAGTATAGCCGCTTCAAATTCACGCCCATCGATCCGGCCGCGAACGGACAGATCATGAGCGCGGAAGAGGGGACGTTCATCAATGGCCGTTGGCAAGCCAGCCGTCGCTGGAATGGTGATCAAATCTCCTATGGCTTCAACTTCAACGAGCAGCCTGCGCTGCTTCGGGTGAAGCTCTCGACCTACTGAATGGGTCCTTGTCACAGGTCCTGGACCCGCCTTGGCGGTGCACAAAGTAGCGCCAAAATGCAGCCCGCTTTCTAACAACAAGAAAATAGATTTCCAAATTCGAGGGGGCCAGCGCAACATGGCAAATAGAGTCTGCAAAATGATTCCGGGTCGCGATGCCACCGCCAGGCCGAATATGGTCCGGTTTGCCTGCCTGATTGTCGCTGGCGCGATATTCTCATCCACCCATCCGTTGCAAGCAGCTGGTGCTGATCGATTTGCGACCTATGCGAACCCGGTCGATCTACCCTATCGCTATCAGGTGCTTCGCCGTTTCGCCCGCTTCAGCCGCGACCGAAAGAGGCGTTCCGGGAAGCGGCAGATCCCACCATTGTCTTGTTCAAGGGCCGCTACTGGCTCTTTGCTTCGCACTCGAGCGGCTACTGGCACTCGACGGACCTTTTGCGATGGGAGTTTGTCCAGCCCACCGGATATCCGGCTGACAAATTCGGCCATTGACGGCAAGCTGTATCTCGCCACCAGCGAGGACACCCGGCACATTTGGGTGACGGAGGATCCGATGAGCGGGAACTGGCGTGTGGCCGCCTACAGGTCACCTATGTCGATCAGGAGCGCGGCTCCCCTTATCCTGCATGGCGGGCCATGGGGTCTCCGCAATATCCCACACGAGAGCAAATGGACATCATCCGCAAATCTGCAGAGTTGGCTGCGCCTGAACTGCGAACGCTCAATGGTCGTGGCGAAATCACCCTGGATCTACCTGCAGAGGGCGTAGCGCTGATCGAGGCTGTGTGATCCTGGGAGGGATAATCATTCGGCTACATCAGTGATCGCGCCGAATGAGGGCGGCCGCGGATGTCTGCTGTACGTGATAGAGTTTTGCACCTGAAGTGTCCCGAGCACATCGTTGAGAAAGAGATCAGATCATGTTCGCCAAGAGGAAAACGGCAAAGCTTCTGGCAGCCACCGCAATGGCTTTGTCCGTTCTGAACGTGCAGGCTTGGGCGCAGTCCTTGTCGGAGGCGTTCAAGTCGCCATCGATGGAGGCTAAGCCCCGCCTGCGTTGGTGGTGGCCGGGGGACGCTGTCACTGATGGGGAATTGCGACGCGAGGTCCAACTGATGGCACAAATGGGCTTCGGCGGCGCCGAGGTGCAATCTTTTTCACCGAATTTCGTGACGTTGACGCCGGAGGAGCGGGCGGTGGTCAACGACTATGCCGAACCCAGCTTCTTCGCGCACCTGCGCGCGGCGGCGGATGCCGCGAAGAGCGCCGGTCTCAGTCTCGACTATACCTTGGGGTCTGCCTGGCCGTCCGGCGGCGGCGAAGCAATTCCGCCGGAAAAGGCGTTCACGGAATTGGCCATGGCGCGTACCGCGGTGAAGGGCGGCACGTCCGGCCCGATCAAGGTCGAACTGCCCAAGCGGACCAAGAGGCTGGGCGCCCTCAACTTTTTCGATCCGCGTACAAAAGATCCCAAATATGCGGATTGGGGTAAGCGGTTGGATGCCCGCGCCCGTACCGTCGCGGTGGTTGCGATGAAGGGCAGCGCGCCTGACCTGAAGAAGCGCAGCGGCATGAACGGGATGACCATTTCTCCCTGGAGTGATGTGCTGACCTCCGGCACGCTCGATCCAGCCAGCCGCATTGTCCTGACCGACAAGCTGCGGGAGGACGGCACGCTCGATTGGACGCCGCCGGCTGGTGAGTGGCAGGTCTTCGTATTTCGGCAATTTGCTTCCGATGTCGGTGTGCTGGGAGCGGCCGGACGGGGACCGCAACTGATCCTGGATCACACGGATCCTTCAGCATTTGCAGCACATGCTGCGCGCGCCGGCGATCCGCTGGGCAAGAACCCGCCGGGCGTCCGCTCGACCTTCGTCGATTCCCTTGAGCTGATGCAGGATATTCAGTGGGGGCCAAAACTGCTCGAGGAATTCAGGAAGCGGCGCGGATATGATCTGACGCCTTATCTTCCCTTTGTGCTCCAGCCGGGATGGATGCAGGCATGGGACGAACATTATTCGTCGCCCTATTTCGAAGCCGCGAACAGCGACCTGGCAGAGCGTGTCAGGGCGGATTATCGCCGTACCGTGTCTGACATGATGATTGAGGGCTTCATTGAACCCTTCGTCGCGTGGAACCATGCCCATGGCCTGAAGGCCAAGTTCCAGGCGCATGGCGGCGCATTCGATACCATTCGCGGCTATGGGCTTGCCGACATACCGGAAACCGAGGATCTTGTTCACAGCGGTGATCCGCTATTCATGCGCCTCGCCCGTTCTGCCGCCAATCTCTATGGACACCACATCATCTCGGCCGAAAGCCTCGTATGGCCCGACCGGGCCTATAACGTCACGCCGGCCGATATGCGGCGGCGCATCGACCTCATCATGGCCGGCGGGGTCAACAGCATGATCCTGCACGGAATGAACTACCGTTTCCACGCCGAGGATTGGCCGGGCTGGCACGCCTTCCAGCCGAGCCCCTTCTCTCTGGGCTTTAGCGGACCCATCAATGAGACGAACCCCGTCTGGCGAGCCATGAAGCCGCTTGCCGCCTATATGGGCCGGTTGCAGGCCGTCATGCAGGCGGGAAAGTCTGTCGTTCCCGTCGCCTGGTTCTATGGCCGCTACGGCTACTATATCGGTATCGAGGATAGGGGCGCGGGCAAGCAGGCCGGCGAGAAGGCGTTCCTTGCCGCCGGATATGATTTCGACCGGATCAATCCTGACTCCATAGCGCAGGCGAGGGTCGAGGGCCGCCGTCTTATCTCAAAGGGCGGGCACGAATATGGCGTGCTCGTGCTGCCGCCGATCGAGGGCATCCGGGCCGACACGATGGAAGCGATAGCAGGCTTTGCCAAGGCGGGCCTGCCCGTCTTCTTCACCGATCACGCACCCCGCCGCGATGAAGGACTGGCCGACGCGAAGGCGCGCGACGCCCGCGTGAAGAAAGCTGTGGCTGCTGCGATGAAGGCGGGCGCCAAGATCGTGCCTGCAGTGGAGCTGCCAGAGGCGATCCGCGCAGCAGGCGTCGCAGGCAATCTGCGTTTCGAGGGCGATGCTTCTGATATTGTTTTCGTTCAGCGCATTGTGGATGGGCAGCCGGTCACCTTCATTCACAATCGGGCTGATGCCGCGCGGAGTCTGACGGTGTCCCTACCGGGTGTGGGCGGCGTCACGCGCTGGAACGCAATGGACGGTAGCGTAAATCCTGTCACCGCCAGTGCTGCGGCGGACATGACCCAGGTGCCTCTGTCGCTTTCCGCTGGCGAGAGCGTGCTTCTCGTTCTTGATCCCAGAACCCGTCCGCAGTCCGTCGCGGCCTCGGAGGTAGTGGGATCGGCAGCCTTGCCCGCCGAAGGCTGGGCACTGTCGGTGTCCGGTCATGTGGCCCGCAAGCCCTATGCTCATGATTTCGGCAAGGTCGCGCTGCAGGACTGGAGCAAGGTGTCGGAGCTGGCGGGCTTCTCCGGGGAAGCCATCTACAGTCGTTCGATCAGCGTCGATTCATCGTGGCTCAAGCCAGGTACGCGCGTCAGTCTCGATCTGGGCCAGGTGTATGACATGGCGACAGTGACGATCAACGGCCGCACTTTACCTCCGGTCATCGCGGCGCCGTTCCGCATCGATGTCACGGATGCGCTGCGACCAGGTCCGAACATGCTTAAGGTATCTGTGGAGAATGTGCCGCAGAACGGCATGATCGATCCGGGCAATCCCGCGCTCAAAAAGTTGAAACCGGTCGCGGCGGGATGGGCTGCCGCAGGGCGGCTGGAGGCGAGCCGGTGATCACAGGCGCGAGCGGGGTCCCCCGCTCGCAAGCTCCTATTGGCGCCGGCTGCCGCTCCGCATCACCAGAGATCGCGGTCGAGGAGCATGAGATCGACCACCTTCCTCCGATACGCTTCGGCGGTCAGAATATGTTCAGCCACGGCTTCCGGTTGCGAAGTGCCGTCCCGTTGCGCGGCGGCTCGGATGTCTTGCGCCAGCAGCCGAAGCGCATTCAAATAACCGAGTTCATGCATCAGTGGTGCAAGGTCGGGAAATCGACGGCGGTTCAGAAGGATCAGCGCATGAAGGCCGCCGAACAGCGGATCGACGAGCAGCGAAGCCATGTCCGCCACGCGCAGGCACAGAACCTCGCCTATGTCTTTGACGTCGCCCGTCGACTGAACGGAACAGGTCGGATTTCGTCGGAAACGGCTGTAAAGCGTTGTACGGGCGAGGCCGGTTTCTGAGGCGATCTTCTCCATCGATACGCCGTCGTAAGCCATCGGTCAGAAACATGCATCTCGCCGTCGCAAGGATCGCCTGCTCGATCAGGGCCATCTCTGTCGAACTAGGACGTCCCCTATTTAGAGTCAGTTTTGCAGGGCTGGTGCTTCGGCATGCCATCATCACCTTGTGATGCGGGATGGTCGAGATGGCAACGCCGTTGCCGGTGCGAAACCAGTGTTACTTCAGTCTGGCCAAAGCGGTGTGGATAGCCGATGCCTGAGCGGACGGGACTGGCCACACCTGCGCGAAAAATGGATTTGACGCTGCCACTCTAGGATGGCTTTCGAGGTCGGTCTGACAGGCGGGACACCAATGCCCACCCGCCAGATAAAGATTGGGCGACATCGAGAATGGATGGCCCAGACTGCATTCCCAATCCACGGGCGTGAACGGCTCCTCAAGAGCGTTTGCATCGGCTGGCCGGAACGCGATCGGGATTTGCTCCAATATTTAGGTCGAGCGGTCTATCGGTTGCAGATTGTATCTTCTCCGGAAGGCGGGCTGGGCGTTCCCTCGCCCGGCCCGACTGAGCACCGCTTTCGGCACATAGATCAAGCTTGCGCGTAATGCTCCCACTGCGTTTACCTGATCGCTGAACCGTGTACGGTCGAATCACTTCGATCACTGTCGCCATTAAATGTGCCCGCGGATTGAGAGCTTCTCGCTCCGTCGGTGCTACGCCCTGGGCCGAGCCGCACGGCGGCCCTGAGGCCCCTTTTTGCAGGGCACCGGACTCTATCTCCGCTCCGCTCCAACCAAGCCCTCTACGGGATCCTGGCTGCTGGTGTCGTGACGATCCCTCCCGCGAGGTTGGTGATAGGTCTGCTCCCTCCCGCTGACGTCATTGTCTGGTGCGCAACCTGCGCATTTCAGGCTCCGCCTATGGAATCGCGCTACGCGCGATGTGGTTCGTGGAGCCGGCGGACAAGCTATCACCCCCTTCGCCGCCCTCGCAGGTTCTGCGCGTTGCAGAACCGGTTTCGGCCACAACGAGTTGCGTCGGCGCCAAGCTCCGCCAGGCGAAAAGGGGCCGGCAGCGTTTGTCCGTTTCAGCGGCGGAGCCGGCCCCTTTTCACCAGGCTACGCTAAGCCCCTCCCGTGCCTGTTGTAGCCAAGAGCCCGGTCCTGCGCCTTCAGACCTGCGAGGGCGGCTCCGGGTGCGATGACTTGTAAGCCGGCCCACGCTCCCTCTCCTTCGATAAGGAACCGGCCGCGGGCGGCCGGTGCGTCATTTTGGCCGCTACGCGGCGGTCTTTGTGCGCGGGCTCACCAGGTGCGATGGGAAATCTGTCAAGAAATCAATGAGATGGAAGAAATTCAGGGAAGGGGCTAAGTTAAAAATGCGGACAGGGAAGAAAACCTAAGCCGCATTTTAGATGAAAGGATGAAATCATGAAGATCGGAAACTTCAAGTTTGATGAACGCATCAACGATATTGTCGGCAAGATCGCCACGCGGGAACTGCATTTCCCTTATCTCATCATGCGCAAGGTAACGGATCGACAGAGTGACGCCACTCCGCTCTATGAGGTCTTCGAGACGAACCGCGCAGGCGATGAAATCCAGATCGGCGCGGTCTGGGAACGCAAGATGAACCGCAGCGGCGATACGTTTCTCTCCGGGATGATCGATGATCCGAGCTTCCCCGAGCCGCTGTCGATCGCCCTTTTCGGCGATGAGCGCAATGGCTTCGATGTCCAGTGGCGGCGCGGCCGCGACCGGGACGCGCAAAGCGGCGGCCTTGGCGGACGGTCTGGCAGCGGCCAGCGCCAAGAAGCAGGCGCTGGCGGTCTTGGCAGACGGCAGGGTGGCGGCTTTGCGGACGGCAGCACCGCAGGGGCAGGCGGCGAATATACCGGCGGCCGGCGCAGTGACCTTGATGATGAGGTGCCGTTCTAAGGCGCTTTGCAAAACGGGCCGGGACGCGCCGCCACGCTCTCCCGGCCCTGAACGGTCATCCTCTCAGGAAGGAGCAACCTCATGAGCAAGCCAACCGCCTCCCGGAGCGTTAGCAGCTTTGGCGACCTGCCGGAATTTTATGCCGAACTCATCGCCACGCCTGATTTTCAGGCGTCCTTTGGCGATCCGATCCCGCTCACCATCATGGAACGCGGCGCGGAACCCGCCGAACTCGAGATGCCCGAACCCATCGCGGCGCAGGCCGAATGCGGCGGCATCATCGCATCGATTTTCGAACTCTTCACCGACACTCGCCTTGAAGCGCTGGCACCGGAAGTCGCATGGGGCATCGTGAATTCGCTGCACTTTGTGGCCGGAAAACTGGAGCGGCGCGAGGACCAGCTTGCCGACAACATCCGCGATATGGCGAGGCGGCTAGAGCCAGGGGAAGTCTTCATGAAGGAGCTAGAGGACACGCAGCTTGAATGCCAGTCTATAGCGGAACAGCGCGCCGCCATCGAGGCAATGCGAGACTATGCCGCCGCGATGTTCCGCACCTGCTCCGGCCGCCCATGGTCCCCGGCGCGCGGGTCCCGGGCCTCCCATGTCACGACCGCAAGCCAGATTTCTGCGCTCGACTTCCTGCGCGTCAGAGCGGAAAAGCGGCGCGAGCGCTATGAACCGCAAGGCCCGATCGTAGTCGTGTCGGGCCCGCAGAACTGGCATGACGGGCGCATCATATGGAACCGCCTCGACCAGATTAGGACGCGCATCCCCCGCATGGTGCTTGTCACGACCGGGCAGCGCTTGGGAGTGGATGCCGCCGCCTCCGCATGGGCTGCGCAAAGGGGCGTGCCATGCGTGACCTTCGGCATCTATGGGCGCGGAAAAGACGCAGGCTTCAAACGAAATCGCGACATTGCCGCGCTCATGCCGGTTGAGGCGATCCTGTGCGAAGGGTCAGGCATTCAGGCGAGTCTCTATGAATTGTTCAACCCGCAGAGGGGGCATCGCGTGCCGACACATGTCTTTTTGAAGAGCGAACAGGCACCGGACATTCCCTTCAAACGCAGGCGGCGCGTGATACCCGCCTAGACCCGACGACAGAAGAGAGAGGGACCGGCCCACCAATGCGCGCCGGTCCCTTTCTGGTGCCTGCGGCACAGTCCCATATTGCTATAGCTGTACGACAAACAGCGCCTCCCCTTCTCCATTCGCTCCACCGCCTTGCGGCAGTTTGCGTCGCGCCTCGGCAGGCTTCTTTAGCGGCGTCTGTTCAGGAGGCGCGCTGGCCCGTGAAAATGTCTTGAGCGCTGCTATCGCAGCGCCGCCGACCCGGATAGCGTGGCTAAGCACGTCCCGAAATTCACGCTCGCTCAACCTTTCGACGGCAAGTTCCGTCGCGACTTTTCCATAATGCGCACGTAAAGCCCGCCGCACCGATTCCGCCTCTTGGGCGAGGCTTTGCTGGTCTGCCTCTATCTTCGCGAGCCGCTCGCGATCTGTCATCTTGGGCATGTATCGACTCCTCATTGCAAGGGGTCTGCCCGCCACCCCTGATTATTCCCCAGGGAGCAGACGCCTGCAACGCTGTTAACCGATCGGCCGCGCTAACGCGCGGCGTCTACCCCGTTTTCAAGAGGCCGCCTCCGCCATTTGATGACGGGCGCAGCGACCGAGCGCTGCGAAGGGCGGACGCTCGGCCCCCGGGCCGGTGAAATGCACCCTACGCACGGATGCTGCGACAAAGTCCTGTTTAAGTTCAATGCTTTATGGTCGAATACGGGTATTCGCCCGACCCCAGGTTTTGTCACCCATGTCGGACAGCCTGCCCACGGTTGCCATGTGAATCCTAGAAATCCGCCATTTTCAGCTGTATGACATGTCATCCAGTCGATCGAATTGCACCCAACTGAAAACAAAGGTATAAAGGCAGCGCTTCCCGACATCCGCAGGGCTCCAGCTAATGGAGCTTACCTGTGGTTAGACTTAGTTTACGTATCGAAGAGGGGCTCCATGAGCGCCTCTTCCGGCGCGCTGCTGCCGCCGACCTCAGCCTGTCGGAGTTTGTCCGGCTGGTACTGGCCCAGGCTGCCGAACCCAATCGCGGCTATATCTTCTCGTCCAAGGATGAGATCCTCGCCACCAGCATTCAGATCCTTTCCATCCTCGTAGTCGCGGTGGGGCGGCGCTCTCCGGAAGCCGTCGAACAGGGTATGGCCGAGGCCCGCGTTCTCCTTGCTGAGAGGGGCTTGCTTGATCCGGAACTGGAATCAGATCCGGGTGCGCGGGAGGTGCGGCGATGAGCATCTTTCGCAACGATACGCTGGGCTCTTGGACTCGCGGCGGCCAGGCCATCGTCCACAATGTTCGAATGACCACCCAGGTCTTTTTCCAGACCATGTCCGCCTGTCTTGTGCTCTGGGTTATGGGTATCATCTGGTATTGTTTCGAGACCCTGACCGCCTACCAGCGTTATGTGCTGGTTCAACTGGCGCTCGCCGAATTCCGGAAGGATGCGACGCGGGGCGCCGCCGACCTGGTCCAGTTTCAGACACCTGGTGGTTACAAATATTGGACGACGGCCGAGGCTCTGCTGAATTCCGGCGTGGCGAGAAAGACGCTAGAGGCGGGCGAAGCCGCGCTCATCACGGGCTCCCTGATCGGCGGGATCGGCGCCGCCATCGCGCTCGGCTCGGCCTGGTATTATTTCACGCGGACCGGGCGGGGTCTGGGGTCGAACCAGTTCCTGCGGGGCACCCGGTTCGGCACCGTCAGATCGATCCGGCGGCTCCTGCGCCGGTACCGTAAGGGGAGTTTCACCATCGCCGGCGTGACAATGCCGCATGCATTCGAGCCGGAGCATATCGTCCTTTGCGGCGCGCCTGGGACCGGTAAGACTAACATCATCACGACGATGCTGGAGGGCATCAGGAAAAACGGAAAGCGCGCCATCGTCTATGATACCGCCGGCTCCTTTGTGGAGAAATTCTATCGGCCAGGGAAGGACATCCTCCTCAATCCCTTAGATCAGCGAACCGACCATTGGTCGCCCTGGGTCGATGTTCCTCGGGAATATCATTACGACCAGATCGCTCAGTCCACGATCCCCGACAAGGCGGGCGATCCCTTCTGGGCGAAGGCCGCACGCGGTACGCTGGTCGGCGTTCTGCGCAAGCTCGCCAGGCAGCAACATACGCTGGTCTCCATCCTGCTCGATCGCCTTCTTCGCTCGGGGCTAAAGGACCTCGTCGCCTTCGCCGAGGGGACCGAGGCCGCTGCCTTCATCAGCATGGAAGGGGACCGGACCTCCGCCGGCATCCAAGCGGAACTTGCTTCGGTAATGCGCAGCTTTGCCTATCTAGACGACACCACCAACGGCTTTTCGATTCGTCGTTGGGTAGAGAATGAGACGGATGATAGCTGGCTGTTCATCACGGTGAAGGCGGATCAGCTACCTTCCCTGAGGCCGCTCATAACTGTCTGGATCGACATCGCCATCGGGGCGATCATGAGCATGAAGCCCGACAGCGAGCGGCGGCTCTATTGCATCATCGATGAGCTACCGTCGCTCCAGCGGCTTCCTTCGCTCAGCGACTTCCTCGCCCGCGCGCGCAAATATGGGGGCTGCGGCATATTGGGCTTTCAATCCTATCCCCAGCTTGAGGCCACCTACGGTATCCAGGATGCCGCCGCGATCACCGGCTACTGCTCAACTTGGATAGCACTGCGCGCCAACGACACCCCGACGGCGAAGCATGTCTCCGAAAATCTTGGGCAGGTGGAGCAGATCGAGGCGAATGAAGGCATGTCCTACGGCGTCAATGACATGCGCGACGGGGTGAACCTCTCGCGGATGCAGGTGACCCGCCCGTTGGTCATGCACACAGAGGTGACGAACCTCCCCAACTTGTCTGGCTTTCTCCGCTTCGGTCGCGACCTTCCCGTCATCCGATTCGCCGATCGGTTCAATCCGATCGCGAATGTCGCACCCGCATTCGTCGAGCGCACCAAACCTCCCATTCGGCTCCCGCTGGCCGATGAGATCATTCAGGCCGCTCGCGCCGCAGCGCAAGAACAGGCTGCGCAAAGCGATGAACCAGGGAGCCGCAGCCGGACGAAAGCTGCCCGCAAAAGCGGATCGGCGCCGCCGCCACCGAACTCTCCTCATTCCGAGATGTCTAAGCCTGAGCTGCCCATCGGGCAAATGCCTGAGGCATCACCCCCGGACCGCAAGCCAGAGACAGCAACTTCACCGAGTCCATCCATGCTCGGGGCTCGGGCTGGCGCGCGAACAGTTCCGCTGTTGAGTCACGGCCGGGTCAACGAAACCCCGGGCGAGGCTGATCCGGCGTGATCCATCCCCGCCGCCTGTCCGGCTTGGCCGGCAACATCGCCCGCTATTACACGGTTGGCGACTATTATACGAAGGGCTCCGACGAACCAAGCGAGTGGGCGGGGAAGATCGCAGCGGAGCTTGGTCTTGAGGGGCCCGTCGACCCGACCATGTTCAAGGAGCTCCTGGCGGGCAGGGTAGCCGGACGGCAACTTGGCCGCGGGCGCGCCGATGGTACCATCCAGCATCACCCTGGATGGGACTTTGCGGTCAACGCCCCGAAGTCCGTCTCGATCATGGCATTGGTGGCGCAGGATCAGCGCGTGCTCGAAGCGCACGAGCAGGCAGTCGGCGAGGCAATCTCTTGGCTGGAGGAGCATGCCGCCTATCGTTTTCGGCGGCAGGGCGAGATCGTCTATGAGACGACCGGCCGGATCATTGCAGCGCGCTTCACCGAGCATGCCAGTCGGGAACTCGATCCCCACCTCCATACCCATGTCGTCTTGATGAACATCACCGGTCGTGAGGACGGCGCGCCTCTGACCAGCATGGAAAGTCGGGCGATGTTCGCCGAGCAGATGGTCGCCGGGCAGATCTATCGCAATGGGCTTGCCCAGAGGCTTCATGCCCATGGCTTCGAAGTCGAAACTGATCCGCACCGGGGACTGTTCGAAATCAGAGGCGTACCTAAGAGCCTGATCGCGGAGTGGTCCAAGCGAGCCGAGCAGATCGACGCCCACGCGAAGGACCATGGCCGCATGGGACAGGCAGCTCGCGTCGCATCCTTCTATCAGACGCGCAAGGCCAAACAGAAAACGACCATAGAAGGGCTTCGCGAGCGTTGGAACAAGGAGGCGGGACCTCTCCTCGAAATGCTCCATAAAGTTAAGGATGCCGCCGATCGAGATGGGGTGATCGACCATGAGGGTAGTCGAGCCATCGCGGGGCGCGCCACTCTGTTCGGTATCCGAAATATGGAAACACGCGAGGCGGTGAATAGTCAAGGGCAGTTGATCCGCACCGGTCTCGCAGTACATGTCGGAGAAGTGAGCCTCCGTGATGTCCTCCCATTTGTGAGGGAACATGAAGAGCGGGAAAAGCTCCTGGCTACGCGGACCCAGACCGGAGATGCTGTCCTGACGCGCGGCCGCACAAGCCGCGCGACCGCCCGGCTTGAGATTGCCTTGTCGAAGCACCTGGCCCTGGCGTTGGATGATACTCGGCCGCTCGCCTCCACTGACCGGCTGCTCTCGGTTCTGGAGGCAGAGGAGCTTTCCTCTCAGCAGGAGCGCGCGCTCGCCAAGCTCGCCACATCTCGCGACCGCTTCATCGGAATCCATGGGGTGGCGGGTTCCGGTAAGTCGACCCTGGTTAGGGCGTTGGTCGCAGCGGTGGATGCGGATGTCCGGGTGCAGGCCCTCGCGCCGACCTCATCCGCTGCAGCAGAACTGGGGAAGAAAGCGAAAATTCCCTCCCAGACGGTCATGAATTTGATCGTCTCGGGCGGACGCCAATTAGACGCTCACGATCTTCTGGTGGTCGATGAAGCCGGGCAGCTCAGCAACCGCCAGGCACTGAGGCTCCTAGAACTCAGTCGGGATACAGGCGCTCGGATTCTCTTTCTCGGCGACAACAAGCAGACCGGAGCGATTGAGCAAGGGAAGGCATTCTGGCTGCTTCAGGAGCTTGGATTGCCCAAGGCAGAGCTCCCTGAGTCGCTGCGTCAGCAGAACAATGAAAGGATGATGAAGGCGGTAAAGGAGGCGCGCCTTGGAGAATATGCGCGGGCGATCGGCTTTTTGGACTGCGTCGTGAGCGGGGACAAAGCGAGCAAGCTTGCAAAAAATCTTGTCGATCGATGGATGCAATTGACCCCAGAAATGCGCGCTTCGACGAACATCCTCGTGCTCGACAATGCCACTCGGATCACCGTCAACGCGAATGTCCGGCGCGGGCTTCAGAAGGAAGGTGTCATCGGTCGCGAGGAAGTGCCGTTGAAAATTCTGGCGCCAGCGGGCCTTTCGAGTGAGGAGCGTAGAATGGCCCGCCTTTATTCCAAGGGTCAGGTTGTAATGTTCAACCGCGATGTCAATAAGCTTGGAATAGTCCGGCAGGCGGAATATGCAGTCGTCGGCTTCAGGAAAGAAGAGAGCGGGCGCGAAGTAGTCGGGCTGGAGGATCAGCAGGGCCGAATCATCCTTTGGGACCCCCGCCGAACGCGCGCCACCATGGTAAGCGTCTTCAACGTACAGGACCGCGGCCTTGCGGCGGCGGATCGAATCCAATGGCGTCTGGCGACGAAGGAGCTGGGACTTAAAAATGCCGAGCGGGGGACGGTCGAGCGATTGGAGAACGAGCGGGCCACGATCCGATGGGATCGCGGCGAACAACAGGAGATCGACCTCTCGAAACACAAGACATGGGATCACGGCTATGCCGAGACGGTCTACTCCTCGCAGTCAAAAACCTACCCGCGGGTCTTTGTTCTCGCTCCCGTCGACTCTCCCCTGGTGACGGGACAAAATTTCTACACCGCGATCACTCGTGCCGAATCTGGCGTGACGCTTTGGACCGAGAACCGGGCGGACCTCGTGGAGAAATTGAAGCGTAATTCCGGCCAGAAAACGTCATCCCTAGAAGGGCTGGACCTGATCAAGCCAAGCGGGACGGAAGCGCGCCTCGAAAGGGAAGCTGCCCGCATCCAGAAGGAACGCGACCTCTTTGACGTGCAGCGGCGTGGATTGGCTCTCCGGCGCTCCGAAAGCAGAGGCCGTGATCGAGGGAGCGACCGCAAGGGGCTGGCCGGCGCGGGGCTTCGCGCGACCGAAACTCTCACTGCACTTATCGAGCGCGTGCTTCGGAACCAGTCGCAGCCAGAAATCTCCCAGCCCAAAGAGCCGGACCGGACGACCGAGGTGCGCCTGGAGCGAGGGCGGGATCGATGATCGGGCGGTGTCGTGTAACGCTCTTGGCCGGCGGCTTCGCTTCGATGCTGAGCGTTCAGGGAACGGCAGTTTATGGTGTGGCGAGGAACGGTGACATGCTGAGGGCGGAGACGGCGATCGATCAATGCATCCGTCGGGCAGATTCTGGACGACCATGGCTCACCCAAACCCTGCGGGCCTTGAGGAGGCAGGAGGGGGGATGGATTGGTGCGGAGGTAAGGAACAGGGATGGCTCCGTCGACTTAGGACCGATGCAGGTCAACAGCTGGTGGGTGCCTCGCATCGCCCGGCTGACGAAGCGCAGTGAGGCCCAGGTTAGGTCCTGGCTCCGGGATGATGCCTGCTTCAATGTGGACGCCGCGAGATGGATATTCCTCTCGGCACTTCACGATGAGAGGGATTTCTGGCGGGCCGTAGGCATCTATCATAGCCCCACAGGTTGGCGGCAGATGCAATATGCAAAAGGGATTGCGTTGATCATGGCGAACGACCGCTGGGCGCCTCTTGGGCCACGAGCGCGAGCGAACTGACGAACTGCGGCACGCAGCTAATTTTGCGGTCGGAAGCATTTGCAGCCAGCTGCCGTTGCGTCCCCTAGTGCCGTCAGCCGTTGAATGAGTTCCCCCACCATGTCGGTCTTGCTCGATGTGGTGCGCAAGAATCGCCAAAAGGTTCTTGACCCGGTGGCTGATTTCACCAGCGAGAAGTTCATGCCCTTCCTCAGCCGGTGTGTGGCCGGTCACATCAAGGAAGATGCCAAACCTGGTCGGGCCGACGATGCCCACGTCTTCGCCTTGACCCATAGCGGTGATCCAGCGAATCTCCTCCCGCACCATGATCCGGAAATCGGCTTTAAAGGGGCCTGTGACTGCGTGCGTCGCCGAAAGGCTGCCCTGATACGTTCTCGATCAACGGGATGGATGTGCTCCGAAAGCTCTTCGATGGTGACCATAGCGCGCTAGGGAAGGCCCAATAGCACAAAGCCCCGTTCGTCCATCCTGAAGCTGTTGCCATCGACATTCCACGCCCACAACGCGACGCCGGCGGCGGAACGCGAGCTTCAAATGGTTAGCCTGTCATACAGGCGGCTGCGGCGTGGGTGCGCTGGGGATGTCGTTCCTGATGTGGTTGCATCTTGATGATATTCGAGAGCCAGAAAATGCCAGCCCCGGATAACGCTCAATAATCCACTGCTACGAATCAGTGACAGGCTCTCCGCACGTGCAGAGATGGCCGGACCTCTTAGACCGCGGCTTCAAATGCTCGGCTCTTCAGAGCGGTCCGTTCAGATCATCCTCTGCGGCGGAAATTTTAAAAGCGGCACAACCCTGACTTAAGTTGTCGAAACTTATCTGCGCTTCCGTCGCCCTGCGGACGTTCTTGCTGTTCACGTTAGGAGATCAGCATGGCATCAACATCCTTCCCCATTCGCCCTTCGAGTATTAACGGCCTTCTCCTTGGACTGGGGCTATCCATGGCCGCTTGCAGCCCAGCCTCGAAACAGGACAGCGGTCGCGTTCCGGGCGGCACTAATCAGCAAGAAGCAATCAACGCGGCCGGAGATACCGGCGCTTCGAACACGATGCCGGGGATTGGTGCGCCGGGGACCGGTGGAAAGGGAACGCAGCCATGACAACGCGCACTTTAGCACAAGGTGAAGTTATCCTCTTCGCAGTGTCGGCAGCGGCGCTGCTCGCCGCTTGCAGCCAGACTAGCGGTGTCTCGGGCCAGGATGAGTTGGCAAATGGCAGCGCCACCGTGGCCAAGCATTATGAAGGGCCTAAACCTGAAGGCGTGTCCAGTACACATGACGCCGTCACCACCACCTTCTACATCCCGCAGTCCGCGATTGGCGACATGTATGAAATGGAAGCGAGCGGAATTGCGCTCGCTCGCGCAAAGTCTCCGGAGGTCAAAGCTTTTGCCCGCATGATGATCGAAGACCATAAGATAAGCAGCGCAGCCCTTCGGAAGTTCGTTGCGGACAATCCCGTGAACATCGCGATTCCCAAGAATATGGATGCGCGACGAAACGCTATGCTCTCCAGTCTGCAGTCGGCCAGCGACGACGCATTCGATGCTGAATATGTCAGCCAGCAGGCTGCGGCGCATCAGGAGGCACTGAACCTTCATGGCAGCTACAGCAAGAACGGCGATTATCCAGCTCTTAAGATACTGGCGCAATCCACCGTGCAACTTGTTGCACACCATAAGAAGGTCGTGGATGCCCTAGACAATAGATTTGGCCCGCCGACCTGAGCGCTCGAAGCTTGGTAGCACGAGAAATATCACCGCCTGCTAGGTCGGTCCTTGGGTTTGTCCTTGTTCCCGGTTCGACCGTTTTGCCATCACATCCTTCGCTCTCACAACCTCGTGAAGCTTATCTCCTCAGCAAGCTGATCTATGCTGCCGCCAGAGGGCAGCAATCTGCAACGCGGGAACGGCAGATATGCGATAGGCTGCTTTGCGGATCGCGAGCGACCATGGAAGCGGCGCAGTCCTGCTAGCGTTCCTTCCTCGGCGTCGAACTGGACGGTGAGCACTTCCGCACGGCGAGCAATAGGATGGGGCGTCTGTGCGGACTAAAAAACGCGGATTGCCCCGCAGGGACCCGCCCAATTCCGAACCTTGGGAAAATACCGATCGCCAGATATAGAGTTACGGGATGACGACCGGCATTGCGTTCAAACCCTTTCCGCGCTTCGCCAATTTGCGATCGAAGGTGAGAAAATCCACACAATGGCCCGATCGCGCCAGATGAAGGGCATCGGCGAAATCCATGCCGCCTTCCATCCACTCTAGCGCCAATGTCAGTTGGGCCGGTTCTTCCACGGACATGCCCGGCAAGCCGGCCAGTCCGCGTAACGCGCCGGCAATCTGGGCGGGCTCGAAATCATATCCCGCGCGCAATACCCACTCGGCCTCGAGCAGCACGGTCACACCGAGGAAAATCTCCTTACCTTCAATGGCGCGCCGGGCGGCTTGCGCCTGATCCGCATGGTCAGCGGTCAGCAGCCGCACGACGATATTGGTATCAATCCCGCGCACGTCGCTTCGCTTCCCTGGCGATGACTGCGTTCATGGCATCGATGGACAAAGCAGGCTTGGTCGACCGCAGCGATCCGAAAACGGCATCGATATCGGTTGGTGCAAAGATCGGCATAGCTTTCAGGAGGACGCCTTCCGGCCTCTCCTCGACAATCAGCTTCGTACCTGCAGGCCAATGCCGTTGCTCACGGATTGCCTTGGGCAGGATCACCTGTCCCTTGGTTGACACCGTGGTCGTAATCCGTTCCGGCACGCCCATGGCGCCCTCCAAAGTAAGATGAAGGTAAGATAGGGTGGAATGTGCATCAGTGCAAGCGTCCCGGAATTTCAATCTTCGAGTACCAAGCCGATTTCGGTTAAGGGGGCGAGCATTTCGCACTGGCCCACCACCGTTGGGCGAGTTCCACTGCCGCGATGTGCGTGCGCGTAATCCCGAAACCCGTCATTCCTACTTCATACGTACCGGGAAGTTGTGGCTCCGACGACAGCGGCTGGGTTGAGCGGCAGGACGGCCTGAAACATGCGTTCGGCCTCGGCGAGGCGCAACTCGGGCTGACCGTCAGCGCCCTTCTGCCGGGCTGTGCGTTCGGCGCCTTCCTGGCCGGCCGCTTTGCCGACATCTGGGGCCGTCGCAAGGTCATGATTGTGGCCGCCCCGTTCTTCATCATAAGCGCGCTGGCTTCGGGTGCGTCGCCGAGCGCCCTCATCCGTGCCACGGCCCGCTTCTTCGCCGGGGTCGCGGTTGGGGCGGCGAGCGTACTCTCTCCCGCCTATATCAGCGAAGTGACGCCCGCTCATGTGCGGGGCCGCCTTTCCAGCGCCCAGCAAGTGATGGTCATCACAGGGCTCTCGGGCGCCTTCTTCGCCAACTATTTTCTGGCCGAGGCGGCGGGCTCGTCACTCGGCCACCTTTGGGGCGGGCAGCCTGCGTGGCGATGGATGTTCTGGGTGCAGGCCCTGCCCGCCCTGCTTTTCTTCGTCAGCCTGTTTGGCATCCCCGAAAGCCCCCGCTTCCTGGTCGCCAAGGGGCATATGGACGAGGCGCGTGTCGTTCTTGCCGGGCTTTTCGGATCAGCGTCCGCCACTGCCAAGTTGGCAGACATAGAGGCTTCGCTTAGTCAAAGGCCACAAGCCCAGCCTCGCCGAAATTCGCAAGCCCGGCGGAGGATGGCGGCCGATCATCTGGATCGGCGTCGGTCTCGCCTTATTCCAGCAGCTCGTCGGCATCAACGTCGTCTTCTACTATGGGGCGGTGCTCTGGCAGGCGGCCGGTTTCAATGAAGCAGATGCCTTGAGGATCGACATCGTATCGGGCGCGATATCCATCGTTGCCTGCATCGTTTCGATCCTGCTCATTGACCGGATCGGCGGTCGACCGCTGCTGCTCATAGGATCGGCGGGCATGGCAGCGACGCTGGCCACGCTCGCCTGGTGCTTCGTGCAAGCACATAGTGTCGACGGTGCGATCGCCTTGCCGGAGGGCGTCGGCACAACGGCGCTTCTCGCCGCCAACATCTACGTCGTGTTCTTCAATCTCAGCTGGGGGCCTGTCATGTGGGCCATGCTGGGCGAGATGTTCCCGAACCGCATGCGCGGTCGGCCCTCGCCCTTGCAGGCGCGGCTCAATGGGCCACAAACTTCGCGGTCGGTTCCAGCTTCCCTGGCTCGCCAGAAATATGGGCTTGCCGGGCACCTATGCGGCTTACACGATTTTCTCGCTTCTCTCGTTGCTCTTTGTCTGGTCAAGAGTTCGGGAAACCAAAGGTATCGAACTGGAGGCCATGGAAGGATAGTGCGCGCTGGGTTAAATCCGGCGCAATGCTCAATTCGGGCCGGCCGAGACGCCGGTGGTTATACCAACGTGCATCGATCATAACAGGCCCATTCGTCAGTCGGCCCGACGGCGCACATCAGCCGCCTGCAACGGGCCGACCTCTCGGGAGAAAGCTTTATCCTGCTGGGCAAGTCCCTGCTCCAGTTTCCATGATGCGGTGCTGCAGACCTGCCGAGCGACGGGGTGCGAGCCCCTCATCGCCCATTAGGCGGCCCGACTCACCTCCATCATCGACATGGTGGCGAGCGGCCTGGGCATCGCGCTCGTTCCCTCATCGCTGGCGCGGATCGGCGTGCTCGGCATCAGTTTCCGGAAGATCGCCGACAATATTCCTTCCATCCGGCTGGCGCTTGCGACTGGACCAAACGCACCATCGGCGGTGTTGGCGAACTTCGTCGCGGCGGCCCGGAAGGGGTCAGGCAGCGGCGAGCGGCACCATCACCCTCTTCCGATGGGCTGCGAGGCAGGATAGGACGCTCGCGACGACCAGGATGAAGGCGGCGGCCTCGAGCATCGTCGGCAGGCGCTGCTCCCACAGGAAGCCGTAGATCAGCGCGAACAGGGTTTCGAACAGGATCATCTGCCCGACCAGGGTGAGCGGCAGCAGGCGACTCATCTTGTTCCACAGCGCGTTCCCCACGATCGACGCTAGAACCGCCACGCCCGCCGAAACCATCGTGAAGCGCGTCCATGCGGCGCCGGAATGGGCGGTCGACACGGCAACGGCGACGGGGACGAGGACCAGCGACTGCAAGCCCGTGACGACCCCGGTCAGCAGGTTCCAGTCATGGACGGAGAAATGGTGCAGCCGCTCCAGCCAGCGCCGGTTGCCTACGGCGTAGCAGGTCCAGGACACGAGCGCGCCAATGGCGAAGAGCAGCCCCGCGACCTGCGCCATTACCGATTCCGAAGCGGGTAAGGCGAGAGCCTGCCAGCCGATGCAGATCGCCCCGCCGCAGCACAGCGCTATTGAAGGGAGGAGACGGGTAAGAGGGACGGCCTCGTGGTGGCGGCTGCCAATGATCGTCACCGCGACCGGCAAGAAGCCGATGACCAGCGAGGTCACGGCGATGCCGCCGGTCTGGATCGCTTTCGACAGAAGCAGATAATAAAGCACATTGCCCGCGAGCGAGAGCCAGCACAGCGCGAACCATTCCCGCCGCGCCAGGTGGGGCGTCAGCGCTTTCCAGCGCGGTGCAATGAGGATCGCTGAAATCAGGCCATAGAAGAGGTAGCGGCCGACCGTCAGCTGGAGCGGATCGAAATCGCGCACCAGTTCGGGCGCCAGGAACACCAGGCCCCACAGGGCGCCGGCTCCGGCGCCGAAGGCGATGCCGGCAAGTTTCAGATGCGGATGTGCCATCATGATCTCCGTGATGGCGGAGGCGATAACAGCCGGTCGTCGTCTGGTCTTGGCTAGGAATCCTGTATTTTTGACCCGGATCCCTGCGCGTGCCGTCGATAGGCAGCGGGGGACATGCCGGTGGCCTTGCGCAGGGCGCGGGTAAGAGCGCTCTGGTCGGAATAGCCGCCACGATGGGCCAGTTCGGCAATGGGAAGATCGGTCCGCGCCAGCCAGTCGCAAACCCGGTCGATCCGCAGCTTGCCCAGCCATGCGCGCGGCGACGTTTCCAGTTCCTGCTGGAAAAGGGCATGCAGCCTGCTGACGCTAAGACCCGCGGTCGCGGCCATGCTGGCGGCGGTCCAGCGGTCGAAGGGGCGGGCTTCAAGAGCGTCCAGCAACCGGGCGAGCCGGGATCGGACCGGCGGCACATCGCCGGAAAGGGCATCCAGCAGCAGCGGCGTCCACAGCCGCAACCGCGCCGCATCCGCACCGTCGCCCGTCATGGATGTCGCCATATAGTCGATCAGGCTGTTGGCCTGCGGAGCGAGTGCCACAAGCCCGGTGGTCCCGATTCGGTCCAGCAGGCGAGGATCCAGAGTGGCCTCATCCAGATCGAGGATCAGGGATCGGTTAAGCAACCGGCCTTCCTGCGCATGGTCGGTCGACCTGCCCACGAAAGCCGCCAGCCTGCGGTCGAGTATCGCTTCCCGACCGTTAAACGCGATGGCGAGCGAGCCCTGGATCGGCAGGACTAGCTGCGCGAAATCATGCCGATGCACGCCGCTATCCTGCCCATAGGAGCGGACTGAGATTCCAAGGGGTGCGCCGGTTAACATCCTGGGCTTTTATAAGCGGGTCCGGACATCGCGACAACAAGGCCCTCCCGCCGCCGCCGAGAGGGGCGGGCGGAGCGGCGCATGTCAGAACACACCCTTCTAAGCCAGTTGCTTGCCCAGCGATTTGATAGGTGACGACCGGCTTTCTCGCCGCTCCCTGGGCGACTCCCGTCTAGGGCGCGATCACGCTCATCGTGCCATTTGCCCGGAGAGGCCAGGCCACCGCGGTTCTGACGAACGTCGTTAACCTTCTGGGCCGCGTGTGTGGCCCCTTGATCGCGGGTGTTGTGAGCGATCTGCTCACCGAAGTTCCGGCGTCGAGCCCATCCGGTATTAGGCGCTACGCCATTCCGGCGCGCCACCACCGAAATTCTTGCTCTCTCGTCCAGCGTCGCTTCGACGATCCGCAGCTTCTCCGATGCTGTCCAGTGCCGGCGACGGCCGCCGTGATAACCTCATATCCAGATATAAAAATATGCTCAGGGGATATCCCGAAGCCTCCATCTCAGGCCTGAAAGTGTCCGGTCAAAACGGGGGCCAGATCAGCGACACCAGCACGGCGGGCAATCATCAGCACGTCCTGCTCCCAGCGCGCAAACCAGCGCCGCTTCTCCTCTTCGAGGTCGTATCGGTCATAGGTCCGCTCCAATCCCGTCTTGAGATGGTTGAGCATCGCTTCGGCGGACTCGAAATCGACATTGAGCCGTTTGGTGTTGGATCGTGCGGTCCGGCGGAAATCATGCGGCGTGAATCGCTCAATCGTCGTCCGGCCATTTTTTCCATGCGCGCCAGAACCCGATTTCTGGCTTCGTACCAACCTTGTGTCGCGGACCTTCAACCTTTTCGGCGGGAAACAGCCATTCCGAGTTGGAATGAAACAGGCGGAGGCCCCATGGCGCCAGCGCGATACGATGCGCCTGCCCATTTTTGGAACGCTCGGCCGGAATGGTCCAAATGCCATGCACCAGTTCCGACGTTTTGGCGAAGACAACCTCGGAGAATCGTGCGGCGATCAGGAGCCAAAGTAACATGCCCCGGCGGAAATGCCTCGGCTCTTGCGCGAGCCCCCCAAGGAACCAGTCCAGTTCGTCCATGCCGAGCTTCCGAGACCGCGGTGTCTCTGGAAAGCGCAGGTCGCCGAGGCGTCTGGCCGGATCGACTGTCAAGCTGACCTCTTTCCCTCGCAGCGATGCTGCCCAGCCAAAGAATACCTTCAGTTCGGCTGCAAGCCGGCTGGCGCGAACCTGCGCGGTCTTCCACTTCTTTTCCACCAGCGAAATCAGGTCATCCTCGGTGACCTCATAGATGATCTTGTTGCCAAGGTTCGGTTCAACATCACGGCTGAATATGGCGATCTTGTCCGACATCGTCCGGGGCTTGTTCTTGCGCTGGGACCGAGAGGCGCGCCCCTGTCGGACGGCCTCCATATAGAGATTGTGAGCCCGCTTCGCTGTCATCGAAGCGCGGCGCTCTTCTTCCCACCAGGCGTCGCGTCGATCGGTGCCGCTTTCGATCGCGGGATTGAGGTCTCCCGCCCACGCCCGGGCAGCCGCTATCGTGAAATAGGTTAAGCGCCTAGCGTTCGCCTTTAAAACAAGCGTTTGGATGGGATCCAGCGCATATACTTCCCGACTTTCCTTCCACTCGATAGCATCTGGACCGAGAGGTCTGGCAGGAGAGTGTCATTAAGAGACCCCGTTGCCAATCGGTCGATCAGAAAAGGGGTAAGCGTTTGTTTGCGAGTCATGTACCGACATCCTGGTCGGCCCCTGCGCAGATAAAACCGCGATAAAAATCGCGATAAAAGACGTGTCGAATCCAGCCCAGTTGAGGCCAACCGGGTCCAACACTCTTCGATAGCGATTCTTTCGTAAGTCACTGAAGATGGGCCGAAACTAGAGGATTCGGCTGGCTGGGGCGGCAGGATTCGAACCTGCGCATGGCGGTACCAAAAACCGCTGCCTTACCGCTTGGCTACGCCCCAGCATGTGCCCCGGCGTGGCCGGCGCGGATCGGCATATAGCGTCTGTTGCGCGAAAGGAAAGCCTAGTCATCAGGGTCTCGGTTCGCCAATATGGCCGCATCGAAATCAGCTTTCTGGATGGCCGGCATGAGTGCAAACAGTTCGCCCGCAACCGCGTCGGCATCGCAGATTGCTCCTGCTTCGCCGCTGTTTCTGCGCGAGGATGAGATTCGGCGCGGGATCGAGATGCTGTATTTCGGCTATTCGGCCCTAACCCGATCGATCGATGAAGGCTTGGCGGCGCAGGGGCTGGGACGGGCGCATCATCGCGCCCTTTATTTCATTTCGCGCCAGCCCGATTTGACGGTCAAGGATCTGCTGCGGCTGCTCTCCATCACCAAGCAATCACTTGGTCGGGTCCTCAATGACCTCATCGAGCGCGGATATATCGAGACACGGCAGGGGGCGAACGATCGGCGGCAGAAGCTGCTACGCCTCAGCCCTTCCGGCACCGCTCTTGAAGCAGATTTATTTCGGGCCCTGCGCGAGAAAATGGCTGCTGCCTATGCCCAGGCGGGTCAGGGTTCGGTCACAGGTTTCTGGCGGGTGTTGGAAGGATTGATCCCGGACGCTGACCGGTCGATGGTCTTTGGACTGCGCGGCCGTTGAACGCTGAGGCAACCATATGCGCTCAATGACGGTTGAGCGGATGTGTTTGACGGCAAGAGGGAAATATCATGAAAAGAGCATTTCTGGCGGCCGGAATGTTCATGGCAGGCACGACGCTGTCCGCTTGTTCGGAAAAGGCCACCGACCGCATGGAAAATGCAGGCTCTGCGATCGGCAATGACATGAGCGGCGCGGTCGATGAAGCAGCAGATAAGATCGACAATAGCCTGAATGATGCGGGGCGCGTGATCGACGAAGGCGCAAACAGGTTTGACGCTGCGACCGGCAATGCCGCACGGGACGCCCGGCGAGAAGTTGGCGAAGCGAAGGAGGATGTCGGCTCCGCCATGGAGCGCACCGGGAACGACCTCAAGAAAGACTGATGATCAGGCTGCAGGCTGCTGAGGAGCAGACCTAGTCCACATTAAACAGAAGACTGGCCCGCAAGCCGCTCTAGCGCTGCAGCTATGTGGCTGCGGCGCTCAGGGTCTCGGGTGATCTCCAGCATCGCGCTAAGGCTGGCGCGGGCGGCATCCACTTCGCCGTGAACCAATTGCAGCCGCGCGAGCGTCCACCATCCAGCGCCATGTTCGGGCGCGACGATCGTCATACGCTCATACAGCGTGCAAGCTCGCCAACTGTCGCCAGCCTGCTCGGCTCGTGTTGCCTGATTCAACAGCAGGCGCACAAGGGTCATCCGGTTTGACATGGGTTCCAGATATAGGCCGCCAGACGAGGTGAGGGCCTTGGATGTCTGCCCCAGCAAGGCAGCCAGCTGGTCCGGTTGAACCAGCGCCCCTCGATTGAAGGGATCTATCACCGCTCGGTCGCTGTCGGGACCCAGGCTGACCAAGACATGGCGCGGCGTATTGAGCGGGTAAGCCGTCCACCCCATACGCCGGGCCGCCGCAACATAAAGGATCGACAGGCTGACCGGCAGGCCACGCCGCCGGTCGAGCACGCGGATCATGTCGGCGTTGAGCGGCGCGTCGTAGGCTGATCTGTCGCCCGCGAAGTCAAAGCGGGTGCCGAACACGCGTGAGAGCAAAGCCCCCTGCACCTCGCCAGATTGCGATCCGTCCTGTCCTGCAGCGGCATTTTCCGCGTTCACAGTGGCGCTGATTTGACCGAGCAGATCGAGATAGGGTTCAAGATCTACCCCTTCATGGTCGAGGCCGCTTAATGCGAGCGCCGCGCTGTCGAGTTCGATCTCCTCATCAGCGAGCAGACCGATATAGGCGATATTTTCATTTGTGGGTGCAGCATAATCCATTCATCCAAGATGGTGTCGATTGCGCCGCTTTCCACCGGGCGTGGTACACAAGGATGATGGTGAAGCGGAAGAAACGATATCTCACAGCGACGATGGCCGACGGATATGTGAAGAGAATCGGTCCGACGGCCGACCCGTTCACCCATTATTGGCGGATCGTTGCCGAACTGGAGAATGGCAGGACCGAGGTCTTCTGGGGCCACGTCAAATCCTTGGCTGAGGCGAAGAAGAAGCGCGCCGCTGCTGACGGTGCGTCGAGGACGCGGGGCTGGCGCAGCTTCATGTTCGAAATAGCCGAACTGGTTGAAGGGCCGGTGTGACGGTTACGGTCGCCTTAGGTTCAAGCTGTTTCCAGCGTTCCTGCGCCGGTTCGTGACGGCAGGGCCGGACAGGCCATCCCTTTCGCAACCGCGCGATCGGCTACTCGCGCCCGCGACTTCCACTCGGCGCCCAATATTGGTGTACTGAGACTGGACTTGCAATCCGGCTGTCAGGCATGACCGTCCAAGCATAACCCAGCGGACTCGGGTTGGTATTCAGGAGGCGGCAGCATGGGCAGATTTAGTGGCAAGTCGGTGGTCATCACTGGGGGATCGAGCGGCATCGGCTTAGCGGCGGCGCGGCGCATCGTCGAGGAGGGTGGTGCGGTACTCATCACAGGGTCCAATGCAGCGAGGTTGGAGAGTGCAAGGGAGCAGCTTCCGGCACTTCACATATTGGTGAATGACGCGTCCAAGCCCGAAGCGGCGCAGGCGCTGGCAGAGGAAGCCGGGCGATTGTTCGGCACGATCGATGCGGTGTTCCTGAATGCCGGTGTGGGAGCAGGAGCGCCGCTTGGCCATTTGACCCCTGATATTTACCGCCAGCTCATGGACATCAATGTCGGCGGGCCGTTGTTCGGGACGCAGGCGCTGGCGCCGATCGTTTGCGATGGTGGCTCCATCTTGATCACGGCCTCGATCGCGAAGGATAAGGGGATGCAAGCCAGCGCGCTCTATTCGGCCACGAAGGGAGCAGTGCGTTCGCTGGTGCGGGGTTTCGCGCGGGAACTGGCGCCGCGGCGCATCCGGGTCAATGCGCTAAGTCCTGGACCGATCGAGACGGACTTCTTCAATCGTCTGGGCTTGCCGGAGGAGCATGCCTCCATGGTCACGCAGCAGATCGCTGCGGGCAATCCGCTCGGCCGGATGGGCACGGCCGAAGAAGCCGCCGCCGTCGCGACTTTCCTGCTGTCCGACGAGGCGAGCTATGTGACGGGCTCAGACTATTATGTCGATGGTGGCGACGCGCAGCTATAGAGCTGGGTTGATCGAGACGGTGCTGCTGGGAGGCAGCGCCAATTTTAGCGAATTGCAAAATAAAATAGCGAATTGTTGAAATCTTCGGCTGGCGGTCTAAAATCGGGATCGCGGACCGGGCCCCTCTGGCGCGCTATCCTTGGCGCGTGATGTCGGACCGCATCGGATGATCCGATGCGAATGGCAGGGTAAAAGGTCCAGCTTCTTTTTCGCTTCTGATCCTCCGATCAACATTAATGTTGCACTGGAGGAGCGTTTTCATGGAATTCCTATTTGCAGACTGGCTGGGAACCCCTGCCTGGTTCTGGCTGGTTTTCATCGTCCTGGTTGTCGCCTTGACCGCCTTCGACCTGGGTTTCCTGCACAAGGAGAACCGGGAGATCGACATTCGCGAAAGCCTGGGCCTCTCGGCCTTTTACGTCAGCGTGGCGCTGCTGTTCGGCGGGTGGATATGGTTCGCGCGCGGAGCCGAGCCGGGGATGCAATATTTCACCGGCTTCTTCATCGAAAAGGCGTTGTCGATCGACAATGTGTTCGTGATCAGCCTGATCTTCTCCTATTTCGCGATCCCTGCGCGCTACCAGTATCGCGCGCTGCTGTGGGGCATCGTTGGGGTCATCGTGCTGCGCGGCCTGATGATCGGCGGCGGCGCGATGCTGCTGCATGAAGCTTATTGGGTACTCTATCTTTTCGCCGCCTTCCTGATTTTCACCGGCATCAAGATGCTGTTTTCGGGCGATGCGCCGATGGACATCCAGAAAAACCCGGCGATCAAGTTCATCGCCACCCATGTCCGCATGACGCCCGATCTGCATGGCGAGCATTTCTTCGCCCGTATTGCCCACCACAAGACGGGCAAGATGGTGCTTGCCGCCACGCCATTGTTCCTGGCGTTGGTGGTGATCAACTTCGCAGACCTGCTCTTCGCGGTGGACAGCGTCCCGGCCATCTTCGCCATCACCACGGACACGTTCATCGTCTATACGTCGAACGTCATGGCGATCCTGGGCCTGCGGGCGCTTTATTTCGCGCTGTCAGCGATGGTTCACCGCTTCCACTATCTCAAATATGCGCTGGCCCTGATCCTGGTTTATATCGGCGCGAAGATTTTCGTGGCCGATTTCCTGCTGGGCGGCGACAAATTCCCGCCGGTTCTGAGCCTGGGCGTCACCTTTGCGTTGCTCGCAGCGGGCGTAGGCTGGTCGCTTTGGAAGACGCGGCAGGAGCAGCGCAGCCTAGCGTGATCTCCGGGCCGGGGTGGTACATCTGCCCCGGCCTTCACGCTGCCCCTTGTTCATCCCGTCCTTCCGCCTCTATGCAGTCGCCTGGAGCATGAAGGGGAGGGGCCATGCCAACCGGATCAGCCACGAGGACTATGACGAGCGCGCAACCCGACGTTAGCCGGCGCGAATTGCGAACTGTCGTGGGCGCCAGCCTGATCGGTACGATGATCGAATGGTTCGACTTCTTCATCTACGGCGTTGCATCAGCTCTAGTCTTCAACCGATTGTTTTTCCCGTCTTTTGATTCGTTAACGGGAACGCTACTGGCCTTTTCCACCTATGCGCTGGGGTTCCTGGCGCGGCCGCTGGGCGGGGTGGTCTTCGGCCATTTCGGTGACCGGATCGGACGTAAAACGCTGCTGATGATCAGCCTGCTCACCATGGGCATATCGACGACCGCCATCGGCCTGCTTCCTACCTATGAACAGATTGGAGCATGGGCCCCTATCCTGTTGATCCTGCTGCGCTTGTTACAGGGGTTCGCGGTTGGTGGAGAGTGGGGCGGCGCGGTGCTGATCGTGGCGGAGGTCGCGCCACCGGCGCAGCGCGGCTTCTGGACCTGCTGGCCACAGGTCGGCGCGCCAGCGGGCAATCTGCTTGCCGCCGGTGTGTTCGCCGCGTCATCCGGGTTGCTGACGGAGGCGGACTTTATCGCCTGGGGCTGGCGCATTCCATTCCTGATGTCCGTCGTCCTGGTGCTGGTGGGCTGGTGGCTGCGGCGCGCCGTTTCGGAAAGCATGGTCTTCGCGCGCGAGGCAGCGGAAGGCGGGGTGGAGCGTTTCCCGGCGATGGAAGCGATCAGACGCAAAGGGCGCGCGCTGTTGACCGGCGCGGGCCTGCGTTTCGGAGAGAATATCTGCTATTATGTCATCGCCACCTTCTCTATCACCTATTTCACCGAAATTCGCGGCGGCGATCGATCGCTGGTGCTAAATGCCGTGCTGATCGGCTCTGCAGTGGAATGTATGACGATGCCGCTGTTTGCGGCGCTGTCCGACCGGATTGGCCGGAGACTGGTCTATGGCGCGGGGGCGGTATGCGTCGCGGCCTGGTTCCTGGTCTTCTTCACATTGATGGATCGGGGCAGTTTGTGGAGCGTAGGTCTTGCCATCGCCGGCGCGATGGTGGCGCACGGGGCCATGTATGCACCACAAGGCGCGGCGATCACTGAACTTTTCCCGACGCGCCTGCGCTATTCGGGGGCGAGCATTGCTTATCAGGCCACCTCGATCCTTGCAGGGTCGCTGGCGCCGATCATCGCCCTTTCGCTCTACAAGGCGAGCGGCGGCACCGCGCTGGTCGCCGCTTATGTGATCGGCAGCCTGATGCTTACCATCGTGGCGGTGATCGCCGCGCCTGAAACGCGCGGTGTGGATTTGCATGAGGTGACTTGAGGATCGCCGGGACATGGTGCGTTGGACGGGAGGATCATATGCAGCGCTAATGCTTCGATATGGGTCTTCGACTTCGCTCAGCCCCTACTCAGCACGAACGGCTTATATTTTTGGGCAGGTTGTTGGAGCAAAGGACATGCCCCGTCCAACCAGCTCAGGGTGAAGGGAGAGGGGTGCCTGATCTCCTCGGTTCGCTCTTACGCGCTGACGTCAGTCGATTTTCGAAAAAGGCCAGCGTCTCCGAGAGCGCCTTCATATTAGCGCGATAAGTATCCTCATCGGTCTTGCCGACAAAGCCATGATCGACAGCGGGAATATAGATAGCTGTCACCGGCACCTGCGCCGATTTCAGCGCCGCCTCTGAGGTCCGGCGCATCGCGATCGGCTGGCGGTTCGAGCTTCGCGACGCCGCAACTGGTGGAGACAAGCGCTGCCAGCTGACCGCCAGCCGATCCGCCGAAAATGCCCACCCTCGCCGGATCAATTCCATATTCCCTGGCGTGGAAGCGCAGGAAACGAATGGCGGTCTTAACGTCCTGAATGGCCGCGGGGAACGGAGCCTCGCCATCCAGCCGGTATTCGACGGACGCAACAGCAAAGCCGTTCGCTGCGAACTGCGCCAGAACGGATGGGAAATCCTTGATCGGGCCGCCATGCCGCTTTGTCCCCGTCATCCACGCGCCGCCATGGACATGGACGATCAGCGGGAGCGGAGCTTTGCGGGTATGGGGGCGATAAAGATCCAGCCGCAGCGGCCGGTAGTGGGGGGGCTGGCTGTAGATGATGTCGGCGCTTGCGCGTATGCCATGGGGAAAGCGGGCGGCGGTTTCGGGCCAGGGGGCGGGACGCTGCCGCCCAACCTCAAACTGGAGCGGCGGAGGCGCAGCGGCGGTCAGGGCGAGCAGGGGCAGGATTGGGGCCCAGCCTCTCTTCATCACAATCATGGGAGTTTTTGACCGGTGCGTTCGGCCCAGAGCTTCCACCAATAGGCGATCTGGGTAGCACGGAAATTCGGCGTCACGGTCGTCTTGCTGTCGATCAGCAAGGGGCCGCGATGTGCACCCTTATATTGACTCCATAGCGGCAAGCCGGAGCCGTTGGGATTGCCGGTCTTGATGAAATTTGTCCAATAGCCCTGCATCATGGCGGCCAACCTAGCGTTCTCCGCGCCCTGTGACGCCTTTGCCGCGCCCAGCGTATAGCCGAAGTCCGCGCAGTGTGGCGCGCCTGCTACCTTGCCGCGCTCGGCCGTGGGCACATAGGCGAAATGATAGGACCAGCTGGGTTGCCAGCGCGCCGCGAGGCCCGCCGTCGCGGTCGCCGCCGAAGTGAAGATGAAATCGGTCTGCACCTGCCGCAGCAATTCGGCGGGGCTGAGCTTGGTCGCCGGATCATAGATTTTTCGCACAGCGGCCATGTCGATGCCGAAGCGATCTTTCAGCGCCTTCTCGTCAAAGCCCATCAGGCCGAAAATGCTCGCCTCATTGCTGGTCGATCCAGCAATATAGGGGACGCGGGCGATGTCGCCCTTTGCGAAGGCGATGGCGGTTTCCTGCGGGATCATCTCGCCATCGACCACTGCGCCAAAATTGGGCGGGCCGGGATCGGCGGCCATGATCGCGGCGGGATCGAGCCTGCGCAGGGCCGTGATGGCTTGACCGCCTTCGCCGGTTCCTCCGGCGCGGGCAGCGAAGGCGACGCCTTCCCATTCCGCCTGCGCCTGCGGGCGGGTGGCGTTGTTGATGCCGCCGCCTGAATGTGCGCTGGCTCTTGCGAACAAGCCGCGTGATTTGGGCGAGGTCATGAGGGCATTGATGCTGGAACCGCCCGCCGAGCAGCCCATGATCGTCACCTTGTGAGGATCACCGCCGAAGCGGGCGATATTGCTGTGGACCCATTTCAGGCCGGCGACCTGATCCATCAGCCAATAGTTGCCGGTCGGCGCTCCCGGCTGTTCAGCGCGAAGGCCGGGGTGGGAGAAGAAGCCGAGCCGTCCCAGGCGGTAGTTGAGCGATACGACCAATATGCCGCGCTCATTGTAGGCGCGGGCGGCATCGTCGAACAATTCCGCCCCTGATCCGAGGAAGAATGCGCCGCCGTGGATCAGCACGAGGACGGGCTTCTTGCCGCTAAGCGAGGGGGTGGCGACATTGATCGACAGGCAGTCTTCGCTCTGACGTTCGCTGCGGTGATCGGGCCTTTCAGGCTGCGGGCAAATCGGTCCGAATTGCGACGCGTCGAAGGATGCAGTCCAGGGTAGGGCAGGGCGAGGGGGCGTCCAGCGATGATCGCCGCCGGTCGTCTGGGCGAAGGGGATGCCCTTGAAGATGCCGCCTGCGCCCTGAGCCACGCCGCGCACTGGCCCGGATGCTGTTGTAACCACTGGGGCTTGGGCAGCTGAAGCTGCGGTAAGAGCGCTGCCTATCAGAGAAAGGCCGGCCATGCCCGCCAGAGATCGTGTCGCTCTCACCCTTGCCTCTCCCAGGAAGAAGGGGTGGTGACCGATTGGTCTGCCGCCCGCCGCTTTATCCCATTCCAATATGCTGCGAATTATATACCATGGTATAGCTTTGGCTAGGGGCGGGAGAAGTTTGTGTCAATGCACATCTGTTGGAGGGCGGCGATGAACAAGTTCTTGGTGGAAAGTTTATTCGTCGTTGGCGCTCCTTACCCTGCTGATCAGACGGGCCTCGGGAACAAGGCGATGACCTAGTTGTTCAATGTGGGTCAGGAGGAGCTTGATTATGGCTGAAGTTCATAGAGATCCCTATACCGGTGACCGTACCGTTGTTCACAAGAGCCGGGGCGGGCGGACGCTCGCGATCGTCGTGATTTTGATTTTGGCGGTTGTCGGCATCTTATTTGCTACCGGCTTCTGGAAGGCTGACGTGTCGGGCGGCGATGTGCCGGAGGTCAGCGTGAAGGGCGGCGAGCTTCCCAAGGTCGATATGGACTCCAAGGAAGTTGTCGTCGGCTCCAAGAAGGAAACGGTCGATGTTCCCACCGTTGGCGTGAAAGACAACGGCGAAGAATAATAGCAGTCAGTCGAACGAATTATCAGGGCTGAATATCATCCATGCCTCCGTGGCAGCGGATGATATTCAGCCCTTTTTCGTTGCTTAAGCGTCGACGACGATGACCTGCGGACCCGCCTTTTCTAGCATCGCAAGAGTTTGCGGCTGAACAGCTTTGTCCGTAACGACGATGTCCACCTCGTCCAGGCCGCATACGATAGCGCCGGACGACGAGGTGAATTTGGAGCTGTCCACCAGAAGGATGACCTGTTCCGCCCGATCAATGAGGCGGCGTTCGGCGGCAACCAGGATGACGTCCTGCTGCATCACGCCCTGAGGCCCGACCGCGGCGGCGCCCATGAACAGCTTTGGCGCATGGAAGCGCGGCATGGATTCCTCGCCCGCCGGGGCCAGAATGATATTCTGTTCGCGGAAGAGCGTGCCGGAGGGAAGCAGGATCTGCGTGCCCGACTGGGGCAGCAGCGCGTTGGCGATGTGCAGCGAATTGGTGAGAACGGATAGGTCCAGCCCGCCGATGTGCGGGCACATCTGAAGCGTGGTCGTGCCCCCGTCGATCATGATGCCTTCGCCATGCTGGCACAGTTGAGCTGCGGCGCGGCCGATCGCCTGTTTCTGCGCCAGATGTTCGGTGATCGACTGGGCGAAAGGGGTTCCCGCAAGGCGGGCCGCGCCCTCTGGCTTGCCCCCATGGCGCTCGGTGAGCTTGGCGCCGCCACGGACGCGGTGGATCACCCCTTCTTCCTCCAACCGGGAAAGATCCCGGCGGATGGTGGCCGGGGACGCTGCAAGCCGCGATTCAAGGTCGCGATAGCTGACGAAGCCGTTCGGGCCCATCGCTTCGATGATCAGCCTTTCACGTTCCGTGGCGTGCATCGTCCCTAACCCCCCTCAATCAAGCAGCCTGCCGTTCAGCTTCCAACTGCTCCAGCGATTTGCCTTCGTTACGCGGCGCCCAAAGCGTGCCGATCAGGCCGCTTATGACGAGGAAGCCCGTCAAAATCCACGCCAGCGTCGTGAAACCCGTTGCGCTGAGCATCGGAACGAAGAAGCTGAAAATGCCAAGGCTGATCCGCACGATGGCGAAGCACAGACCTTGTGCGGTCGAACGGAGCATCGTCGGGAACATTTCCGAACTCCAGAGCTGGAAGAAGCTCTGCGCGCCGAAACCGCCGCCGAATTGCAGCAGGAAGACGTAGAGGATGGCGATGGGAATCGTCAGCGGGAAGACCGCCAGCAATGCCATGCCAATGACCTGGATGACGGCCGAGATCGCGAACAGCGTGCGCTGGTTCACCTTGTCGGCATAGCGCATGAAGATGAGGCCAATGGAGACCATGCCGATGGCGAAAGACAGGGCCTGAATGGCGACAGACTGCGTCTGGGTCGCCGCGCCCACGGTGCGTAGGATATAGGGGAAGAAGAAGCCGTTCGTCCCCGCCCACAGATTCCAGAACCCATACATCCCGACCAGACCGAGGATGGAGGCGAGATATTTGGGCTGAAACAGCGTGGATACCGGCAATTTGGCGACGCCTTCCGCCTGAGCCGCTTCCCACCGTTCGGACTCCTTCATGCGCGAGCGCAGGAAAGTAAGGCCAAGAGCGATGACCAGCAGATGAGCAAAGACGATGCGTGCGCCCAGTTCGCCGAGGCTCGTTAGCGCCAGGCTGAGCAGCAGGACGACGACCGGACCCAGATACCAGAGCACCTGCGCAACGCCGGAATGTTTTCCGCGCCGGTCGTCGGGCGCCTGTTCGGCGATGAGTGACCAGGAAGCGGGGATGTCCGCACCGACGGCGAGGCCGACAATAAGGAAGCCGACGACGATCATCCAGGGCGCGAAGGCGAAGACCAGCATCGCCATGCCCACGGCATAGACGAGCATGTCCCATTGGTAGATCTTTTTACGGCCGAGCTTGTCGCAGAGCCGCCCGCCAATATAGGCGCCGACGCCCGCGCCGATCGCGTTCGGGCCGAAAGCGCCGATCAGGCCGATAAAGTCGTTCGACAGCTTATAATGTTCCTGCCACAGCGCGAGGGCAGCCGAGCCGGCAACGATCGAGCCCGCATCGATATAGTTGGCAAGACCTGCGAGGATCGTGTCCCGCCAATTGTCCTTCTGTGATCCGGCACTCATTACATGTCCCTCCCGGCCAAAATGCTCTGGTTTATATCGGCGATCTTGCAGGATCCGGTGAGCGCCATCGCCACGCGCATCTCCGCTTCGATCAGTTGCAGCATCTTCGTCACGCCGGCTTCCCCTTGCGCGGCGAGCGCAAAGGCCCAGGCACGGCCGATCAGCACACCCTTCGCGCCCAGCGCCAGCATACGGACCACGTCCAGCCCCGAGCGCACGCCCCCGTCCACCAGCACGGTGAGCTTGTCGCCCACGGCGTCTGCAATGGGGGGCAAGGCGCGCGCGGTCGATAGCACGCCGTCCAACTGACGCCCGCCATGGTTCGATACGACGATGCCGTCAGCGCCCAACGCCGCCGCTTCGCGCGCGTCTTCGGCATCGAGAAGGCCCTTGATGATCAGTGGGCCTTTCCATTCGGAGCGGATGAAATCCAGGTCGCGCCAGTTGATCGACGGATCGAAATTGTTGCGCATCCAGGCGAAGAAATCCTCGATGCCGGTCTTGCCCTTCAGCACCGGGGCGACATTGCCCAGAGTATGAGGGCGGCCGCGCACGCCAACGTCCCAAGCCCAGTCCGGCTTCATCGCCGCCTGCATCGTGCGCCAGATCGCGCCCTTGAGGCCGTCCGCTCCGGCAAGGCCGCTATGATAGTCGCGGTATCGGGTGCCGGGGACAGGCATATCGACGGTGAAGACGAGGGCCGAGCAGTTGGCCGCGGCCGCCTGCGCCAGCAGATCCTTCATGAAAGCGCGGTCGCGGATCATGTAGAGCTGAAACCAGAAGGGCTTCGTTGCCGCACGCGCGACTTCGGCCAGCGAGCAAGCGCCGACCGTCGAGAGGGTGAAGGGAATGCCTGCGCCCTCAGCCGCACGAAGCGCCTGACATTCGCCACGGCGGGCGTTGAGACCGGCAAGACCGATCGGGGCAAGTCCAACCGGCAGCGCCTGTCTCTGGCCGAACAATTCGGTTGTCAGGTCCATGCTGGACACATCGCGCAGCACCCGTTGGCGCAGCGCGATATCCGACAGTTCGCTGACATTCTTGCGGAGCGTGACTTCGGCATAGGAGCCGCCGTCGATATATTCGAAGAGGAAACGGGGCAGGCGGCGGCGGGCGGCTTCGCGAAAATCGGCGACGCTGGCTATCGGCATGGGACGGATCCTGAAAAGGCGTGCTCACTGATCCCGGCCAGCCACCGGGAACGGTAAGACGAGATGTCTTCATCAAGCGGCTGCACGACGCTGAGCGAGCCTTGGGGTTTGAGCGACGGGTCGATCAGGCGCAAGGCGCCGAAGGACACATCATTATGCGCGTTGGCTGTATAGACGGCCATGTCCGGTCGCAGGGATGCAAGCGCGCGGACGAATACCTCGGCATCGGCGAAGCGGCCTTCCACCAGCAAGCGGTCGCGCGCGCCGATAAGATCGAGCATCGTGTCGGCGACCAGCGCGGCATAGAGGCATACCGCTGCGCGCCGTTCATACCAATCGTCCGGGCGGGCGATCCAGTTGCCAGCGCCGGTCGGGTAGGGGCCAAAGCCGGGAGCCAGGGTGGGCAGCAGCATCGCGCCCTTGCGCAGCAGCTGTGGTACGGCGGCCAGCAGGGCTGGCTGATCGGGTTTGATATCGACACGGCGCGTGTCAAATTCGATCACGGTCTCAATCTCGCGCCCGCCCATGAAGCGGGCGGAGGGCACCGGACAGCCATAGGCATCGACATTGACGAGGCAATCGCGCCCCTCCGCGAGCGCACTCGTCGCAACCTGATGCGCTGGCAGGCGCATCGCTATGAACCAGGTGCCTGTGGAAAGAATGGTGGAATCGCCATCCGCAATCTCATCGAAGCCTCGCGCCGCGAGGAGCGCTGCGTTGGAGTCGTGAAGGCCGGTATGGATTTGGATGTCGGGCGAGAGGCCGGTACGCTCCGCAAGTTCTGGCCGCAGGGCACCAAGACTGTCCTCCGCCTTGCGGAGCGGGGCGAAGCGCGCTGCCCAGCCCATGCGCTCAGCCAGAGGCGAGAAGCGCGACGCGTCCGGCGACCAGAGGTCGCTGTGACATCCCAGGCTGGTGACTTCAGTCGCCGCGACGCCGGACAGGAACCACGCCCAATATTGCGCCCAAGGGATTAGGGTGGCGGCAGCCATTTCGGGCGGATAAAGCTGATCCAGCCAGAAAAGCTGAGAACCGATATTGAGGCCGTCCGGCAGGGCGGGCGAACCCGTCGCTGCAAAATTGTCGCGCTCCAGCCGGTAAGCCGCCATCACCTCTTCAGGGATCGCCTGCTCGTAATCGAGCGGGGGGAAGGCGAGTTGGTCCCGCACAAGCGCGGCCACGCCTGCGCCATGTGCGACGGGCACAATATATTGGGCTCCGCTGGAGGCGTATTTGCCAAGTGATTCGACGAGCCATTCTTCGATGCCCGCCGTGTCCAGGCGGCGCGCGCCGCCGTCGGTCCGCACCTGATTGGGGCGCACCTGACGGTCGAGTATCTGGCCGTCCCGCGACCATAAGGAAACTTTGCTGAGCGTTTTGCCGATATCGACGATGATAGCGAAACCGCGGTTCAGCGTGCCCTCCGGCATGATGCTTTTCTCTTATTGTTTGATCGAATATGATCGTTTAATAACGCAAAGGATTGATAAGGAAAAGCGCAAATGATAATGGGAGCGCCATGAACATGCAAAATTCAGTCTCGTCGGCGGCCATACCCTTTGCCGTCCCCACCAGCCGCTGGGATGATGGTGTTGCCGCCACGCTCAGTCCCGCCGAACTGCTTCTGTACCGATCGAATCTGCTCGGTTCGGATCTGACGGTGACCAATTTTGGCGGTGGCAACACCTCCGCTAAGATACTGGAAACCGATCCGCTGAACGGCGAAAAGGTGGAAGTTCTGTGGGTCAAGGGTTCGGGCGGCGATATCGGATCGATGAAGCTGGACGGTTTCTCGACCCTCTATCAGGAAAAGCTGCTGGGCCTGGAAAAGCATTATGGCGGGCCGGATGATGACGACAAGATGGTCGGCTACCTGCCTCACTGCACGTTCAACCTGAATCCGCGCGCGGCATCGATCGACACGCCGCTGCACTCGCTGCTGCCTTTTGCGCATGTCGATCATGTTCACCCGGATGCGATCATCGCACTGGCCGCTTCTTCGGGCGGCGAGGCCGCGACGAAGGAGATTTGGGGCGGCAAGATCGGCTGGTTGCCGTGGAAGCGTCCTGGCTACACGCTGGGCGTGCAGTTGCGCGACTTCGTGAAGGCCAATCCGGGCGTCGAGGGCGTGATGCTGGCGGGCCATGGCATCATCTGCTGGGCCGACACCGCCAAGACCTGCTATGAGCATACGGTCCAGCTGATCGCGGACGCGGCCAATTATCTGAACACGAAACTGGGCGAAAAGCCTGCCTTTGGCGGTCAGGTCGTTCCGCCCAATCCGGATCGCGCCGCGATCGCGGCCGACCTGATGCCCCGCCTGCGCGGTCTGATGACCGGCGGACGCACCAAGGTCGGCCATTATTCGGACGATGCTGAAGCGCTGGAATTTGTGGGTTCTGCCGAGTTCCTGCGTCTTGCTGCGCTGGGCACCTCCTGCCCGGATCATTTCCTGCGCACCAAGATCGCGCCGTTGCCGCTCGACCCGGCGAAGCTGCGGGATGACGTTTATCTTGCCGAGCAGATCGCGGCCTATCGCGACATGTATGCGGCCTATTATGAGCGCTGCAAGCGATCCAGCTCGCCTGCGATGCGCGACGCCAACCCGATCGTGGTGCTGGTGCCGGGCGTGGGCCGCATCACTTTCGCCGGGGACAAGACGACGGCGCGTCTGGCCGGTGAGTTCTACGGCAACGCCATCAACGTGATGCGCGGGGCCGAGGCGATCGGCAGCTACATCGCGCTCGATGAGCAGGAAGCGTTCGACATCGAATATTGGTTGCTCGAAGAAGCCAAGCTGCAGCGCATGCCCAAGCCCAAGCCGCTGGTCGGCAAGATCGCCCTGGTGACGGGCGGTGCGGGCGGCATCGGCGCTGCGACCGCAGCGCGCCTGCTGTCGGACGGCGCATGCGTGCTTCTGGCAGACCGTGACGCCAACGCGATCGAGGAAGTGCGGACGGGCTTTGCCAAGCAGTTCGGCAAGGATGTGATCCGCGCCGCCGTCTGCGACGTGACCGACGAAGCGCAGGTGCAGGCCGCATTCGACGATTGCGCCCGTGAGTTTGGCGGTCTCGATATTCTGGTCGCCAATGCTGGGATCGCGTCTTCAGCGCCGATCGAGGAGACCACGGTCGCCCTGTGGCGCAAGAATTACGACGTGCTGGCCGAGGGCTATTTCCTTACCGCCCGCGCCGCCTTCCCGCTGATGAAGCGGATGAAGGAGCAGGGTGGCGCGTCAATCGTCTTCATCGGTTCGAAAAATGGCGTTGCCGCCGCGACCAACGCGTCGGCCTACGCTTCGGCAAAGGCCGCCGCCAACCATCTGGCGCGCTGCCTGGCGCTGGAGGGCGCGCCCTTCGGCATCCGCGTCAACACGGTGAACCCAGATGCGGTCATCAAAGGCAGCAAGATCTGGGACGGCGACTGGCGCAAGGAACGCGCAGGCGCGCATGGGATCGACTCCGGCAAGGAACTGGAGGAACATTACCGCCAGCGCTCGATGCTGAAGCGCGACGTGCTGCCCTCCGACATCGCCGAGGCGGTTTACTTTCTGGCGGGCGACACGTCGGCTAAGTCGACCGGCAACATGATCAATGTCGATGCGGGCAATGCCCAAGCGTTCACGCGCTGATCGGCGAGGAGAGGTTAATATCATGAGCAACCTGCCCATTTCCGCCGAACTGATCGCGGAAGCCAACGCCCGCGACGCGCAAGCGCTGGAAGAGGATTATGCCGCGCTCGGCCGCAAGCTGTCGCGCACCGGCATCGACATCGATGCGATCAAGAACCGTGTCACGGGCTTTTCCGTCGCCGTGCCCAGCTGGGGCGCGGGGCGGGGCGGCACGCGGTTCGCAAAGTTCCCGATCGCGGGCGAGCCGACCAATATCCATGAGAAGCTGGAAGATTGCGCCGTCATCAATCAGCTGAGCCGCGTGACCCCGCGCGTCTCGCCGCATTTTCCCTGGGACAAGGTGAGCGATTACAAGGGCCTGCGCGAGGAAGCTCAGAGCCTTGGCCTGGGTTTTGACGCGGTCAACTCCAACACCTTCCAGGATCAGCCGGGACAGGCGCAGACCTATGCGACCGGCTCGCTGTCCTCGACGGTGGAAGCGACCCGCCAGCAGGCGGTCGAACATAATATCGAATGCATCGAGATCGGCCGCCAACTGGGCTCGACCGACCTAACCGTGTGGGTCGGCGACGGCACCAACTTTCCCGGCCAACAAGACTTCGCCCGCAGCCTCGACCGGTATCTGGAGGCGGCGAGCCAAGTTTATGCGGCGCTGCCCGACGACTGGCGGATGCTGCTGGAACATAAGATGTTCGAGCCGGCCTTCTATTCCACCGTCATCTCGGACTGGGGCTCGTCGATCCTCGCCGCGCAGGAACTGGGGCCGAAGGCGAAGTGCCTGGTGGACCTCGGCCACCATGCGCCCAACGTTAATATCGAGCAGATCGTGGCGCGCCTGCACCGCTTTGGTAAGCTGGGCGGCTTCCACTTCAATGACAGCAAATATGGCGACGACGATCTGGACAGCGGTTCGATCAACCCGCACCAGCTGTATCTGGTCTTCAATGAGCTTGTCGAAGCCGAACTCAATCCGCGTGATGGGTTCAACCCCAGCTACATGATCGATCAGTCGCACAATGTGACCGATCCGATCGAATCCATGCTGTCGTCAGCCGAGACGATCACGGCCTGCTTCGCCAAGGCGCTGCTGGTCGATCGCGAAGCGCTGCACGCCGCGCAGGAAGGCAATGACACGATGATGGCGTTCCAGGCGCTGCGCCGTGCCTATAATGTCGATGTCGCGCCGATCATCGCCAAGGCTCGCGCCGAAGCCGGCGGCGCGATTGATGTGTTGGCGGCTTATCGTGCCAGTCAATGGCGTGAACGCAAGGCTCAGGAGCGTAAGACCGTGGGTCTGGGCGCGGGGATCGTCTGAGTCGGTGAATTTATGGGGCGCTGCTGACCGGCGGCGCCCCTTCTCACTTCCCTACCGACTTAACATAATCCTTATTATCAGACATGCGGCCTGTAAGCGCCATTTAGAAATGTCACCCTCTGCAAATTAGAGATGTCACTGGTGGCATGGTGCTCCCTGGATGCAGGGAGTACGCGGATGACGGTGGTATCCATGAGCCATGGTGAGCTTACACGCTTTGATACGCTGCTACGTGTTGAACGCCGGGAGTTGCGAGCTGAGGATGCAGCAACGCTGCTCGGTTTGTCGCGGCGGCAGGTTTACCGATTGCTGATACGCATGCGCACGGACGGTGCTCCGGGCTTGGTTTCACGTCGCCGTGGACGCCGTAGCAACCGTTGGCTTGGCGACGGGTTTCGCAACCACGCGATTGCGTTGGTCCGGGAGCATTATCATGATTTTGGGCCGACGCTGGCTGCCGAGTATCTGGCGGAGCGCCATGATGTGCATATTTCCCGTGAGACGCTGCGCAAGCTGATGATCGAGGCTGGTCTGTGGAAAGATCGTGCGACGCGTCGCCCGCGCCCGTATCAGCCGCGTTACCGCCGAGATTGCCGGGGCGAACTGGTCCAGATCGATGGCTCGAAGCATTGGTGGTTCGAAGATCGTGGTCCGCAATGCACCCTGCTCGTCTATATCGACGACGCGACCAGTGAGCTGATGCATCTGCAGATGGTCGAGAGCGAGAGTACCTTTTCCTATATGGAAGCGACCCGGGCGTATATCGAGCGGCACGGCAAGCCGGTGGCCTTCTACTCCGATCAGCACAGCGTCTTTCGTAATTCCCGCGCCAGCGCGGCGCGCGGCGACGGCATGACGCATTTCGGCCGCGCGCTTGATGCGCTGAACATCGAGATCATCTGCGCCAACTCGCCGCAGGCCAAGGGCCGGGTCGAGCGGGCCAACGGCACGCTGCAGGACCGGCTGGTCAAGGCGATGCGGCTGGAGGGCATATCGTCGATCGAAGAAGCGAACGCCTTTCTGCCGGGCTATTTGGTTCGCCACAATGCCCGCTTTGCGCGCCCCGCTTTCGACAGCCGCGATCTCCACCGTCCGCTTGCCCCGCATGACGATCTGCGCGAGATCATGGTGTGGCGCGAACAGCGGAGTGTCACTGCTGCGCTGACGCTCCATTACAACAAGGCGATGTTCATCCTGGAACCGACCGAGATCGCCAGGAAGCTCGTGCGCAAGCGGGTGATGGTGTGCGAATATCCCGATGGTCGACTGGAGATCCAGCATGAGGGTCATGTCCTCCCCTACCGTCAGTTCGACAAGATGCGACAGGTGAAACAGCCGGCGATCGTGGACAACCGTCATCTCGACGCGGCGCTGCAGCTGGCGAAACAAATCCAGGCGATCGCGCCGCATCACCGGCAGCGCAACAACAATGCCCCTGCCCGCCGTGACCAGCCCTCTCATCTATTCCCTGAACCGGAGGCACCGGTGAAGATCGATGGACGCCGGTTGGGCGGTCCCAAGCTCAAGCGCGGCCCGCGGCTCAGCCGGGCCGAACTACAGGCGCGCGGCACGCTGGAGTTCGTGAAGGCCCGCTAAACCGGCTCTGACCGAGCCCGCTGCCTGCGCAGCGGGTCCATGCCCCTCCCCTCGACGTCACGCTTCCAGCAGGGTCTGCGCTGCGCTATCCCGAGGGCTCCACGCAGCCCCTGCTGTCTTCAAAAAGTGACATCTCTAATTTGCGGAGATTGTGCCTTTTCTAACCGGCAGGAACACGGCCTGTAAGCGCCGGATAGAAATGACACCCCTCTGCTAGATAGAAATGACACCCTTGGGCGTCCTTAGCAGAGCTGGGTGGCATGGTCCTCCTGGCAGTTCGGGAGGACGCGCTTATGACGGTGGTGGCGATGAGCCATGGCGAGCTTTCGCGGTTTGATACATTGTCGCGTGTGGATCGCGGCGAACTGCGGGTCGAGGATGCTGCGCAACTGCTGGGCTTGAAGCGCCGGCAGATTTTCCGGTTGCTTGACCGACTGCGAACCGAAGGCGCTTCAGGCCTGGTGTCGCGCAAGCGTGGTCGGCCGAGCAACCGGCGTCACAGCGATGCCTTTCGCGAGCGCGTCCTTACGATCGTCCGCACGCATTATGCGGATTTCGGACCGACCCTGGCGCGTGAATATCTGGCGGAACGTCACGACATTTCGGTGGGCTGTGAGACGCTGCGGCAGATGATGATCGAGGCGGGAATCTGGCAGGATCGCGCCGCGCGTCGTTCTCGCCCCTATCAACCGCGTCACCGGCGGGAGTGCCGTGGGGAGCTGGTCCAGATTGACGGTTCGGAGCATGCCTGGTTCGAGACTCGCGGTCCCAAATGCACGCTGCTTGTCTACATCGACGACGCGACCAGCGAGCTGTTGCACCTTAAGATGGTCGAGAGCGAGAGCACCTTTTCCTACATGGAAGCGACCCGCGAATATATCGAGCAGCACGGCAAGCCGGTGGCCTTTTATTCCGATAAACACACGGTCTTTCGTAACCCCAAGGCGACCGCAAAGGGTGATGGGATGACACATTTCGGGCGCGCGCTCGATGCGCTGAACATCGAGATCATCTGCGCCAACTCGCCGCAGGCCAAGGGCCGGGTCGAGCGAGCCAACGGTACCTTACAGGATCGCCTGATCAAGGCGATGCGCCTGGAAGGTATCTCGTCGATCGAAGAAGCGAACGTCTTTCTGCCGAGCTACATGGTTGGGCACAATGCGCGCTTCGCTCGTCCGGCCGCAGACAGTCGCGATTTACACCGACCTCTGGCACCGCGGGATGATCTGCGCTCTGTCATGGTCTGGCGCGAACAGCGGACAGTCACTGCTGCGCTGACGCTGCACTATAACAAAGTTCTGTTCCTCTTGGAGCCGAACCCGTTCAGCAAGGAACTGGTGCGCAAGCGCGTGGATGTCTGTGAATATCCTGACGGCACAGTCGAGATCCGCCACGAGGGGCGCTCCCTTCCTTACAGCCTGTTTGACAAGATGCCCCGGATCAATCAACCTGCCATCGTCGATAACAAGCATCTCGACGCGGCACTGGCGCTAGCAAAGGAAATCCAGGCGATCGCGCCGCATCACCGGCAGCGGAACAACTATGCCCCTGCTCGCCGCGACCAGCCCGCGCATTTGTTCCCCGAACCGGAGGCGCCGGCGAAGATCGACGGACGCCGGTTGGGCGGGGCAAAGCTCAAACGTCGTCCCCGGCTCAGCCCGGCGGAGTTACGAGCGCACGGCACGCTCGAGTTCGTGAAGGCGCGCTAAAGCGGTTCTGACCGAGCCCGCTGCCTTCGCAGCGGGTCCGTGCCCTTCCCCTCCACTGTTACGCCATCAGCAGGGTCTGCGCTGCGCTATCCCGAGGGCTCCACGCAGCCCCTGCTGTCATTAATGGTGTCTTTTCTATCGGGGACAGATAGTGTCTTCTCTATCCGGTGCGAACACGGCCTGTTCGCAGGTGGATTCTAGATCGAAGTGCGAAATCCTAGGATTTATAGGGGTTTGATCCCTTTTCCAGGAAGGCACGCGATGAACGGCTATCAGCATCTGGGTTTGGACGAGCGGCGCGATATTTATCGGTTGGTGGCGACGGGTCGGTCCGTGCGGGAGGTTGCAGCGACCCTGCGCCGGCATCCATCGACGATTTATCGCGAGCTCAAGCGCAACCGGCACCTGGATGAGCATCCGCTGTTTCGCGGCTATTTCCCGACGGTCGCGCAAACGATGGCCAGTGGGCGCCGTGTGCGTGGCGGCAAGATTGCGCGGAAACCCGAGCTTGCCACCTATATCGCCGATCGCTTGTCGGCGGCCTGGTCGCCCGAGCAGATTGCGGGCTATCTTCGGCGCCATCGCGGTCTTCGTGAGACGGTCTGTCACGAAACCATCTATCAGTTCGTTTACGGGCCTGACGGTCGCAGCCGGGGATTATGGCGTTATCTGCCGGTTGCCCGTCGTTCTCGCCGACAGCGCTACGCCCGCAAGCCGCGTGGTCTGCATATACCCGTGGCGAACACCATTGGCGCACGCCCTGAGGAGGTCGCCGATCGCCGCAGCTTCGGCCATTGGGAAGGCGATCTGCTGATCTTCAAGATGGAATACGGCAAAGCCAATCTGACCTCGCTGGTCGAGCGCCGCAGCCGGTTCACGATCCTTGCCCGCAACCCCAGCCGGCATTCCGCCGGGGTGATGGCGGGCATCCAGCATCATTTGCGCGGCATGCCCCCTTCCCTGCGACAGAGCATCACCTTCGATCGAGGCACGGAATTTGCCGCCTTTGCGACCTTGCAGGAGAAACTCGCCATGACGAGCTATTTCTGTCTGCCATCAGCCCCCTGGCAGAAAGGGAGCGTCGAAAACAGCAACGGGCGCATACGCCGCTTCCTCCCGTCAGACACGGACATCGCGCTGCTGTCGGACAAGGAGATCCAGGCCGTGGTCGATCGCCTCAACCGGACACCCCGCAAATGCCTGGGCTATCGCACTCCACAGGAGGTTCTCGGAGAGCAGATCGCCCTCCTCAAGGCCGGATAGATTTTGCCATCCGGAGTGGGGCTCGCCCCACCCCGGCTGAAATGCTACGCATCCCCCGGATGTCGCGCTTCAAATCGAGACCGCCAAACTGCCCTTGGGCGACTAGGCGGCCGACAGGCGATTGGCGATACAGGTGGCAAGTTCGGGCTTCGGATCAATCTTGCCGCCACGAATGCGGCCACTGCTAGCCATCGTCGGTGCGACCGTCGGCAGATAGCCGCGAAACAGCAGATGCTCCGCCGGATCCGACACTAATCGGCTTTGTACTTCCCAACCGAATGATTCGAGCCTGGATCATTAAGCTCACGACACTCCTGCATCGGGCAAACCGGAGCTTTGCCATGTGGGTGCAAGTGACGATTACGCCAAACGGCCGGATGAGCCTGCCGGTCGATATCCGCAAGCGGCTCGGCCTTGCTCGCGGAGGCGCCCTGCTGGTTGAGGAGACCGAGATGGCGTGATCCTGCGCACTGTCGCGCAGTCATCGCCCACGCCCGAGCGCTCGCCAAGCAATATACTGGCAATAATGGGGAGACTTCGGTCGATGCCTTCCTCGCTCGCCGCCGCGAGGAATCCGGCGAGTGAGCGAAACGGTGCTCGATGCCTCGGCGCTCCTGGCCCTGCTCCGGAACGAGCCCGGCGCGGCTAAGGTCGCCGACGGCATTGCTGATGCGCGCATGTCGAGCGTCAACTGCGCAGAGGTGGTGAGCCATTTCGTCCGAGCCGGCATGCCTGCAGATCAGGTCGATGCCATGCTCCGGCCGCTGCCGATGACCATTGTGGAGGTCGATCAGGCGCTGGCGACGATCGCCGGACGCTTGCGCGCCGCGACGGCCGAGGCCGTCCTGTCGCTCGGCGACCGTTTCTGCCTGGCGCTCGCCCGGCGCGATGGCCTCCCCGCACTTACCGCAGATAAGCAATGGCGCACCGTCGCCGATGCCGTGGGCGTCACCATCTCCGTGATCCGCTGACCGCGATCGCTTGGCACTTGTCGGCGCTGCGAACGGTCCACATGCAATCCCAACACTTAAGGACCGAGTAACTGCCAGAACGATGCTGCAAAGACCGGTCGGTAGTCGGATTTGCCGGAGGGCAAATCGGCTGCGCTGCACAAGGATCGGTGGATTAAGGCACCCAGTACCGCTATAGCTAGCGAAATCTGCAAGGAGGCTCAAAAGCGTGAGACGTCATCTGGTTGCAGCCGTATTGATGCTGCTTTCCACGGCTGCCGGCGCCGCCACGCCCATCATCGTGCATCGTGATCCTGGCTGCGGGTGCTGTGAGAAATGGGCAAAGCAGGTGCAAGCCCAACTTGGCCGCCGCGTCACGATAATCGATGATCAAGCAAGAGCCGCTCTCCAGCGCGCTCACGGCGTCCCTGTCACTCTTGCGTCCTGCCACACGGTGCTCGTCGACGGGATGGTGTTTGAAGGTCACGTCCCGATTGCTGACATGCGCCGTGTTCTTACCCAGCGACCCAAGGGCATCAGCGGCTTAGCTGTTGCGGGCATGCCGCTCGGTTCGCCAGGCATGGAAGTGCCAAGCCAGGCAAAACAATCCTATGTCGTGGCTGCATTTGGCGCGAGTGGGACGCGAATCTACGCTCGACATTGAACTTGGAAATCCTATTTACTCCGCACCGAATGCAGCAGCTACAACCTCGCCAAGCGCGATTACACCAACATAGACACACATCTGCAGCTAGCATCAGCCAAGCCCCGCGATTCTGCCACATCCCGAACGGACCAGCTGATTGAACCTAGAGGCGGAACCATGTCCCAGCCCCCTAGCCCGGCATGCAGATCACTTCGTCTTGCAAGAAAATTCGTCCGGCAACAGATCAAACGGCTTCAGAAAGACGGATTGATCCAGTTCACCGTTGTGACGGATTTTCGCGTGGTAGACTCTCCCAATCTTTGATGATGGGCGTCGATGCCGAACCCTCCTGTGTGAGAACCTTACCCGAACAGTTGAGGCGAATTTCCGAGATCAATTGCGTCGTGTTGCTAGTGGGTCGCTTCAACCTACTGGCGACGAGTCTTTTCACCAATATCGAGCAGCTTGACCATCTCGTGAAAACTCAGACCCGCAATCTGCCAGGCGTGCAGCGGGTCGAAACGGCGGTATCAGTCCACAACCCGAAATATGAGGAGGCGTAGCCAGGATCATGCCAAAGCCTGAGCCGGCCGCAGATCTGGCTCCCGGAGGCGCTCCGCTTGCAAATAGCAAGTCCAACTTGAAAGCGCCAAGAGTCTGTCTAGCTCAGAGGCTTAAGCATTCGTGCCGCTCAAAATGGGGCTTGTCACCGAAGAACGCCTGCCTGTGTTTCATAGGGCGGTGCGATGGCCGCTTGTAAACGCATACTGCGAGTAGCCGCCGCCGCGCCACATCCTGCCCCACAATCTTGGAAGATTGTATGGCCTGCTGATACCTCCGTAGCCGGCGATGATCGTATCTCGCTGTCGACCAGGTAAGAGGTCGATGATCTTGGGCCGCTCCAGCTCGACCACGATGCTGCCGTAGCTGTGCACGACCCTAAAGGGACGCATTGGCGGCGCCTTTAGCCCGCCATCATGCGCGCCTGACCCTAGATCTGAAGGTCTGTTTTATAAACCACCCTGATCCAGCCAGGCAGGAGCGGGACCGCGAAAATCAATCGCCCGTTCGCGAATGTCAGGCAATGGCTCGGCGGCCGGTTGAGGCTCGAATTGTCGAAGATCATGCCGCGATGCGCTTTGAGAACCGCGGTCCGGATAAAAGATATACCGCGCACATAACGGGCACGGATCTTGTCCTCGGGGACGGCATGTCCGCCCTCCTCTACCCGTGCGCCGACACGCGCGACAGAAAGATCTGGAGTATCGACGCCGACATGCATCACGATGACGGTGAAACCTCTGGTAACCGCTTCGTCAATGAGTTCGAGCTTGGAGGGATGCGAGAAGACGGTCTCGGTGACGAAATCCCGACTCTGAGCGAGACAGTCGGCCCTGCGCGAAGCAGCGATTTCGGCCGCTCCGTAAGATGCAGCTGGGGACGGATCGCGCAGTTCGTTGCGCTGGATGATGTCTGCGTTGATAAAGGGGCCTGCGAAGCTCGGCGCGATGCGGGTCTCGTAGAGTGTGGACTTGCCGGCACCGTTCGGCCCGGCAAGCACGATCATCGTCGGCTTCATGCCTTATGGGTGGCCTTCTCACGCACGAGATTGCCAGCCGCATCGAGACCGACGCCCAACCCAAGCTGTCGCCGCCGCGCAAAGAAAGCATCCTCGTCAGACGCGGACTGCCCCATTTTCTCGACAAAGCCGTCGAGCCAGACGTCCTTCTCTTCGTCGGTGAGGACCGTTGTCTCAATGGCACTGCGGAGCGCAGCGGTGATGCGGGCATGATTGAAATTGCCGGACTTCTCGATAGCGCGGCCGATGCGCACCCAATGGGCGATCTGGCCGGCGATCGAGCGGCTCTGCAACTCGGATTCGCGACGCACGATCTTCATGATATCATCACTAAGCTTGATGGACTGGGCCATGGATCACCTCCGGCTCTCGAGGTAGCATTTTGCTACCTTCGTTTCAATCGTCCGTTATGCTGCGTTCCGTTCGCCGAGGTCGCAGTTTTCAGGGTTGCCCCCGCCGGGCACAGGCTGTCGATGATGAATGACCCGACGGTAGCGGTGATTTTAAAATACGGTTGTGCCAACCTCTGGCGAACGCCCATTGGGGTCGGGCCTGAGAGGCCGGACTAATCGCGAGCCTATCTTGATTTCGTGCGCATGCCCCACTCTTCACCTACCGAGCCCGTCACTCCATCTTCGCTAACCAATTCGATGAGCCATAGTCGGCCATCACGGCAGCGTCGCCAACTCACGGCATCTCTGGCACCCGCTAGCCCCCTTCGTTTTCCACTTAGCGATCCCCGGTTTATGGCAGTACTAACGATGCTCACGCGGAATTCCGCTGGGCCACCGGAGACATGCGGAATTCGGCTGGGCCACCGGAGACATAAGGCCAGACCTGATGGAAGCTCTTCATGTTCATATTCCTGTCGGGGAGGCTTCTGTCTCCGGTCTGATCCTGCGGCCGCGAAACGCGAGAGCGCTTTTCTTGTTCGCGCACGGTGCGGGCACGAACATGGTCCACAAAAGCATGGAGTCGAACGCTGAGGGTCTCGCCGCGCGCGGCATCGCGACCTTGCGCTATCAATTTCTCTACGCCGAGAATGGCTCGAGGCAACCCGACAGGCCCGCGCTCGCGCATGCTGTCGTGCGCGCTGCAGCCGCGCAGGCGGCGCTGTTGGCACCGGACCTGCCGCTCTTTGCCGGTGGTCGCTCTTTCGGTGGCCGCATGACCTCCCAGACGCAGGCTGAGACACCTTTACCCGGTGTACGGGGCCTGGCGTTTCTCGGTTTCCCGCTCCATCCCGCAGGCAAGCCAGCGACTGACCGCGCAACACATCTCGCCAGAATTCAGCTTCCCCTGCTCTTCATTAGCGGCTCGCGCGACACGCTAGCGAGTTTGGATCTGCTCAAGCCAGTCGTCACCGACCTCCATGGACGCGCGACGCTCCGAGTCATCGACTACGCCGATCATAGCTTCAAGGTCAGTGCAAAAAGCGGCCGCACTGACTGCGAGGCAGAAGCCGAAGCGCTTGACGCGCTGGCGGGCTGGATCGGCCTCAACCTGGGATAGAGCGCATTAGGTGGATCATCGGTCGATTCTCCCGTCCCCAAAGCAGCGGCAGTAGATCGCGATCATCTTACAAGACGGCGGCCACCAGCATTTGCTATCACACGGGAATGAACATCATGCCTGGCGTCACACCCTATGGAGGGATTGGGATCATCGGCTCCGGCCGGGTCGCATCTGCCCTTGGACTTGCGCTTGCCGATCTCTCCGCAGCGCCCCAACTCGGCGGCGTGTCGGTGGATATCGTCGAAGAATATCGGCCGCTTTCCCATGCTGCCCTCTGCCACGGCGCCAATCACCTCGTTACGCTGATTGCCGGTTCTTGCGAGGCGCTAGCCGCCGCCGGCGTCAATGATCCCGCCTCGCTGCTCGCGCCGCTGGCCCGCGCCGCCCTGGAGAACAGTCTTGCCAAGGGCATGGCCGGTTTGTCAGGCCCTTTGTTGCGCGGCGATGAAGAGTCGATCGCCGGGCATATCGCCGCCTTGCGCAAGGGCTACCCCCTCCCCTGCCGCCCTATCAAGCGATGGGCCTTGCCACGCTTGACGCGCTGCAACGCTTTTATGGAAAGAAAGACCCCTCTCCCTGGCAAGCCATGCTGGAAAACGACCAATGACAACACTGCTGCTCGCGGGCGCGACCGGACTAGTAGGTACTAAGGCGCTCGCCTTGTCGCTTGCTGACAAGCGCGTGACAAAGGTCGTCGCACCCACACGCCGACCGCTTGCTCCTCATCCCAAGCTTATTAATCCGATCGTAGAGGCAAACAGTCTTCCACTCGCCGCCGATTGGTGGGCCGTCGATGGCGGTCTTTGCGCGATCGGAACGACCAGGGCGAAGACGCCATCGGCTGCGGCGTACCGCGCGATTGACTTCGATTATCCTCTTGCCATCGCCAGGCGCCTACGGGAGGGGGGCGCGACCCGCTTCGCCCTGACTTCATCCATGGGCGCGAACGCAAGGTCGCCCTTCCGTTATTCACGGATCAAGGGCGAGTTGGAGGATGCCGTTGCCGGCCTCGGCTTTCCATCGCTCACAATCGTCCGGCCCGGTTTCATCGGCGGAGAACGGAACGAACATCGGCCGGTGGAGCATGGTCTGGGCAGCTTTCTACGCATCGCCAACCCCTTTTTGCCGTCCATCGCGCGGATCAGCCCTGCAAGGACGATAGCTTCTATTCTCGTCGATGCGGCAATCGGCAGCACAATAGGCAGCCACTGCGTCACGGCGGCGGACATCGCGCATTTGGCGCCGATCCGGAATTCATAAAAACATGTCTCGGGGTCGAGGCGGAATCGAATATAGGGTATTTAGGTGGTTCTACCCGAGTTCGATAGAACCTGATAAATGCGCTGTAAGTGAAGTCCAACGCCGCAATTCCGACATCCTTCTGTCAGTTCCGTCGAGGAATCCAAGTCGTTCGGCCCCGTCAACTCGGTCGAGCAGCTGCGCGTGTGATGCGTTGCGGTTCATCCCGCACGGAGAGGCAGGCGGGTTGACCTGTGCCACCGCCTTGTCTTCCAGAAGGCGCATGGCGCGTCCTATCTCACCTTTGCCCTCTTTCGGCGCGCTGCCGTCGGTCTGCATGCCGGATGGAAGAGTAGGCCCGACTATCTCGGGCTACATTGCTCGCGGCCCGGAGCGCGCTTTGCAAGCCTCGCCGGCGATGAGTTGGAGCTTGCATTCGCGAGCTTCGACAACGAATCTGACATAGTGCCGCATTATGAAAAGTGGACAATACGACGGCTTTCGTGGCCCACGCCCCTTGCGGTCCCGCCGTTTGCGCACGATCGAAACGTGAATTTCCGTGGAAAGGCGCTATCCCGCAGACGACGACGATCCTGAGGATCAACACGCCTGGGCAGGGGCTGCACGAGGTGACGCAGCCAATCCTGCGCTGGGTACAGGAGAGCGGGATTGTTGTGGGTACACTTACGGTCTTCTGCCAGCACACCTCTGCTTCGCTGCTCATACAGGGAAACCGCGGCGCCCGCGGCCCGCACGGATCGCGAGGCCTATTTCGCGCGAATCGCGCCCAAAGACCGGTATCGCTTTGAGCATAACGATGAGGGACCTGAAGACATGCCCGCCCATCTGCGCGCGGCACTGACGCACATGCATCTTTCCATTCCGGTAATCGATGGCGCTCTTACCCTTGGAACATGGCAAGGTATCTACCTGTTCAAATCGACGAGCGGCTCACGCCCGACGGCTTGTGCTTCACCTGATGGGCGAGTGAGTGGCGGATCGAACCGGGAGACAAGATTGTGGCCGACATAAGCAATGTTCGAAATAATGCGGCGAAAGGACGTTATGAGCTGACGATCGACGGACAACTAGCGATCGCGGCCTATGAGCAGCGCGAGGGCGCCCTAGTCTTCACCCATACCGAAGTGCCCGAGGCGCTGGAAGGCCAGGGCGTGGGCAGTCGCCTCGTCAGAGCTGCACTGGCCGACGCGCGCGAGCGCGGCCTGAAAGTCGTACCGCTCTGCCATTTTGTTGAAGCCTATATCGAACGTCATCCAGAAGAGCAGGACCTGTTGGCGCTGGACGCTCCGGGATGAGCAAGGGACGCCAAGGCACGGCTAATATATGGGCAGCGGGATCATGCAGGATTGCGCTTTCCCGAGCTATTCACACCATATGGGCCACAGCGAAACGAGATAATATAAGTGGTCTATCGCTAGCGCCGAAACATTCAGCTCGATTGGGGGCCTGAAGCTACTTACGTCCATCGCATGCGACAAATTTGTCGCTGTGCGGACGTTGAACATCATACATTATTCTTGATATGGGTAGGCCCCGTAGACGGCCGAAGAGGATGAGTTTGGCAAAGCGCCTGAACGAAAGAACGGAGCTCATCCGCTCTATCCGACTGTCGCCAATCCCGTCGATCATCACCGACGCTAAGGGCGTTGATAACCCCATTATAGCCGCCAACGGGCGGTTCGAGCAGTTGACCGGATATACAGAAGAGGAACTCATCGGCCGCAATTGCCGCATTTTAGCGGGGCCAGAAACGGATCGTGCTGGCTCGGCGCTCCTGAGCCGGGCGATCGCGGCGGCTACGCCAGAGGTGGTGGAATTGATCAACTACCGCAAGGACGGCAGCAGGTTCATCAACGCAGTGATGATCGCGCCGCTGTTCGATGACTACGGAGAGATCGCCTACTTCGTGGGAAGCCAAATGGAGGTTGATCGCCAGCATGCAGGATTAGCCCAGACCTCGGCAGCGGAGCGGATCGGCGCGCTCACCCCGCGACAAAAGGCTGTGCTGCAACTGATGGCACGGGGGCTGCGAAATCGGCACATCGGCAAGGAGCTTGGCCTGACAGAGAAGACCATCAAGATGCATCGCGGTGCCCTTATGAAGCGGCTTGGCGTGAGTACGGCCGGCGAGGCCATGCGGATCGCCATCGAAGCAGGCTTCTAGGGCAAAGCATTGCTGGCGTGTTCCAGAAAAGCGATTTCCTGTTGCGCCCGGCGCTTGGGGGAGTATGGACTTTAGTCCATGATATCAGGCCGGGGGGCTTAGCACGGGATCAATCTATTGCGTCCATTCGAAGTCAAGAAGCAGCCCCCTGCAGAGACATTCCAAAAGCTCGTCGACGCCGTAACCGATTATGCCATCTATATGCTCGATCCCGAAGGCCGGGTGGTGACCTGGAACAGCGGGGCGGAGCGTTTCAAAGGCTATACCGCCGACGAGATTGTCGGCGAGCATTTCTCCCGCTTTTTCTCCCAGGAAGACTGTGATCTGCGCCTTCCCCAACGCGCGCTGGAAACGGCGGCCCGAGAGGGCCGATTTGAGGCGGAAGGCTGGCGGATCAGGAAGGATGGCACTCGCTTTTTGGCGCATGCGATATTGGATGCCATTCGAGAGGAAGACGGAGCACTCGTAGGCTTCGCCAAGATTACCCGCGACATCACCGAGAAACGGCAGCTGGAAAAGGCGACGTACGAAAGCGCCTTGCAGCTGCGGCTGCTTGTGCAAGGCGTACGCGACTATGCGATTTATATGCTCGACCCGCAGGGCAGGATCACAAGCTGGAACTCGGGCGCGGCGGCCATCAAAGGTTATGAGGAGCAAGAAGTCCTCGGGCGGCATTTCTCGCTTTTCTACACAGAGGAAGAACGGGGTCGGGGCACCCCGGAGATGGCATTGGCTGCTTCCCTGCGGGATGGCAAGTTTGAAGCCGAGGCGCAGCGGGTCCGCAAGGACGGGTCGCTATTTTGGGCACATGTTCTCATCGATCCGATCTACAACGAAGCCGGCGAACATGTCGGCTTCGCAAAGATCACCCGCGACATAAGTGAAAAAAGGCAGGCCGAACACGACCTTCGACAAACCCAAGAAGCGCTGCTCCAATCACAAAAGTTGCAGGCTCTGGGTGAACTCGCCGGAGGCATTGCTCATGATTTCAACAACTTGATGACCGTCCTGAGCGGTTCGGCAGACCTCATGTTGAGGCAGCCTGACATGCCGGTTGAGAAGCGTAGCCGATATTTGTCAGTCATGTTGGAGACCGCCGAGCGAGCGACGAGCCTGACGTCTCAGCTATTGGCTTTCGCGCGCCGCCAGCCGCTGGAACCGGAGGTCCTCGATCTCAGCGTCCGCCTGGACGCCATGGGCGAGATGCTGCAGCGCACGCTAGGAAGCCGCTATGAAGTGGAGCTCGATCTCGCTCCCGCCTTGTGGAACGTAGAGATAGATCCGACCGGGCTGGAAGCCGCCCTACTTAATGCGGTTCTAAATGCACGCGATGCGATGCAGAACGGAGGGCGGATTACGATCTCGACAGCGAATGCGCCTAGGCCGGAGGGCGATGGAGTCATATTGGCAATCGCCGATACAGGCGAAGGTATCCCTCCTGAAACTCTCAAGCGCGTTTTTGAACCCTTCTTCACCACCAAGGCAGTAGGCAAGGGCACAGGCTTGGGCCTCTCACAAATTCATGGCTATGCCGTTCAATCCGGCGGAACAGCCCGCATTGTCTCCGAGGTCGGGAAAGGCGCGCGGGTGGAACTTTGGCTTCCCCGCACCCGCAAAGAACGACAAACGGATAGCGCCGGACCGGAAGAAATTACCCGGTTTCCTGGCTTGAAGGTGCTCGTCGTCGAAGATAGCGAGCATGTCCGTTATTTCGCGCGGCAACTGCTGGGCGAACTGGGCTGTGGTGTGATCGAAGCGTCAAACGGAAATGAAGCGCTTGAACAGCTGAAAGCGCATGATGTTGATCTGGTCTTCTCGGACATCGTCATGCCGGGCATGAGCGGGCTCGATCTAGCTAAAAAGATCCGGGAAACCTATACCGACATTCCTGTGCTTCTCGCCAGCGGCTACAGCAGTAAACAGTTCATTCCGCAGAATGAGCGAGAATTTCCTATTCTTCGCAAGCCCTATAAGTTGGAGACACTCACAGCTGGGATCGGCCAGCTCACCAACCTCTCGGTTGGATTGGAAGAAGGAAGCATTAACGGTTAATGCCACCGCCTAGTAGTGGTAACAACCCTTATCGGCTGTTGAATTACCAAATTTAACCCTCTCAGGAGCGGACTGCCCGTTCAATGTCAACCGATCACCACTTCGTTGAACTCAGCAATTCTAATCACGTCATCAAAGGCAGTCCATCTTCAATTTCCTCTAACCTTAGTCATCAATCATCGAGGACTTTGCGGTCCGTGTTGACCTTCTTCTAGAATATGTTCGGTGGCTTAACCCTCCGCGCCCATCTGGACCGCAATTATGGCTCGGGCTTCTATGTCAATGCCAGCGACCCGGCCTATGTCGGCCCAGGCAGCGCCTCGAATGTGTATCAACCGATCGGCGAAAAGGCGTTCTTGTAGCCGCGGGGGTCGAATGTCCCGCTCAAGTCGCTCCTGCAATGACCCATTCGGGTCCTCTGCGAGCATCCTACGCTTATCAGGAGCGGACCGACGGCATCTTCTGGCTGGCCGTTTGATGAACGAGCACCCATAAAGGCATGTTGTGGGGCAACCTGCGCGCGGGACGGAAACACTTTGCTGCGCAAAGGCAGCGATGCCGCCTACCGGCAGCATGGTTCGACGAGATGCCGGACCTAAGTAAGATCGTGCCCTCACCCTAAACGATTGTCAATGATAGAGCCAACCACGCGTCCTGCTGCTTAGTATGTCGGCAAGGGAGCAATAGGCAACGGCGCCGCTTGTTTAGCTTAGATTTCAAGACCGTTCGCCATGTTGAGATGCCCAGTCACGATCGGTACGAGTGCGGTTGCAAAGGCCTTGAGAGACGGAACGTCACCATTACTAGAATAGGCCTTGAGCTCTTCGAGTGTCGCTTGATGGGCTTCTCGTTGGGTGGCGATATAAGCGGCGTCAAACTCAGCACCTTTTTTGAGCTTAAGCCCATCCAATACCTGTTGTTGGTTGGCGCTCAATACAACTTTGGGGGCGATGGATGGCGCGGCCTGGCCAGCGGCCTCCACTAGTTTCGTCGTAGAATCCATGTGCGCCTTGATCATGGATTGTGCGAATCGCTTTACCGCGGTCGACGCAGCGTTCGTCTTGGCCAGCTTCGAACTTTCAATCTCAAACATGTCGCTCGCGGCGGCGGCATCGGCGAAGGCTTGGCCCGCGCTCGGCTGTGCTGGCGTTTGCTCGATAGCACTCAGACCGTTGGTCGCGCCAGCCGAGGATTGGTTGGCGGTAGGTTCAGGCTGCCTACCGCAGCTCGCCAAGGCCGCTGCGGCCAGTACAACTGCCAAAAGAGTGGGCTTCCGGTTCATCTATCACCTTCCTGTACGCCTGTTCGCGCTCAACCCACCGCGAGCCTGCTCGTTCCGCCGGACCCTTCACGCTCGCCCCTCGTTTCTTGGCAGTGAAATGACAGGAGAAGCAGATCATGAGCGTCTTCGGTAAGATTATGGACAAGATTTTTCACCGTGGCGGGAAGCCGCAGAGTAAGACCGCGCCCACACCTCCTCCAAACACTGCCAGCGCGGCAGCGGCGCGGCCTTCATCGCCCACTCCAGCGACCACGGCGCCACAAGTGGCAGTAACGGCCCAAGTTGACGTTGGTGCAGTCCTCACCTCCATGGCTGACCTGAAGGGCGGAGGCGGCAATTATCAAAGCTCGATCGTCGATCTTCTGAAGCTGCTCGACCTCGACCCCAGCCTTGCCGCTCGCAAGGAGCTTGCGGAAGAACTCGGTGTCCGAGCCGGCGCAGATGGAAGCGCCGAGCAGAATATCGCCCTTCACAAAGCTGTCATGTCCAAGCTCACAGAGAATGGTGGGATCGTTCCCCACAGCCTGCGAGACTGACCCAAATTCCGCAGCCTGCCCGCTGAGTTGACCATCCCTCGGAGTAATGGCCCCATAAGCTTCGGCGTCGCTCTCGCCTCATGAGCCTTTCTCAATGGCTTTCCATCGCCACTCTCGCGGGCATGATGAGCCTCTTCATCTGGGGCCGATACCGTTATGACGTGACCGCGGTTATTTCTCTGCTCTCGGCCATGCTTGTGGGAATCGTTAAGCCAGAGGATGCCTTTTCCGGATTTTCCGACGACATCGTGATCATCGTCGGTTCAGCCCTCGTCATGTCGGCTGCCGTCCAGCGCTCTGGCGTAGTGGAAACCGTGCTTGGGTTCATGTCGGCTCGGGTTCAGCGTGTCCGCTCGCAACTGCTCGTCCTCACCGCATCAGTCGGCTTCGCGTCCGCGCTTATTAAGAATGTCGGCGCGCTTGCCATGCTGATGCCCGCCGCGCTGCAGATGGCGAAGAAGAACGAGACTAGTCCGTCGGTCTATCTGATGCCGATGGCGTTCGCCTCGCTGCTAGGCGGCCTAATGACGTTGGTAGGCACCTCGCCCAATATCATTGTCAGCCGCGTACGCGAGGATATGACCGGCCAGCCGTTTGCTATGTTCGATTTTCTCCCGACCGGCTTCGGCCTGCTGGTCATTGGCCTCATCTTTCTTCGCTTTGGCTATCGGCTTCTTCCCAGGAACAGGCGCGGCGTTCCAACATTAGGTGAGGCGCTCAATATCTCCGATTATGTGACCCAAGCAACCGTAACCGCGGGCTCACCCGCGATCGGCGAGACCATCGCCAGTTTCCAGGAGCGGCATGAGGAACAGGTCACGGTCACGAGCCTGCTGCGCGGCGACATGCGCGGCACGGTGCATCCCGAGGTCCATCTGGAGGAACATGACATCCTCATTGTCGCCGGCGAACCGGACGCGCTGGAGCGGGTGATCGCTCGCGACAAGCTGACCCTCGCTGGTGGTAAGAAGGATGACAATCACAGCAGCGACGAGGTCGGCGTGATCGAGGCGGTGGTAACGACCGACTCCGTCTTGATTGGCCGGACCGCAGGCAGGTTGCTGCTGCGTGAGCGCTTCGGCATCAACCTCATCGGGGTCGCGCGAGCGGGAGAAACCCTCACGCGGAAGCTGGGTCAGATCGTGTTGCGCGCCGGTGACGCACTGGTCCTGCAGGGATCGGTCGACCAGCTCCCGAGCCGGCTTCGTCAGCTCGGAGCCCTACCCCTGGCGCAGCGCTCAATCCGACTGGGCCTGTCGAAGCGCGGCTGGTTGCCTCTCGTCATTCTTGCGACCGCCATGGTGGCAACGGCGGCGGGCTTAGTCCCGGTGGCGGTGGCCTTCTTCGCAGCCGCCGGCCTCGTCGTCATTACAGGCGCACTGCCTGTGCGTGAAGCCTATGAAGCGGTTGAGTGGCCCATCCTCATCATGCTCGCCGCGCTGATCCCGATCAGCGAGACGCTGCAGACGACAGGAGCATCGGACGTTATCGCAAAACAGCTTGCAAGCGCCGCTACAGTGCTGCCGCCTTGGGGAGCGGTCGCGCTGATCCTGGTTTCAGCGATGGCGGTGACGCCATTCCTCAACAATGCCGCCACCGTTCTGGTCATGGCGCCTATCGCGGCCGTCTTTGCCGATGATCTGGGCTATCGGCCCGAAGCCTTCCTGATCGCAACCGCGGTGGGGGCGGGCTGTGATTTTCTGACGCCGATCGGGCATCAGTGCAACACACTTGTCCTGGGACCGGGCGGCTACAAATTTAGTGATTATGCCCGCCTCGGCGCTCCTCTGTCGCTGCTTGTGCTGATCGTTGGTACACCTCTCATCCTGTGGTCTTGGCCCCTATAAAAAGTCAGGGCGGCGCGCTCGAGGCAACTTTGTGCGGTGCACAATGGTTAGGCGAGCATGACACAGCTAGATAGGGTACAAACTTGGACAGGAAGCCCCGCTGCTTCCTTGACCACCGCGATCAACACTAACAAAGGGTGGATTACGATTGGCGCGGGCGCCGCTGCGCTTGTCGGCACGGCTTGGTTCAATCATATGAACTCGAAACGCGTGGAGACGCAATGCCCGCCCACCGGCGAATTTATTGAAGTCGATGGCGTGCGGCTCCACTATGTTGATCGCGGCGTTGGTCCTCCCGTCGTCCTGCTTCACGGAAACGGCGTGATGCTGCAGGACTGGGAAGTCAGCGGGGTGCTTGGCCTTGCCGCCGAGCATCACAGAGTGATTGCCTTCGATCGGCCGGGCTTTGGCTACAGCAGCCGTCCGCGATCGAGTGCCTGGACGCCCGCGGCGCAGGCAAATCTAATAGCTGCGGCGCTCAAGCAGATCGGTGTCGGCCCCGCCGTCGTCGTGGGTCACAGCTGGGGCACAATGGTCGCTCTAGCATTGGCCCTCGATAATGCGGATGTCAGTGCGGGTCTCGTGCTCTTGTCGGGATATTATTATGGTTCCGCTCGTCCTGACGTCTTGCCAGCGTCCGTACCTGCGGTGCCCTTGCTTGGTGACGTACTCGCCCGTACTGTTGCGCCCCTTGCGGGCCTCCTGATGGGGCCGTCGGCCCTGAAGGTAAGTTTTTCACCTGCGCCGGTGTCGGAAAAATTTGCCGATTTCCCCGTCGCAATGGCGCTTCGCCCGGGCCAAATTCGCGCGACTGCTGCCGACACCGCCATGATGATACCGGGGGCGATTGCTCTGAGCAGACGCTATGGCGAGTTAAACCTCCCCGTCATCATCATGGCCGGGGAAGGCGATCAAATTGCTCATGTTGACAAGCACGCCCGCAAACTGGTGAACGACATAGCAGGGGCGGAGCTGCGTATTATACCTGAACAGGGGCACCTCTTTCATTACGCGGTTCCAGAGCAAGTCGCCGCCGCCATAGAGGAAGTAGGCGATCGAGCGACGTAAGAATATCGACTCTCGAAGCCCGGTATGTGGATCCGGCCGAGAAAAAATATGCTCCGCATCGACCGTTTGAAAGCAAAAAATCGATCCTTAGGCATGGCCGGTACTGCCGCCTGCAGCAGCTTGTTAGTTATGATGTTTAGCATTTCAGCAGCTGGCGTAGTCTAGCAAGGGTGCGGCAATGCAGCGACTAACAGCCGTTGAGCGCTTTGATTGAACGGATGAAACCTGAATCGGTAAGACTGACCAAAGCGCTCCCGTCGCAATGTGAGCGACCCGCTGAGTAACGGTAACGAACTCGGTATGCCCCCCGACCAAGCGGCACGATTTTGGTTAATCGTATAGGGTCGGGCAAGGCTCCATAGAAACGGGAGATGGCCTGCGGCGAGAAGGCTCCTGTGCGCCGCTTTTCCGCAATAACCCGCGCGGATGCGGCAGCGCCGTCACCTGCGCTGAGAGCATTATAAAATGCCCGGACGGCGGCCTCCCCCGCTTCATCGGCAGGTCGGGACCGCAGCTGTTCATTTTCCGGTGGAAGCACAGCTTTTCGGGCTTCGACGCGATCTGGTTGGACCTGGTGGACATTATTCTGATTGCGAGCGGACGCGGGTAGCTGGGCAAGGGCGAGTTTTGAATTTTGCTCGGCTAACCGCCCCTCAGCAACTGTTTCATTCCCCAGTGCGGACTGCTCGTCAATCGCCGGCGGGGGCCGGTAGCCGCCGCTGTCCAGATTGAACCCCGCAAGCCTGGTAACAAGAGGCTCAGCTTGCGACAGCTGATACACAAAACCGCTGCCGTCAGCGGCTGCCTGCGCTGTATAGCGCACATCCGCTTGTAACCGACGGTCTCCGGCGAACGCGCGTTCTGCGCCCGGTGGAATATCCAGAATGAAGCGGCCTTTGCACCGGGTGATGTCAAGCAACGGGTCCGAGCCCTCGACTACGGGATCTTCCATCCTGGCCGACGAATAATCTGCCAACGTGTCGAGGTTAGCCTTATGGCCTTTGTATTGTTCGATTACCTGGTCAAAAAGAAGATCCTTCAGCCGTCTATACGCTCCAGGCGAAGTACAAGCCGCCTTTTGACGTTTTGCCTCCACTCGCTCTCTGTCCGCCTCTGGCTCGGCGTTGGGCTTTATCTTGCCGCACGCCGCAAGAGCTATCGCCAGGAGAAGGGTGAGGCCGGCTCTGCGAGGAAAATTGGTGGTGCTTTGCATGTGAACGTCCTCCAATCGCGTTTGGATGGTGGAAACCCGGGCGATCTTCCTGGCAACGTGCGGGGATCCAAGACGGCTCCATACTGATGCTGTCGGAGTTTTTTCTGGGCGCTCCACCCGAACGTCCAGAGATTTCTCGGCCAATGGGAGGACCCGATGCCATTTAGACTCTGATCGCCTTGACCACCTCCGATCGGCCGCCCAAGTCCAATCCGTTCGGCGGCGGCCAACGCGCCATCGAAAGCCGCGCCGAAGAAGATTGGAATGGCGGCGCGACGAGCGGGACGCGCTGCTGCTGAAAAAATACTGCGAGGGTTAGCGGCGTGCAGGAGTTGCTAATCCGGAGTCACGTCCCCTTTCGCTGTTCGGTGTGGCAACTGGCTTTGACTCCGGGGACTCGCACTGACGGAGGAAGACGGAAAGGGCAACGAGCACGGCGGTGGACGGGAACTCGCTCTGCCAGTTCTGGAAGGATGTCGCGCCTCAAATCGAAACCACCGATTGGTAGGCTGGAAGCACAGCTTTGTGCTGGCTAAGCTGGGTTTCCTACATCCCCTGCCACGGCATCGAGCGGGCCGCGCGAACCCTGCAACCCGGCTGCTCGTCTCGCTCAGGGATAAGGGTTCGCAGAACAATCTTGCTTGCCGCCTTCAGTGGTCCAGGACACGGCATTTTCCAACAGCATCAAGTGGCGGGAATCCGAATAGACTTCCGGTCGGTGTCCGATCGCGGAATAGAAGACGCGCCCGCGTCCAACACAGCGTGACCAGACAATCGGATGATCGCCCATGCGAAGTTGCTGGCCTCGCATGCCCACTGGATTATAGCTGGTCTCATCTAGCGTTGCGATGATCGTAGAACCGCTTTTGCGCGGATTGGTGGTGAAGGAATACCATTCGTCTTTCATCACCCAGTCCGATGGCAATCCGCTTGTCAGCGCCGCGCCCTCGGGTTCGACCATTATGCGAGCGTCCTGAAACTGCGGCGCCATCGGGTGGCCGGCAAAGCGCGCGCCGATCAGCGTATCGACATACCAGTCCCAGAAGGTGAAAGGATCACCCGCCGACCCGTGGATGCCAATGAAGCCCCCGCCCTTCTCCAGATATTTCCGGAATGCGTCCCTCTGCGTCAATGTCAGGACGTCGCCACTCACATTGTTCCAGATAACCAGATCGAACTTGGCCAGCGTCGCCGGGTTCATCGCTCCGCCCTTGTCGGTTGCGACCATGGCCCAGCCCTTTTTCTGCGCCATTGCAAGCATGGCGGCATGGGCTGCATCGACCGAGGGGCCGTCACGAAAGCCGGTCATCTTCTCGAAGAGCAGGATGCGCGGACGGCCAGCGGGCATGACGAATTTGGGCCGATCATTATCATAGCGCGCGCAACGTGCGACCTTGTCCGCCGCGGTCACAGGCACGGCTGCAAGCGGCGCGTCGAGGGAGGCTACGCTCTCCGGCGCCTTGCCCGCAAAGCCGGCAACGCCACGCAATGTCATGATCGCGGAGAAGCTGGGCGCGACGGGACCGAACATCTGGGGCGGCAGGCCCCTGAGAAGACCGGGAGCATGGCTGTCCACTACGGCCTTCGCAGCCGGGCTGAGGAGAATGTCGATCAGGGGGGAGTTGGTTGAATAGGGCGCGTCTCGCAGCGGGCAATCCAAGGGCACCCGCGCTTCGACGCTGTTGGCGAAGGTCAGGGCGAAAACCGCCAAAAGGATCCTTTTCAAAACTTCCATTCCTCTGTCCCACCTGCATATTTGAAACTTGCTGTACCACGACAGGCGAAGCTCGCAATCGGCTAGCTGGATGGGGTCTTCAGCTCATAGAGAAAACGCAGCATCAACTGCGTCACCTCAGCCGCCCGTTCCATCTGGACCATGTGACCGGCATGGGGTATGATTTCGACCGCGCGAAGGTCGCTATATTGCTGATGAAGTTTTGCTAGCGGGTCCTCACCATGAAAAGCCTCAAGGTCGGTGTCGTTCTCGCTGCCGATGAAATAGAATGGGACGGGGTTCGGTACGCCTTCAAAGCGGCGGCGCTGTTGCCAGCGTAAATCCATTGCTCGATACCAATTGAGACCGCCGGTGAAGCCTGAGCGCGCATAGTCGTTGACGAAATATTCCAGTTCTAACTCCGACAACCATGCCCAAGGTAGCGGCGGCGGCTCTGGAAGTGCTTCGAGATAAGCTGTTTCCGGTGGATGTTTCCACACGTTGATATAATGATAATCGCCGGACAGGGCATAAAAGACCTTCGACAAGAACGCACGGGGCGCGGCATTGAGCGCCGCATCGGCAACGCCCGGCTGCGCAGTGAAATAATGGAGATGGTAGAAGTGACGCGCGCCCAGATCCGCCGCCTCCGCCAGCGGGGAACGCTGGGGATCATGCGGCCAGGCCGGATTTTCCAGGCCGATTATCGCGGTCATCCGTTCGGGATGATGGTAGGCCATGTCGTATATGGCGAAAAGGCCGAAATCCAAGCCTGCGAAGATCGCTGTCTGCTCCCCTAAATGATCGAGCAAGCCGACGAGGTCGCCGACCGTATGCGGCACATCATATGCGGCAGGATCAACGGGAGCACTGGTCTGCCCCATTCCCCGTTGGTCAAATGTCACGACCCGGTAGCCAGCTGCCGCAATGGCGGGAATTTGACGATGCCAGCTGAACCATGTCTGCGGGAAACCATGAGCCAATATGACGAGCGGACCTTCTCCTTGCTCGACATAATGCATGTCCAGCCCATTCACCCGCGCGTAGCGATGAACCCACTCTGCCAAGCCGACCTCCCCGCTGATTGATGATGATCTACGTCTCGCTTCAGCCGTTCAAAGGTAGATTACATGATCATGTCATCCGATAAACGCCAAAAGGCGATGTGCCGTTACAAGCGCCCGCGAGCCAGAAACTTCCGTAATTTGGTCGGTCAGCATTCCTTCATTTCCCGAACGGCATTGTCTCGCGCGGAAAGTCATCACCGGAGATGCCAACTATGACCAGGATGTATCTTGCGCTGGGAACCCTTCTGCTGTCCGCATGCGGAGAAGCGGATTACGACCCCCGCGGCATGAGGCATGAAGAAACGCTGCTCTCCGTCAGCGCAACCGGTCAGGAAGACACAAAGCCAGACCAGGCGCAGTTCCAGGCGGGCATCAACACATGGAGCAAGGATGCACCCAGCGCCAACGCGGCAAACCGCCAGATGATCGCGAAGATTGTTGCCGCTCTCAATCAAGCTGGGATCGCGGACAAGGATATCCAGACCCGTTCGCTGACCGTTCAACGGGTCGATTGGGGCGATCGCAAAGGACAATATCAGGCTGGCAACATCATCAATGTCACCGTGCGCGATGTTGATCGGGCAGCTGCGGCGGTGGATGCCGTGACGGGCGCGGGAGCCAATATTATGAGCGGGCCGGACTTGCGCCTGTCCGATCCCGAGGGCGCGGCGAACTCCGCCTATGCGGCGGCCTATAAGGCGGCGCGCAGCCGGGCGCAGACATATGCCGATGCGGCCGGAATGACGGTCGCGCGCGTGATTTCCATTCGTGACGCGGGAGGCACGCAGGGGAACCGCTACCTTCCAGGAGCAGTGCCGGTGGCCCCGCCGCCAGTCGTCGAGCAGTCGGCGGCGAATGGATCGATGGCTAGGCTGATGCCTGGCGAGACGGCGAGCGCAGTCGCCATCCAGGTCGATTTTGCTCTGATTCCCAAGGAACGGAGCTAAGGCAGGCGCCTAATGAGAATTCGCCGGATATCAGTCGCGCTGTTTTCGGGACTGGCTCTCGCCATCGCCTCGTCAGCATATGCCGGACAGGCGCAGGCACTTTATGCGGAGATCATGGGCTGCGAACAGGGCTGCGCCGTGGCTGCGGCAGGCTGGCCTCTTCCCTACCTGATCGACTATCCGGGCATTTCTGTGGTTGGGTCAGCCAGCCTGATCGGCATGCTGACCGGAGAAGATCAGTTCCGGCTGCCGTCCTTCCTAGGCACGACAATATTTTGGGCGCTTGTCGCCCTGGCGGCGGGGGCGCTTTGGAAGCGTGGAGGCGATAATCGCTGGCAGTCCAATATTGACCCCTCGCACAAATAAATAGACCATCACATAAAAGAAGCGGCGGGGAGGATAGCCATGTCATATGGGGCGGCGGAGATGGTTCGGCGGCGCGATCTGTTGCGGGGAGCCATCTGGCTCGGACTCGCCAGCGCTGCGCCAGGCTATGCGCGCACCTCGAAGCGCGACCGCTCTCCCACTGTCCGAGCGTTGGCAGACCGCTTGATAGCGGAAAAGGCTTGTCCGGGGGTGAGCGTTGCGATCGGCCGGGGAGCAGAGCGGCCCTTTTATGTAAATGACGGCACAATTGCGATGGATAGCCAGCGCTCGGTTGACCAGAATACGCTATTTCGCATCTATTCCATGACCAAACCGATTACCGGGATGGCGGCAATGTTGCTGATTGCCGAGGGTCGGATGAAGCTTGACCAATCGGTCGCTGACTTCATCCCTGCCTTTGGAAAGATGCGGGTGCTGACAAACCCCAGCCAAGGTATCGAGAGCCGTCCCGCCACCTCCATCATGACGATCCGTCACCTCCTCACCCACACGGCGGGCCTGGGCGGCGGACCTGCGGTGAAGGGACCGCTCAACGCTGAATATCAAAGGCTGGGCCTGGGCCAAAACCTACGCAACCGCGCTGAGCGCGCCGATGGCGCCGTCACAAGCCTAAAGGAATTTGCCGAGCGGTTGGCGACCGCGCCTCTTCTCGCCGATCCGGGCACGGCGTGGAGCTACTCGGTTGGGTTGGATTTACTCGGCCGCATCATTGAGTTGGCATCGGATCTCCCTTTCGAGGAGTTTTTGGAGCGCCGGTTATTCGCGCCGCTGGGAATGACCAGCACATCCTTCCACGTGCCAAGCGGCGAGAAGGCTCGTCTTGTGACAAGTTATAGCGGCAAAGGCGCAGCTTTGACCCCGGTTGATGCGGGGCTAACTTCCATCTTCTTGGAGAAGCCCGCATTCCCCTCTGGCGGGGGAGGTTTGGTGTCATCGGCGCAGGATTATGATCGATTTTTGACCATGCTGGCGAATGGAGGGATATACCGGGGTAAGGAGGTTCTTCCTGCTGTCGCCGTCGCGCTTGGGACATCCAACCTCCTGCCTGATGGCGTCAGCATGCGCGATTATGTCGGTATACCAGGAGTGACAGGCTTCGGCGCGGGAGGATGTATCGCCAACCATGGCGGGTTCAAAGGTTTGTTCGGTTGGTTGGGCGCCGCGGGGACGGTTGGCTTCGTCGTTCCTGCACAGAGTCTTCGTGTGACCGGTCTGATCAATAATCTGTCCGTCTTCGATTTTGCGCTGGGTTTGGCGAACGCAGTTCACGCGGATTTGGCGCTGTCCTCTCAGACCTAACCCGCGCGTAAAGGCCGACCTACGCCGCGATCGACTGCTGTTGCCTGGCCTGTTCCAGCGCGACATGATTGTCGCCTATCCAGCCGCAGATCATGCTCACCGCGCCTAGAAAACTCCGCCCGAGATCCGTCAGCTGATATTCGACGCTGGGCGGCATGGTGGGCAATACCTCGCGGGAGACCATCCCGAACCGTTCCAACTCCCGCAGAGTCTGCGTCAGCATTTTCGAACTGATCGGCGTTGCGCAGCGTTTCAGATCGGAAAAGCGCATCGCGCCATCGCCGAGCCGGTAGGTGACCAGCATCGTCCATTTATTGCCAACCAGCTCTAATATTTCGAGGGCCGTCTGGGGGTTCACGTTGGTATCCATGGGTTACCTGATATACAATCGGTGCCTTGTTGCAAATGGAAACTGAAACGGATAGCCATGATTCATCGAGAGGCGCGCTGCGCCCCGGATGGAGAGGAAGCTAACATGAAGATTCTTGTTGTCGGTGGCACCGGCATGATCGGCGGCCATGCGGCTCTTTACCTGGCGTCACACGGACATGACGTGACCGTGTCCGGGCGCAACGCCCCGCAGGACAGCACCCCCCTCGCCCGGCTGCCCTTTTTGCCGGGCGACTATATCGCAGGCAGCTTTAAGGCCGAGGACTTGGCCGGGTTCGACGCGATCGTCTTCGCCGCAGGCAACGACATTCGTCATGTCCCGAAGGGTGCCGATTATGATGCGCATGTGCTGCGCTCCAATGGCGAAGCAGTGCCGCAGTTCGCCGCGCTGGCCAAGCAGGCGGGCGTTCGGCACTTCATCCATGTCGGCAGCTTCTATCCGCATATCGCGCCGGAGCTGATGGAGAAGAATGTTTATATCCGGTCGCGCAAGCTAGCGACGGATGGCATCACCGCCCTGGCCGACGACAGCTTCCATGTCGTCAGTCTCGATGCACCATTCGTTGTGGGCACCGTGCCGGGCATGAACCTGCCCATGTTCGAAGCCTATACCCGCTATGCCGAGGGGAAATTGGGTATTCCGCCCTACGGCCCCGCTGGCGGCACTAACTTCATTTCCACCCAGTCGCTCTCTGAAGCCATCCAGGCGGCACTTGAGCGGGGCGAAAATGGCAAGGCTTACCTCGTCGGCGACGAGAATTTGAGTTTCGCCGACTATTTCAAGCTCTTCTTCCGCGCTGCTGGCAATCAGGTGGATGTGCCGTCGCTCGATCAGGAACATCCGATGTTGCCGGATGCAGCGATCTTTACCGGGCGTGGCAACATGGTCAGCTATGAGCCCGACGCGAAGACGATGGCGGACCTTGGCTATCGCCGAAATGATATCGCGCGGGCGGTGACGGAGGTTGTTGCTCAATTCAGGTCGGCCCAATGAGTACCGCTCCGCTGGCAGGCAAGACCGCTCTTGTAACCGGAGGCAGCGGCGGCATCGGCACGGCCTGCGCGCGGGCGCTGGCCGCTGATGGCGCGCGCGTCGTCATCATGGGCCGACGCGAGGAGGCGCTTCGGGCTTCGCGGAGCCAGATCGCGGATGCAGTTCCGGATGCAGAGATTGCCATCTGCCCTGGAGATGCTGGTAGTGAAGAGGATGTCGGCAGGGCGTTGGAACAGGCCCATGCGCTTGCCGGCCGGCTCGACATATTGGTGCCGACGGTCGGCGGAAGTGGCTTCGCGCCCTTTCTATCCGCCAGCGTGGCGGATCTTCGGCGCGATCTCGACCTCAACATTACAACCGCCTTCATCGCTATGCGGCTGGGAGCACCTTTGATGAAGGCGGGCGGGTCCATCATTTGCATATCCTCGACCGCCGCGACGCTGCCCTTTCCTGCCTTGGCGACCTATTGCGCCAGCAAGGCGGGGCTGGAGGGGCTGATCCGTACCGTAGCGGACGAACTGGGGGCGCTCGGAATCCGCGTGAACGCGGTTCGGCCGGGGCTGACGCGAAGCGAAGCGACGGCGGACATGTTCGCCGACCCTGCTGTGATTGGCCGCTTCCTGGAACAGACCCCGCTAAAGCGCGTGGGCGAACCGGAGGATATCGCGGCAGCCGTCGCCTATCTGGCTGGCCCGGGTTCTTCCTGGGTCACCGGCCAATCCTTTGCCGTGGATGGCGGGCAGGAACTGCGGCGCAACCCGGATCTGCTGGGCGCTGGCTAATCAACGGACGATGATAATTTAAGGACAGGATGATGCTGGATTTCACAGGCAAAACGGTGCTGGTGACGGGCGGCGGAGCGGGTATCGGCCGGGCCTGCGCCGAAGCTTTCGCAAAGCAGGGTGCGCGGGTTTTTATCGCCGAGATCGATGCGGAACGCTGCGGTGATTTTACGGCAGGCATGGCCATTCAGTGCGACGTCACCAAACCGCAGCAGGTGGAGGCCCTCGCCCGCCGCATCAGCGAAGAGGCGGGTGGTAAGCTCGACATCCTTGTGAACAATGTCGGGCATTTCCTTCATGCCAAGCCATTTTCCAACCTTACGCTGAGCGAGATGCAGGACATTGTCGGCCTGAACCTGATCAGCTTGATGAATGTGACCAGCAACCTGCTGCCGCTGATCAAGGCGGCGGCACCCGGTAGTTCGATCATCAACATTACCTCTATCGAGGCTTATCGTGGTATCCCTAACTGTTCGGTCTACGCGGCAGCGAAATGGGGCATCACAGGTTTCACGAAAAGTCTCGCGCTAGAACTGGCTCCGCTTCGCATCAGGGTCAACGATATCGCGCCGGAGACCACCGATACGCCGCAGACGCCGGTGGCTTACATGGTGCCACCGGAAAATCAGCCGCATGTCGAACAATGGGTGCCGCTGGGGCGCTTCGGGCGGCCCGACGATTGCGCGGGCGCGGCCCTTTATCTTGCGAGCCCGCTTGCGTCCTGGGTCACGGGCACCTCCATCAATGTGGACGGGGGCTCGCTCGCAGCAGCGGGCTGGATCCGCGACATCAACGGAACCTGGACCAACATGCCAATCGTGACAGGCAATGGGATGAACCTATGAGCGATTCACTGACGAGGCTGATCGACGAAGCGGCGCTGCGGCGTACCGCGGATGTCTATGCGCAGGGTGCCGACCAGAAGGATAAGGAGTTGTGGGTTTCGGTTCTGGCGTCCGATTGCCGGATCGAAGGACCTGGCTTTGTGACCGAGGGCCGGGAAGCCACCCTGCAATCGATCGACGCATTGGGGGCAATGTTCCGCGCCACCTTCCACCGTGTCCATAACCAAACGGTGATGATTGAGGGCGACGGTGCAAGCGGCGAGACCTATTGCACCGCCGATCACCTTCTGAATGACAAAGACCAACTGTTGCGCTGGACGATCCGCTATCATGATGAATGGCGGCGGGAAGAGGATGGGTGGCGCTTCACGAAGCGCAGGCTGGAACTGCTGTGGGAGGAAATGGTCCCGGTAACGGTCAGACTTTAAGAGAAGTGCCCCAGCTGGCCCGCTGAATTCATTTGGTAGCAATCGCAATCGCGCTACACAGGGGGAATGCTGTCCCCTGCCGGATCATCGCCGTCATCGCGGCGTTTGAGCCCGAGCAACAAAGTGGAATGCGATGAGCGAGAGACGTGCCTGCATCAACGCCATCGGCTGCGCCACGCCCGGACAGGACGTGCATCTTCCCTTCATCCGCTGGGCCAGCGAACAATTGGAGGATGAGCGCGCGCGCGGTCTGTTCACACGGATGGCCGAAAGGAGCGGAATCGATCACCGTTGGTCGGTCCTGCCCTCTGTGGAGGGCGGATCGCCCGTCGATGCCGGAGGCTTTTATGCCGAAGCTATGCCATCGACGTCCCAGCGGATGCGGCTTTATCGTTGCTATGCTCCCGCATTGGCGTTGAGCGCCATCGAGGCGCTGAAGGTGAATACCAACATCGACGGGATCACCCATTTGGTGGTGGCCAGCTGCACCGGATTCGTTGCCCCCGGCATCGACCAGATCATCGCCGAAGCGCTTGACCTGGCTGGCGTCGAGCGGACCCTGGTGGGCTTTATGGGCTGCTATGCCGCCGTCGCGGCGCTACGGACGGCACGCCACATCGTGCGGTCGGAACCGGATGCCCGGGTGCTGGTGGTCACGGTCGAACTGTCATCGCTTCACCTTCAGGCGGAACAGCAGCTGGAGCGGCTTTTGATGATGCTGCAATTCGGCGACGGCGCCGCTGCGGCCTTGGTCAGTGCGGAGAATTGCGGGTTCGCGATGGAAACGCTCTTCGCGATCAATCTGGCGGAGTCGGCTGACCTCATCCGCTGGGAGATTGGCGATACCGGATTCATCATGCACCTGTCGGGCGAAGTCCCTGGTCGCATCCAGACGGCGCTGCGAGATGAGAGCGTTCGCGAACGCGTCTGCGGATCCATGGAACCCGCCATGATTAGCAATTGGGCGGTGCATGCGGGCGGACGATCTATCCTGGATGCGGTCGAGCATGGCTTGGAGTTGAGGGACAATGCGCTGGCCTTCTCGCGCGGCGTACTCGCGCGCTACGGCAATATGTCGTCCGCTACGCTGATGTTCATCCTGGCCGATCTGCTGGATCAGGATAGGCAGGGCCAGGGTGTGGCGCTTGCATTCGGGCCGGGCGTCGCTGCCGAGGGCTTCCGCTTCTGCCGAGCCGGTTGATGGCTCAATCCGCCAATATCTCCACGCTGATCATCGGAGGAGGCCCGGCAGGATCGGCCGCAGCCATTACCCTCGCGCGCGCTGGGATGACGCCACATCTGGTGGAGCGGCAATCCACGCCGCAAAATGGCGTCTGCGGCGGGTTTCTCGGCTGGGACGCGATTGCGGCTCTGGAGGAGCTGGGGATCGATCCCTGGTCCTTGGGCGCGCACCGCATCACAGGGTTCAGGCTGGTGAGTTCCAGTCGCTGCGTCGAAGCTGTCCTGCCGGGCATCGCTGCTGGCGTTTCGCGCCGCACTCTGGACAGCGCGCTGATCGAAGCGGCTGCTACCGCTGGCGCGGTGGTCAGCCGCGGACGGACGGCGCGAGCGGTCGATCCGCTTACCCGCAACGTGCGGTTTGACGATGGCGAGACGCTGACGGCAGAGGCGCTGTTCCTGGGCGTCGGTAAACATGAATTGCGCGGGATGGCGCGCGACTTTTCTGTTTCATCCGTCGGGCTGCGCACTACCCTCCCCGCCTCCTCCGCCCTGCACGATGCGCTTGCCCACAGGGTGGAACTGCACCTGTTCAATGATGGCTATGCCGGGTTGCTGTTGCAGGAAGATGGATCGGTCAATCTGTGCCTATCGGTCAGCCGCGCTCGGCTCGCTGCCGCCGGGAATGTCCCCGCCTTACTGGAGCAATTGAAGCGAGAGGCGCCACTGCTCGCGGAACGGCTTAGCTCCACGCCCCCCGCCCATTTCGATGCCATAGCGGGCGTGCCCTATGGCTGGCGCGCGCAGGCCAGCCATCACGGCATTTTCCGCATCGGTGACCAAAGCGCCGTCATAGCTTCGCTGGCTGGCGACGGTATTGCAATCGCGCTTACCAGCGGGACCAGCGCCGCCAAGGCGCTGCTCGCTAGCGGGCCGGAAGCTGCGCCTGCCTGGCAGCGCAAATGGCGGAGGGAATGCAGCAGGCCGGTGGACGTTGCCGAGACCCTGCGGCAGGGAGCCGCCGCTCCGCTGACCCGAAGCGCTTTGATGACGCTGCTGCATCTCGCGCCAAGATTGGGAACGGGCGCGGCCGCCCTCACCCGCGTCAGGAAAGGTTGAGCGGCCGTTCCCGCACGCGCTCCACGCACAGGCGGAAGGCGAAGCGGCGTACGATCCGGACCTGCTCCAGGGATATGCCCGCTTCCGCCAGAAGATCGCGCCAATCAGCCAGCCTAAAGGAACGGGCGATCGAAAGCTGCCCATCCTCCCGCACGATCCTGTGGACTCGCAGCAGTCGCGCCAGGATGGGAAAGCCCCAATGGGCAAAGCCATGCCGGTGCAGGTCGCAGATCAGCCAACCGCGCCGTGCATGCGCTTCCATATGGCGAAGGAAGGTCATTAGCTGCGCATCCGTCATATGATGCGTCACTTGGCTGGAGATGATGAAATCGAACGCCTCGGGCTGGTCCAGATAATCGCCTGCGCGATACTCGATCGGGAGATCGGGCGGCGTTGCGCGCCGCGCTGCCTGCAGGCTTTTCTCGTTGAGATCGACACCGATCAGTTCGGCCTCGATACCCCGCCTACGCGCCCACCGGGCGATGGCGCGCAAAATGTCTCCATCGCCAAATCCGACGTCGAGTAAGCGGAAATGCTTGGCCGAGCCGATAGCGCGGTTGAGAAATGCGATGCTGGGCCAGGCGGTGAAGGTCCACTGATTGACGCGGGCCAGATCGTGCAGAACCCGCTCATAGATGGCGGGATCTAGATCGGGCGCATCCATCTGCTCTTCCTGGCGCGATCGTACCGCAAGCTTTGTCATATGCATCCTTCTCCCACGCCCTATCTTATCATCAGCGGCGTGGTTGATGTGTCGTCCTTTTTGCCTCACCTTACGGCAGAAGAGGATATTGGCGATGACAATCCTGGCGTCTTCCTTGCTTATGCTGGCATCCGCAACGGGTAGTTCTGGCGACATTACGGGTTTGTGGCTGACGGATGATGGCAAAGGGTTGGTCCGGATTGAGCCGTGCGGAACGCATATTTGCGGGCGCATCGTGAAAGTGCTCGACACCAGCCCGACCGTTCCCAAGACAGATAGCCACAATCCCGACCCGCGCTTAAGAAACAGGCCGCTGGCGGGTCTTCCTACGTTGTGGAACTTCAGCCGATCGGGATCGGTCTGGAAGGGCGGCCGGGCCTATGATCCCAAAAGCGGGAAAAGCTATCGATCGACGCTGGCGAAGAACCCGGATGGATCGCTCAAGGTCACAGGATGCGTGCTGTTCATCTGCGAATCTCGGCGTTGGACAAGGGGCGGCTAGACCGTTTCCCACTGAAATATGCCATATCGCATAGCGCCGGTTCGCAGTGCCAGTATGAGGCGCGGCAGGCTGAGCATGAAATCCCGGCTCTGCGTAGCGTGACTGAGCGCGAGGCGCCGGATGCTGCTGTCGCTGATCATGCTCTTTGCTAGGCGCGCGAGACAGATTGACCAGGTGCGCCGGACCTCCCGGCTAATGTCCTGATAGCCCGTCAGTCGGAAGCCTGCGTCCGATGCCAACCGTTCATAATCGATGCGGCTCCCCATGCTGGGCAAGCGGCCCTCTCGGCAGATCGGCAGGAGGAGGTGGCGCACCTCCCACGGGCGCGCTCCCTCCCCTTCAAGCCACGCGCAGACAACCAATCGCCCGCCGGGCCGTAAAATGCGCCGGGCTTCGGTGAAGAAACGCGCCTTGTCCACCATATGCTCCGAGCTTTCGATCGCATAGGCACGGTCGAAAGACGCGGATGGTAGACCATTGTCGAGCCAATCCCGGAGAAGACAAGAAAAGTCAGGCGATCGATCCTTCGCGATCCGGTGCTGGGCTGGTGACAATGTCAGGCCGACGATAGAGACTTCGTGGCGCGTCAAAAGATCGGCCGCCGTCGCCCCATAGCCGCAACCTATGTCGCAAAGCCTGAGTCCCGGCTGCAGCGCCAGCTTCTGCTCGACGAGCTTGACCAACGCCGCCGCCGCCTGTTCCGGGGTTTCATGTCCCTCACGCCAATAGCCATGATGGACATGGTCGCCCCAGATACGGCGATAGGCCGGGTCCAGCTCATCATAATGGACGGCGACTCCCGCAGCGTTGGAGGGATGCTCCGGAACGATCATGCGATGGTCATGGCATGTTTCAGAGCAGCGGCCTATCCGAATGCGTGGTCGTCAGGAAGGAGGGATATAACAGCGTCACCGACGCCGCCGCCACGATAATCAGCGCTGCGAACAAGGCTGCGCCCTTGTTGATCCGTCCGCGATGGCTAGCGAACAGCACTAGGCCGAGCAGCGCCGCGGCGATCAGGATGATGATAGCTGTAAGGCCGGTTAGCGACATCGATCAAGCTCCTGAAAGATATGATCGGTCCCGAAGAGGATCGCACTTCATGCAATCACCGAAGCTGCGATTCGTTCCGGCTCCCCTCCCTTGCCGCCTGAGCATCGGCGGTGGTCTGTAGCGGCACTTCGGAAGTGCGCGAGTCAGGATCGGGCGCGCGAAGGCTGGTATAGGTGACCAGGGCAGCGACCGCGACGCACGCGGCAACGATAAGCCACAGCCATCGCTTGGCATTTATCCGGCGCCGCTGCTCTCCGTCTTCCATGGGATGATGACCTTCGTCGTCGCTGAGGCGGCATCATAGCGACATAAAAGACCCCTGCGCGCTAACCCAGGTGAGCGAAGCAAGCGGATCGCCGGCTTTTTTGACGCGTTGCTCAGTTCGACCGGCCAACGGCCTGAATGAGGACAACGTCATGAATGATCGCAACCCATTTCTCCAAGGGCAAGGCTCACCGATCAAGGACGACGCTGCGCCACCTGAGCAAGGCTGGCGGGGCGAGCGGGCGACTGATGAACCTGCCGCGTCGCAAGAGCGGCGTCGTCATGTTCCAGGCGTCGGGCCGGAAGTGGAGGAAGTCTCCGGCACCGCCTTTGTCGAGGCGCAGGGGCTTGATCAGAGCCCAAATGACGAAATCGGGGATAAGGCCGACAGCCTAGCGCAGGTAAGCGGCGGCGCAGGACAGTCCCATGGTGACGGGGTAAGCGACCTTAACATGAGCGCGAGTAGCCCTGGCGGCGAGAGCGCGGGTGCGCCCTATCCACATGGGCACAGAAAAAGTGCCAATGATCCTGGCAGCGTTATGGGCCATGGTGGACAGACCGAGATCGGTTATCATGGCACAGGCCATCTCGGCGGCACGAAGACGGGCGACGATGACAACCGCAACGGCGTCGCCGAAACGGACGATTGAGCTACCGGCAGGCGAAATCTTGCCGAATCTGCTTGATCTTCAATCGCCTACCGGCTTCAATCGCGAACGTCCCGGAACTAATTCGATGCAATTTCGTAACGATGCTATAAATCGGGGTAATTGCAGGGGGATAGATGCGGTCAGGATCGGCTGTGTTCAGGATTACCTGGGCGATAGCAGGGCTGCTGGGCGTGCAATCGGGCGCAGCTCGGGCTCAAAGTATCGAGGAATTGCGCGACATGCCGCTCGCCGCACTATCGCGGCTGGACGTCACGTCGGTTACACGCTCCAACGCCGCCCTGGCCGACGCCCCGGCGTCCATCTATGTCATCACCCATGATGATATTGTCCGGTCAGGTACGCTGACCCTGCCGGGCATATTGCGGCTCGCGCCCAATCTGCAGGTGATGCGGGGCGGCCCGAATGACATAATCGTCGCTGCCCGCGGCCTTAGCGGCAATGAACAGGCGCAGAATTTTTCCAACAAGCTGCTGGTCCTTATCGACGGCCGCAGCGTTTATTCGCCGCTTTATTCCGGCGTATATTGGGACATGCCGGACATATTGCCGGAAGATGTGGAGCGGATCGAAGTCATTTCCGGCCCCGGCGCGACGCTTTGGGGCTCCAATGCCGTGAACGGCGTCATCAACATCATCACGCGCGACGCGGGAGCTTCCCAAGGGCTGTATGCGACGGTCGTCGGCGGCAACAGGACCTATGACCTGGGGCTTCGCTATGGTGGGCAAGCGGGCGACGGGATCAACTACCGGATCTTCGCGAAGCGGCACGAGAATTTCGAAAGTTCCGACGACAGCGACGACGGCAGCCGCCGTACCCAACTGGGCTTCCGCATGGACTGGGACGCCTCGGCGCAGGACTCGGTCATGCTGCAGGGGGACGCCCATTATGGGTCGCTGTCCCGCGGCTTGAACCCGTCCGAAGCCTTTTACGGCTATGACCTGCTCGCCCGCTGGCGGCGCGAAATGCCGTCGGGCGGCGCGATCCAGCTACAGGCCTATTATGACCATAATGCGCGTGAGATAGATCATGAT